>NZ_CP121682.1:4230227-4532386 GCF_029760955.1 Streptomyces cathayae
GTCGCAGTTGTTGTCCGACGGGGTCGGTGACGGAGTGGGGGCCGCGACGGCCCGGGTGGCCAGCAGCAGGACTGCGGCTTGAGCGGCTGTGACGATGGCGGCGACTTTGAGTACGCGGCGTTGGCTACCGGGCATAGGTGAAGCCTCCGTACTCCTTGACGGCTTTGGCCATCTCCTCGGCGGTGGACGCCTTGTCGTCTCCCGGAACGGGCGCGGGGCCGTCCTTCTGAGAGAAGCTGTCGATCTTCCAGTCGCCATCCGCCCAGTGCAACTGGAGGGTCATGGTGAACCAGTCGCTGGTGACCGGGTTGGTCGTGCTCTCACCGGTGGTGCCGAACACGCCGGAGCACCAGACCTCGACGGCGGTGGCTGCGTCCGAGTAGTTCGTGACCTTCGTTCCGACCGGCATGGTGCGCGAGACGTAGGTGCTGCCCGGGGCCGCTTCGCCCTTCTCGTCGAGACCGATGTTGCTCAGGAACTCCTTGCTGTACGCCTTGTTGAACCGGTCCTCCAGGGAGGCCTGTTTGTCGGCGACGAAGAGCTGCTGGACGATCCTGCTCCGCTGAGCGGGCTTGAGGATGTCGGCCGAAACCAGCGTCACCGCGTAGTTCGCCGCCGCGCTCTCCGCGCCCTGGCGGTTGTGGGCGAAGCCTGAGGGGATGCCTGCCGTTTTCGACTGGACCGGCTTCTCCCCGGAGGGGGCCGTCGCGGCCGCCTTCGGGGAGTCGTCGGTCTCGTCCGATGGCAAATCGTCTCCTCCACGGTTCGCGAAGGCGATCGCGGCGATCAGGAGCACCACCACGCCGACCACCGTGACCAGGCTGCGCGACGACGTACGGCCACCTCTGCGCCCACCGGCGTACGGGCTGACGTCCGCCTCCGGCAGGCGGGTGTGGGTCTGGCCCGTACCGCCGTACCCGCCGGAGCTCCCGTGTTCGTCTCCGAGACTCATGCCGCGTACGCCCCCTCAGCGTCGTGCGGAAACACCTCGTACTCCGCGTACTCCTTGTACGACGGTAGCCGTGCTGGTCCCCGCGCGGGCGCGGTGTTATGAGTCGACATCAGGGAAACGCAACCTCAGCCGGTGGGCGCGACGGGCGGGTGGGGTGGAAGGAGAGGCCGGACGGGCCCGGTCGGAGGCATGGGGGTCCCCTACACGGCCATTCCGTACACGATGGTGAACACCGTGCCCAGAGAGCCGATGATGAAGACCCCTGTCAGGCCCGCGATGATCAGGCCCTTGCCCTGCTCCGCGCTGAAGGTGTCGCGCAGCGCCGTCGCGCCGATGCGCTGCTTCGCCGCTCCCCAGATGGCGATGCCCAGGCAGATCAGGATGGCGAGCGCCATGACCACTTCGATCATGACCTTGGCCTCGTTGCCCAAGCTGCCGAAGGGGCCCCAGTCGGGAGCGATCCCGCCGATGATGGTGTTGATGTCTCCCTCGTCGGCCGCAAAGAACATGTAAGTCACCGCCCCTGTCGGGTCGTTCCGTGCCCT
Organism: Streptomyces cathayae; assembly: GCF_029760955.1. GTDB lineage: Bacteria > Actinomycetota > Actinomycetes > Streptomycetales > Streptomycetaceae > Streptomyces > Streptomyces cathayae. Next base: position 4,231,725 of record NZ_CP121682.1, read on the forward strand.
CTGCGGGCATGCAGAGGTCAGGCCTCATTGTCGCCGACGATGACGCCGTCGGACGTCGACTCGGCGTCATTAGTTGGCGGGTTTCGTATGAAGAAAGCTTCTCACCGGCGCGCGCCGGTCCCCGGGAGGGGAGCGAGCCGATGAGTGATGAGTCGTATCGTCACTCTGTGTATCACGGTTGGGCCACGAAATGGTCGAACTCACCCGCGCGTACGCCGAGGACGAAGGTGTCCCACCGGTGTCGGTCCGTGGTGACGGTGGTCCCGGGGGTCGCGTCGGCGTGGATGCGGACGGTGAGGTCGTCGTCGACGGTCACGTCGATGGCGGTGGGCCGGTGGGCGGTCACCTCCCGTTCCCCCTTGAGCACCTGAAGGAGCCTCAGGAAGTCGTCCGGCGTGGCGGTGAGTATCGCTCCGCTGGGATCGGCGGACTCGGTCATGTGGATGGCCGCCCGGGGAGCGGTGGTGGCTGCGACGTGTATGCAGGATTCGCCTTCGCCGCAGTACGAGGACTTCTGCCAGTGGGGCATGGGAGTGACTGCCTCTCAGATGGACTGGATGATGCGGTGGATGAGGGCCCGGGACTCGATCTCGATCAGGCTGAGGGCCAGCAGACGATCGAGGACCTTGCGGTACTTCTCCAGCTGGGCGTCGGCATCCAACAGGGCGATGCCGTGGGACTGGTCGAGTTGGACGGTGTCGAGCGGCGGCACGGGGCCGTGCACGTAGTAGATCGGCTGTCCGGCTCCGGGAAAGCCGCCCGCGTCGAAGGGGATGACGTGGATCGAGATGTTGGGGTGCTCGCTCATCTTGAGCAGGTGCTTGAGCTGCCGCTTGGCCACATCCCGCCCGCCGAACCTCATCTGCAGGGCCGCCTCGTGAATGATCGCCTGGTAGGGGACCGGCTGCTGGCGGAAGATGACGGCTTGGCGCTTGATGCGGAACGAGGTCCGGTGTTCCACATCAGGGGGTGACAGGTCGGGGACGACCTGGAGGAACACCTCGCGGGCGTGGTCCATCGTCTGCAAGAGGCCCGGAATGCCGGAGGTGTGGGCAGTGCGCAGGGCGGTGCCGTGGTGTTCCAGCTCGGCCAGATCCAGCAGACCCGACGGCAGGATGTCCCGGTACTCCTCCCACCAGCCGCGTCGGCGCTCGCCGGTCATCGCGGCGAGCCCTTCGACGAGGTCCTTGTCGGGGCAGTCGTATTGGCAGGCCAGAGTGCGCACGCGATCGGCGCTGACTGGCTGTCGTCCTGACTCCATGTTGCTGACCTGGGCTTGCTTGGTCCCTAGGAGTTGTGCGGCCTCCGTCGAGGTCAGGCCGGCGCGCTCGCGCAGTTTGCGCAGCTCAACACCGAAGCGGCGCTGCCGGGCAGTGGGGTTGGTTCTCGCGGGCATGCCCGTCGCTCCTCCGTACCACTCGTCACCCACACAGGTGGAAAGAGTAGTTATAGCTCCGATCGGGACGAAGAAAATAGTCCCTGACTGCTAGCTTCCTTCGTGGCGCCCCACCCCAGAAGTGCACTGGTCGACGGATCGGCATGCCACTGGGGAGCAACCGTACGCAATCCTCCAACTTCCCACGGTGATCGGAGACTTCCATGCCCACCGTAAACCCGCCCTGGTCGTACGTTCTTCAACTCCCGCACGACCCCCGTGCTCCGCGCATCGCGCGGGTCACCCTGCGGACCGTGCTGGGGGCGCACGGCCTCGCCGAGCTCGTGCCCACCGCGGAGCTGGTGGCCGCCGAACTCCTCGCCAACGCCCATGTGCACACCACCGGCCCCTACGCCCTGCGGCTGCGCGCCGCCGAGGACGGGCGGCTGCGGATCGGGGTGTGGGACACCGACCCGCGGGTGCCTCCCGGGTTCGGTGAGGGGGCACCGCTCGACGTGCCGCCGGACGAGGCGGAGAACGGGCGGGGGCTGCCGCTGGTGCGGGCCTGCGCGTCCTCGTGGGGTGTGGGGGCGCTGACCGGGGGGAAGGTCCTGTGGGCGGAGTGCGGCTGATGCCGTGCGTCCTGTCCCACGCGGCACAGGTGTTCCCGTCCCTCCCGTGATCACCCCGGAGAGGGGCGGGCGCCTCTATGCTGACGTGACGCTGACGTGGGCAGCGGACTCCGGGACGGCGAGGGGCGGTTGACGGTGCGTAAGGCCTGGATCGCGGCAGGCGTCGCTGTGGGTTCCGCGCTCGCCTTCGTCATGGTGCTCGCCGTCGGCGTCTTCGTCGTCGCGGGGAACCTCGCGGGCGGGGCCGGCGGAAGTGCCGCCAAGACGCTGGCGAAGGGGACCGTGCCGGCCGCGTACCAGGCCCTCGTGCAGAAGTGGGGCAATCTCTGCCCGGCCATCAACCCGGCGCTGCTCGCCGCGCAGTTGTACCAGGAGAGCGGGTTCAACCCGAGGGCGCAGAGCCACGCGGCGGCGCAGGGCATCGCCCAGTTCATCCCCGGCACCTGGGCCACCCACGGTGTCGACGGGGACGGCGACGGCGACCGGGACGTATGGGACCCGAACGACGCGATTCCCTCGGCGGCGACGTACGACTGCGCCCTCGCGGGCTATGTGAAGGACGTGCCGGGGAATCTGACCGAAAACATGCTGGCCTCGTACAACGCCGGGGCGTACGCGGTCATCAAGTACAGCGGTGTGCCGCCGTACAAGGAGACGCAGAACTACGTCAAGCGCATCCTCTCGCTGGAGGAGAGCTTCGCCGCGCCGGTCGGCCGGGTCGACCCCTCCAGGCAGGCCGCCGGGGCCATCGACTACGCGCAGAAGAAGCTCGGCACGCTCTACCTCTGGGGCGGTAACGGCACCGCTGACCAGGGAGGACGCTTCGACTGCTCGGGGCTGACCAAGGCCGCGTACGAGAGCGTGGGGATCACGCTCCCGCGGGTGGCGAACGATCAGTACAACGCGGGACCGCACCCCGCGCGGGACGAACTGCTCCCCGGCGATCTGGTCTTCTTCTCGGACGATCTCACCGATTCCCGGGCCATCCGGCATGTGGGCATTTACGTCGGCGGTGGGTACATGATCGACGCGCCGCGTCCGGGTGCCGTGATCCGATTCGACCCGATCGACACACCTGACTACTTTGGTGCCACCCGCGTCACCGAAGATGGCGCGAAAGCACTCCCCACGACGGTCTGAGCGGTGCCTGAACCAGCCCCCTGAGCTGCGACGACGCATCTCTCTTCGATAACGTCTGAGTGATCATTCGATAGAGGGCGGAACGTATCGGCCAGGGCCGTGCGTTCCTGTTGTCGTAGCCGAACAGGCCAGCGGTTCTACACCACGGGGGTGGGGTAGCGGCGTACGCACGGTGCGCCGGAGGAAAGAGATGACGAAGGGGCCTCAGCACCATGGCTGGACTCGCAGATTCCGGGTCGAACCCCGACGTCGACCTGCTCTATGACATCAACGGCCTGGCGAAGGCCGCACCGCCGTGGTTCGACCACCTCATGGAGTTCGTGGGCGAGTTCGGCCTGCTGTTCGCCTTGTTGGGGATGCTGGTGTGGTGCTGGTGGGGCGTCAGGAAGCGGGGCGGCGAGGACGCGGCCCCGACCGTGGCCGCCCTGGTGTGGGCCCCGCTCGCGGCGGGCGTCGCGGTCCTGGTGAACGTGCCGATACGTGAGTTCGTGGAGCGGCGCCGGCCCTTCCTGGACCACGAGGGGCTCGAGGTCCTGGTCGACGGCAAGACCGACTACTCGTTCGTCAGCGACCACGCGACGCTCTGCATGGCGCTGGCGGTGGGGCTGTTCCTGGCCAATCGGCGGCTCGGGCTCATCGGCCTGGTGTTCGGGGTGCTGGGCGGGTTCATCCGGGTCTACATGGGGGTGCATTACCCGACGGACGTCGTGGGCGGACTCGCGCTCGGCACGGCCGTCGCGCTGCTGCTGTCGCCGCCCGCCATGGCGCTGCTGACCCCGCTGATGCGGGCGATCGAGCAGTCGCGGCGGGGGGCGTGGCTGATCAAAGGGGACGGGGCCGGGGCGCGGGTGAACCCCGGAGAGGCCCGGCAGTCCGGGCCGGGGGAGCGCGACCTGGCGGCGTAGCCCGCCGTCCCGTGTGATGTGTGACGTGTGTCACGAGGTGGAGTGGCCCCGGGGTGGTTCCCCGGTCAGGGTCACTCCACCGAGTGTTTCTGGGCGTCCGTACGGGCCTGGCTTCTGGCTCTCCTCGCGGGGCCGCGCCAGCCGCAGAGGCAGCGGGCGACGCAGAAGCGCCCCTGCTCGGAGGTGGTTGTCCTGTGTTCCTGGAGGCTTACCGGGGCTCCCTGCTGTTCCACGCGACAAAGGTACCGCTCCGGGTGTGTCTGCGTGACGGGGTCCCCCACCTGTCGTTAACCGGGAGGACAGACGGCCCGTGTCGGACATAGCGGGGGTAGGCGGAGCATGGCAGGACGGGAACTGCGGCGTGGGCGGGCCGGTGGTGCGGTCGTGGCCCTCGGGGCTGTCGGCTGTCTGCTGCTCGGCGGTCTCGCGGGGTGCGGCGGCAGGAGCGGGGCGGCGACCGGCGACTCGTCCGGGGGCTCGGCGGCGGTGGCGGTGGTGCGGGAGGCCGCGGACGCGCTGGTGGAGGCGGGCAGCTCCAAGGCGCGCACCTCGATGGAGATGGCCACCGGCGGTACCCGGGTGACCATCCGCGGGGAGGGCGTGTACGACTACCGGAAGCGGCTGGGGCGGCTGAAGGTGCTGTTGCCGCAGGATCCGTCCGGTACGTCGGTGCGCCGGCCCATCACCGAGCTGCTCGCTCCGGGCGCGCTGTTCATGAAGAACCGGGGCGCCGGGGTGCCCGCCGACAAGTGGGTGCGGGTGGACACCCGGACGCTGTCCGACGGGAACCTCGTCACCGGTGGCGTCACCGACCCGTTCGCCGCGGCCGAGCTGCTGCGCGGGACGCGGTCCGCGACCTTCGTGGGCAGGATGGAGCTCGCCGGGGCCGAGGTGCGGCACTACCGGGGCACAGCGGACCTGCGCGAGGCCGCGCGCGTCGCCTCCGAGGCGAACAAGGGGCCGCTGGGCGCGGCGGCGACCGGCTTCGCCACCGCCGAGGTCCCCTTCGACGTCTACCTGGACGGCGAGGGGCGCATCCGGAAGGTCCGCCACCGGTTCAGCTTCATGAACGGGGAGCGGGAGGAGCCGGTCGCGGTCGCCTCCACCACCCTCCTCTACGACTTCGGCGCCCCCGCCGACGTCCGCCTCCCGGAGCCCGCCGACATCTACGCGGGCCGGATCGCCGAGGAATGACCGGCGTGAACTAGCCCTTACGTGCCATGCGCGGGACGCGGGGTGCTGCCTACGCTAGGGAGCCTCTGCCCGTATGACGGTATGGATGAGGTGACGGGTGTGGCCCCGCTCGGTGGTGGGTTGGTTCGGGACTATGTGGCCCTCGCCGAGATCGAGTTGTGCGGAGAGCTGATCATCGCCGCCTCCGCCGCCCAGGGCCGGCTCAGCCTGGAGAGCATAGACAAGGTGCTGAAGGTGGCCGAGGTGTGCACGGAGCCGGGGGTCGGTCCGGCCGGTCCGCGCGGCTCACGTCCGTAGCATGCGGGCGATCGCCTGGGTCGCTTCCTTCACCTTGGCGTCGATCTCGTCGCCGCCCTTGAGGGCCGCGTCGGCGACGCAGTGGCGCAGGTGCTCCTCCAGCAGTTGCAGGGCGAAGGACTGCAGCGCCTTGGTGGAGGCGGACACCTGGGTGAGTATGTCGATGCAGTAGACGTCCTCGTCGACCATGCGCTGCAGGCCCCGGATCTGGCCCTCGATGCGGCGCAGGCGCTTGAGGTGTTCCTGCTTCTGGTGGTGGTAGCCGTGGATGCCCCGGTCGTGGTCGGTGACGAGGGCCGTGGGGTCGGCCGCCTCGGTCGCGTCCGTGGTGTCCGTCGCGACCGTCGCGTCGGCGGTGTCCGTCGCGACCGTCGCGTCGGCGGTGTCCGTCACGTCCGTCACATCCGTCACGTCCGTGGTGTCCGTGGAGGAGGGCGCGCCGGCGCCGGTCCCGGTGGTCGTCATCGCGTCCTCCTGGTGCGGTGGCGGGCGAGATATACCCCTGGCGGGTATATGGTAGCGAACTTTGTTGGGTATAGGCACTGTGGCTGATGTCCACGGGCAGCAGCCGCGCCGCGGCCCCCGGACCGCCCCCGTGCCTGTTGCCCGAGACCGAATGGGTGACACTGGTGGACGGCCCGACAGTTGTGGCTGGATGGTGCGCCCGGCACCAGCCTCACCGAACCGATGCATCACGAGGACCCCACGTGCGCTTTCGTCTGACCCCCAGGGAGACGAGCTTCTACGACATGTTCGCCGCCTCCGCGGGCAACATCGTCACGGGCTCGAAACTCCTGATGGAACTGCTCGGGGCGGACGGCCCCGCCCGGGTCGAGATCGCAGAGCGTATGCGAGCCGCGGAACACGCGGGTGACGACGCCACGCACGCGATCTTCCACCAGCTGAACTCCTCGTTCATCACGCCCTTCGACCGCGAGGACATCTACTCCCTGGCCTCGTCCCTCGACGACATCATGGACTTCATGGAGGAGGCCGTCGATCTGGTCGTCCTCTACAACGTCGAGGAACTGCCCAAGGGCGTCGACCAGCAGATCGAGGTGCTGGCGCGGGCCGCCGAGCTCACGGCCGAGGCCATGCCGAACCTGCGGACCATGGACAACCTCACCGAGTACTGGATCGAGGTCAACCGCCTGGAGAACCAGGCCGACCAGATCCACCGGAAACTGCTGGCCCATCTCTTCAGCGGCAAGTACGACGCCATCGAGGTGCTCAAGCTGAAGCAGATCGTGGATGTCCTGGAGGAGGCGGCCGACGCTTTCGAGCACGTGGCGAACACAGTCGAGACCATCGCCGTCAAGGAGTCCTGAGCCCCTTCATGGACACCTTCGCTCTGGTCGTGACCATCGGGGTCGCGCTCTTCTTCACCTATACGAACGGCTTCCACGACTCGGCGAACGCCATCGCCACCTCGGTCTCGACCCGTGCGCTCACCCCGCGGGTGGCCCTCGCGATGGCCGCCATCATGAACATGGCCGGCGCCTTCCTGGGGTCCGGGGTGGCCAAGACGGTCAGTGAGGGGCTGATCCAGACCCCCGAGGGCGCGACCGGCATGGGGATCCTGTTCGCCGCGCTCGTCGGCGCGATCACCTGGAACCTCGTCACCTGGTACTTCGGACTGCCGTCCTCCTCCTCGCACGCCCTGTTCGGCGGCATGGTGGGGGCGGCGCTGGCCGGCGGGACGACCGTGTACTGGGACGGGGTGCTGGACAGCGTCGTCATCCCGATGTTCGTGTCGCCGATCGTCGGTCTGCTCGTCGGCTACCTGGTCATGACCGCGATCATGTGGATCTTCCGGCGGTCCAACCCGCACAAGGCCAAGCGCGGTTTCCGTATCGCGCAGACGGTCTCCGCGGCGGCCATGGCGCTCGGGCACGGTCTCCAGGACGCGCAGAAGACGATGGGCATCGTGGTGATGGCCCTGGTCATCGCGGACGTCGAGGAGTACGGCGATCCCATCCCGGTCTGGGTGAAGATCGCCTGTGCGGTGATGCTGTCGGCCGGTACGTACGCGGGCGGCTGGCGGATCATGCGGACGCTGGGCCGGAAGATCATCGAGCTGGACCCGCCGCAGGGGTTCGCGGCCGAGGCGACCGGCGCGTCGATCATGTTCGCCACGGCGTACCTGTTCAAGGTGCCGGTCTCCACCACGCATGTGATCACGTCGGCGATCATGGGTGTCGGGGCGACGAAGCGCATCAACGCGGTGCGGTGGGGCGTCGCCAAGAACATCATCCTGGGGTGGTTCATCACCATGCCCGCGGCGGCGCTGGTGGCGGCGGCCTCGTACGGGCTGGTCCATCTGGTGACCCTCCGGTAGCGCCGGAAAACGCTCGGGCCCGCCCCCACTACCGGGGGGCGGGCCCTTCGCGTCCTCACGGTGGCACCGCCATGCAGCACCGTGAGGGGTCTGTGATCAGCCGAAGCGGCCGGAGATGTAGTCCTCCGTGGCCTGGACCGACGGGTTGGAGAAGATGCGCTCCGTGTCGTCGAGCTCGATCAGCTTGCCCGGCTGGCCGACGGCCGCCAGGTTGAAGAACGCGGTGCGGTCGGAGACGCGCGCCGCCTGCTGCATGTTGTGCGTCACGATGACGATCGTGAACTGCTCCTTGAGGTCACCGATCAGGTCCTCGATGGCGAGGGTGGAGATCGGGTCCAGGGCGGAGCAGGGCTCGTCCATCAGGAGCACCTTCGGCTCGACCGCGATCGCGCGGGCGATGCACAGCCGCTGCTGCTGGCCACCGGAGAGGCCCGAGCCGGGCTTGTTCAGGCGGTCCTTGACCTCGTTCCAGAGGTTGGCGCCCCTCAGGGACTTCTCGACGATGCCGTCCAGCTCGGACTTCTTGTACTTGCCGTTCAGGCGCAGGCCGGCCGCCACGTTCTCGTAGACCGACATGGTGGGGAACGGGTTGGGGCGCTGGAAGACCATGCCGACCTCGCGCCGCACGGCGACCGGGTCGATGCCGGCGCCGTAGAGGTTCTCGTCGTCGAGCATGACCTTGCCCTCGACCCTGCCGCCGGGCGTGACCTCGTGCATGCGGTTGAGGGTGCGGAGGAAGGTCGACTTGCCGCAGCCGGACGGGCCGATGAAGGCCGTCACGGAGCGGGGCTCGACGGTCATCGAGATGTCCTCGATGGCGAGGAAGGAGCCGTAGTAGGCGTTGAGGCCGCTGATGTCGATGCGCTTGGCCATGTGGATCACTGCTTCTTTCGGGTCCGTGTCGCTGATGGCCGCGTCAGCGACCGGTCTTCGGGGCCTTCCAGCGGGCGATGCCGCGGGCCGCGAGGTTGAGGATCATGATGAACGCGATGAGCGTCAGGGCCGCCGCCCAGGCACGGTCGTAGGCCGGCTCGGAGCCGTTGTTGTACTGCAGATAGATGTACATCGGCAGCGACGCCTGAGGGCCGTCGAAGGGGTTGGCGTTGATGGTGGCCGTACCCCAGACCAGCAGCAGCACGGGAGCGGTCTCACCGGTGATGCGGGCGATGGCCAGCATGACGCCGTTGACGATCCCGCCGATGGACGTCGGCAGGACGACCTTCAGGATGGTGCGCCATTTGGGGATGCCGAGCGCCAGGGAGGCCTCGCGCAGCTCGTTCGGGACGAGCTTGAGCATCTCCTCGGTGGACCGGACGACGATCGGGATCATCAGGATGCACAGGGCGAGCGAACCGGCGAAGCCGGAGTAGCCCATGTCCAGCATGATGATCCACAGGCTGAGGATGAACAGGCCGGCGACGATCGACGGGATGCCCGTCATGACGTCGACGAAGTAGGTGACGGCCTGGGCGAGCTTGCCCCGCCCGTACTCGACCAGGTAGATCGCGGTCAGGATGCCGAGCGGGACCGAGATCAGGGTGGCGATGCCGACCTGCTCCAGGGTGCCGAGGATGGCGTGGTAGATACCGCCGCCGGGCTCCTGGTCGGCGACGACACCCATGGAGTGGGTGAGGAAGAAGCCGTCGAGGACCTTCACGCCCTTCTTGACCGTCTCCCAGATCAGGGAGGCCAGCGGGATGACGGCGATGATGAAGGAGACCCAGACCAGGCTGGTCGCGGTGCGGTCCTTCGCCTGACGCTTGCCCTCGACCACGGCCGACAGGGCGTAGGAGCCGAAGATGAAGAGGAGCGCGGCGATCAGCGCCCACTGGATGCTGCTGTGCAGGCCGGCCACGGTGCTGATGCCGAGGCCCAGCGCGATCGAGCCGGCGGCGACGGCGGCGGCGTACCACTTGGGGAGCCGGGCGCCGTGCAGGGAGCTCGCGGACTTGGGGGTGATGGTTGCGTGGCTCATGCGTTGGCCCCCGAGTACTCCTTGCGGCGGGCGATGATCAGGCGGGCGCCGCCGTTGACCACCAGGGTGATCACGAAGAGCACCAGACCGGACGCGATCAGCGCGTCCCGGCCCAGCGGGTTGGCCTCGTTGAACTTGCTGGCGATGTTCTGCGCGAACGTGCCGCCGCCCGTGTCGAGCAGGCTGAAGTTGATGTCGAAGGACGACGAGAGCACCATGGCCACGGCCATCGTCTCGCCGAGCGCGCGGCCGAGGCCCAGCATCGAGGCGGAGATCACGCCGGAACGGCCGAAGGGGATCACCGACATGCGGATGACCTCCCAGCGGGTGGCGCCCAGTGCGAGGGCGGCCTCCTGGTGCATCTGCGGCGCCTGCCGGAAGACCTCACGGCTGACGCTGGTGATGATCGGCAGGATCATCAGGGCGAGCAGGACGCCCACCGTGAACAGCGAGCGCGCCACGCCGCCGTTCCACTCGAAGAGGCCGGTCCAGCCGAGGTAGTCGTCCAGCCAGCCGTAGAGACCGCCCAGGTGCGGTACCAGCACGAGGGCTCCCCACAGGCCGTAGACGATGGACGGCACGGCGGCGAGCAGGTCGATCACGTATCCGATGAGGCCGCTGAGCCTGCGCGGGGCGTAGTGCGTGATGAACAGCGCGATGCCCACCGAGACCGGGACCGCGATGACCATGGCGATGATCGACGACACGACGGTGCCGTAGGCCAGTACCGCGATGCCGAACTCCGGCGGGTTGCCGCTGGGGTTCCATTCGAACGAGGTGAAGAAGTTGGCCTCGTTGCTGCCGAGCGCGATCACCGTGCGGTAGGTGAGGAAGGCCGCGATCGCGGCCATGAGCACCAGCACGAAAATGCCGGACCCCCGGGAGAGCCCGAGGAAGATCCGGTCACCGGGGCGGGTGGCGCCGCGGGCGGCGCGCTTCTGCTCGGCCGGCGGGGGGACGGGGGGTGGGGCGGTCTGTGTTGTGGATATGTCCATCAGGGTTCTCCGGTCTGCGGGGCCTCTCACTGTTCGAGGCCCCATGGCGGCGGTGCACCGGACGGTGCGGTCCGGCCCCCGGTGGGGAGCCGGACCGCACTCGGGGTCAGCTCAGGCTCGAGATGGTGTCGCGAACCTTGGTGATGATCTCCTCGGGCATCGGGGCGTAGCCGGCGTCCGCCAGCAGGGCCTGACCGTCCTCGGAGGCCATGTAGTTCAGGAAGGACTTCGTGGCGGGCAGGGTGTCCGCCTTGTTGCCCTTGTCGCAGGCGATCTCGTAGGTCACCAGGACGAGCGGGTAGGCACCCTCGGCCTCGGGGGTGTAGTCCAGCTCCAGCGCGAGGTCCTTGCCGGTGCCGACGACCTTGGCGGCGCCGATGGCGGCCGTGGCGTTCTCGATCGTGGCCTTGACCGGCTCGGCGGCCTCGGTCTTCACGTCGACGGTCTTGATGCCCTCCTTGGCGTAGGAGAGCTCGAAGTACGAGATCGCACCCTCGACCTGCTTCACCTGCTGCGCCACACCGGAGGAGCCCTGGGCGGACTGGCCGCCCTTGGCCTCCCACGACTTGCCCGGCTCGTAGGGCCAGGCCTTCGGCGCGGCGGCCTTCAGGTACTTGGTGAAGTTGTCCGTGGTGCCGGACTCGTCGGAGCGGTGGAAGGCCTGGATCTTCAGGTCGGGGAGCTTCGCGTCGGGGTTGAGCTTCGAGATCTTCTCGTCGTTCCAGTTGCTGATCTTGCTGTCGAAGATCGCCGAGATGGTCGCGGCGTCCAGGACGAGCTCGTCGACGCCCGGGACGTTGTAGCCGATCGCGATCGGGCCGCCGACCATCGGCAGGTCGATGGCCTGACCGTCGGTGCAGATCTTCTTGGAGTCCTCGATCTCCTCCGGCTTGAGCGCCGAGTCGGAGCCGGCGAACGCGGTCTGACCCTGGAGGAAGGCGGTGATGCCGGCGCCGGAACCGTCAGGACGGTAGTTGACCTGCACGTCCTTGCAGGCGGCCGTGTAGTTCTTGACCCAGGCGTCGATCGCGTTCTTCTGCGCGGAGGAGCCGGAGGCCTGAAGCTGACCCTTGGCGTCGTCGCACTGGATGTTGCCGGTCTGCGCGCTGGCGGAGGAGTCACCGCTGCCGCCGTTGCCGCCGCTGGTGTCGTCCGACCCGCACGCCGTGAGGGCCAGGGCGCCGGAGACGGCGAGAGCGCCGAGAGCGAGGGCTCGCCGGTTCTTGCGCTGAAGCTTCACTTGAGTTCCTTCCAGGTGCCGCCGGCCTGAGTGCGGCGGCGTGCGAAGTCTGAAGTCAGAAGTCTGGGCGATGCCGGCGCCCGATCGGCGGGCGGTTCGCATCGCGTAAGGCCGAAATTAGGCAGAAGAGGTGACGTCGCCGATGGGCGTAAATGAACGAGAGGTGAACCCCTGAGGACGGTGTGGTGAGGTCACGGAACGCTTACGCCAAGGACACGGGGGGATACCGGGCCGGAACGGGGCACTCCCGTACGACGGAGGACCGCGGCCGGGGTGTCGTCCGGGCGTTTCCGGATGGCTGTTTGCGCGTTGCCTGGAGGTGGTGCGGGTGGTGCGGGTGGTGCGGGCGGCATGCGTGGTGCGGGTGGTGTGCGTGGTGACGGAGGGGCTGCCGCAGGGGCGGGCGGGTGCTAGCGGGCCGGGCGGAAGGTGGCGAGCAGGGCGTCCACCAGGTCCGCGTCCCTCGGCTCGGTGAGCCGGCGGCGGGCCCTGTGCGGGGGGAGCCAGAGGATGCGGTCCACCTCGTCGTTGGGGGTGAACGTGCCGCCGACGGCCTCGGCGGCCCAGTACCGGACCCGCTTCGGCCGGCCGTTCGCCAGGTAGTGCGCCGACGGGAGTTCCACGGCGGGCACCGCCCAGTGGCCCGTCTCCTCCGCGACCTCGCGCAGCGCTCCGGCGAGTGGGTCCTCGCCGTGCTTCAGCTTGCCCTTGGGCCAGGACCAGTCGTCGTACTTGGGACGGTGCACGAGACACAGTTCGAGCGTCCCCCCTACCGGGGAGTGCCGCCACAGGACACAGCCGGCCGCCTGAACGGTGAGCGTGAGGGCGGCCGGGGCCGGGACCGGGGTCGGCTCCGGGTCCGGGTCCGCGGGCCGGCTGGAGCTGTCGGACGGGCTCACCGGGTGCCTCCCTACAACGAGCCGACGACGTCCGTCTGCCAGCAGTGCTGGAACGCGTACCGCGCCGCCTCCACGTCGTGCCGCTGGTCCGCGTGGAGCACGCCGAGCGCGTACGCCGTGGCCGGGGCGATCCGCGGGGTACGGGCGGCGTGCGCCGCGGCCGCCGACGCCTCGGAGGCGTCCCGGTGCCGGTCCAGGGCCTCGCCCGCGGCGACGAGGCCGACGTTCGGGGGCGGGGCGGCACTGCCGGTGTTTCCCGCGGGGCCGCCGGTGCGGGCGGTGCGGTCCGCGGGGCCTTCGGTGCCGGTGGGGGCCGAGACGGCGGCGTACAGGACCTCACGGGCGTACCGGTGCAGGCGCAGCAGCAGACGGACCTGGTGCCAGGGCACGTCCTGCGGATGCGGGGCCGGATCCGGCGACAGCCCGTGCAGCAGCGCCTCCGCGTTGTACGGGCTGCCCGCGGTGACCAGGGGCAGCGCGGCGACGGCGTCGACGAGCCGCTCCCGCGCGGCCTCGGCCAGCGGGCGCAGGTCGGCGGAGCCGGCGGCCGGGGTCAGCGGAACCTCGCTGGCCAGCACGGCGACCTTGTCGGCGACCGCGTGGAAACGGGAGGAACCGAGGGCCTGCAGCGCCGTGGAGTGCGCCCGGGTCCGGGCCAGGGTGAGCTGCCGGTCCAGCAGGGCACCGGCCCTCGCGGCACCCACGGTGAGCTTGCCGCGTTCGGACACCGCAGTGGCGGCCGTCGGCTCGGCGGGACCGGAGGCGGTCGCCGTACGCGTACCGGTACGCGCGCTCGCCCCGGGGGCGGCGGGGGCCGGGGCGGCCGACCGGGCCGTCCCGGTTCTGCTCCCGGCGTCCGCCTGGGCCGGGAACGCCGTGCCCGACAGCCGGTGCAGGGCCAGGAGCAGCCGCTCCAGCCGCGCCGAGCAGGCGTGTTCCAGGGCCAGCGTGCCGGAGACCCAGGCCAGTTCCGGGCGCATCGCCTCGGACCAGTCGGGGTCCAGGACCGCCTGGAAGGTGTGCAGGCTGCCGCTGATCCGGCGGGCCGAACGGCGCAGCGCGAGCGCCGCCTCGGCGGAACCCTCCGAGGACGCCGTGCCCGCCCCCGCCTCCCGGTGGAGGCGCAGCGCGCGCAGGAACTCGGTGGCCTGGGCCCGCAGATAACCGGCGAGGGCCGCCGCGGGCACCGGGCCGGTCACCGGGCTGAGCACCGGGCCGGCCAGGCGGGTCGGATCCGTCGGTTCAAGGTGTTGCTGTGCCACGCCGGCGCCTCCGGGCGTCAATGAGCATCTCCTGGACGTGCCGCAGGGGCCGGCCGTCCGCGTCCACCGCGTGTCGGGTCCACGTTCCGTCCGAGCCGAGGTGCCAGGACGAGGTGGCGTCGGACATGCCGGTCTCCAGCAGCCGGTTCAGCGCCGCCCGGTGGGCGGGGTCGGTGACCCTGACCAGGGCCTCGATACGGCGGTCCAGATTGCGGTGCATCATGTCCGCGCTGCCGAACCACACCTCGGGCTCACCGCCGTTGCCGAAGCAGAAGACACGGGAGTGTTCGAGGAAGCGGCCGAGGATGGAACGGACCCGGATGTTCTCCGACAGGCCCTCGACGTCCGGCCGGATCGCGCAGATGCCGCGCACCCACACGTCCACCGGCACCCCCGCCTGCGACGCCCGGTAGAGGGCGTCGATGATCGCCTCGTCCACCATCGAGTTGACCTTGATGCGGACGTAGGCGGGGCGTCCGGCCCGGTGGTGCTGGGCCTCCTTGTCGATCCGCGAGATCAGACCGTCGCGCAGCGACTTCGGCGCGACCAGCAGCCGCCGGTACGTCTCACGGCGGGAGTAGCCGGAGAGGCGGTTGAACAGGTCGGAGAGGTCCGCGCCGACCTGCGGGTCGGCGGTGAGCAGGCCGAGGTCCTCGTAGAGCCGGGCCGTCTTGGGGTGGTAGTTGCCGGTGCCGACGTGGCAGTAACGCCGTAGCGTCTCGCCCTCCTGGCGGACCACGAGGGACAGCTTGCAGTGGGTCTTCAGGCCGACCAGGCCGTAGACGACGTGGCAGCCGGCCTCCTCCAGCTTGCGCGCCCAGTTGATGTTGGCGTGCTCGTCGAAGCGGGCCTTGATCTCGACCAGGACGAGGACCTGCTTGCCGGCCTCGGCGGCCTCGATCAGCGCGTCGACGATCGGGGAGTCACCGGAGGTCCGGTACAGGGTCTGCTTGATGGCGAGGACGTCCGGGTCGGCGGCGGCCTGCTCCAGGAAGGCCTGCACGGACGTGGAGAACGAGTCGTACGGGTGGTGCAGGAGCACGTCCCGGCTGCGGAGCGCGGCGAAGATGTCGGGCGCCGACGCCGACTCGACCTCGGCGAGGTCGCGGTGGGTGCCGGCGATGAACGCGCGGTACTTCAGCTCGGGCCGGTCCAGGCCGTGGATCCGGAAGAGACCGGTGAGGTCGAGCGGCCCCGGCAGCGGGTACACCTCGGCCTCGCTGATCTTCAGCTCGCGCACGAGCAGGTCCAGGACGTCGCGGTCGATGGACTCCTCGACCTCCAGGCGCACCGGCGGCCCGAAGCGGCGCCGCATGAGCTCCTTCTCCAGGGCCTGGAGAAGGTTCTCCGCGTCGTCCTCCTCGACCTCCAGATCCTCGTTGCGGGTGAGCCGGAAGGCGTGGTGCTGCAGCACCTCCATGCCCGGGAACAGCTCCTCCAGATGGGCGGCGATGACGTCCTCGAGGGGGACGTAGCGGCCCGGGGAGCTCTCCAGGAAGCGGGACAGCAGCGGCGGCACCTTGACCCGGGCGAAGTGCTTGTGGCCGGTGACCGGGTTGCGCACGACCACGGCCAGGTTCAGCGACAGGCCCGATATGTACGGGAACGGGTGCGCCGGGTCGACCGCCAGCGGGGTCAGCACGGGGAAGATCTGGTGCCGGAAGAGGGTGAACAGGCGGGCCTGCTCCTTCTCCGTCAGCTCGCTCCAGCGGACCAGGTTGATGCCCGCGTCCGTCAGCGCGGGCAGGACGTCCTCGTGGAAGCAGGCGGCGTGCCGCGCCATCAGCTCGCGCGAGCGGCTCCAGATCATCTCCAGCACCTCGCGCGGCTGGAGGCCGGAGGCGGAGCGGACGGCGACACCGGTGGCGATACGGCGCTTCAGGCCGGCCACCCGGACCATGAAGAACTCGTCCAGGTTGCTGGCGAAGATCGCGAGGAAGTTGGCCCGTTCGAGCAGCGGGGTGGCGGGGTCCTCGGCGAGTTCGAGGACCCGCTCGTTGAACGCGAGCCAGCTGCGCTCCCGGTCGAGGAATCGGCCCTGGGGCAGCGGTTCGCCGCCCGTCTGCGACTCCTCGTAGGCGTCGAGGTCCGCGTCGATGTCGGGTTCCAGGTCGGAGACCGTGCCGGCCACGGTGTGCGGCCGGTGTGCGGCGATGGAGCCCACGGAGGGCTGCGCGTGCTGTACCTGTGCCTTTGCGTCGGCGTTCGGCTGGCTCATGGACCCATTGTTCCGCGCCTGCAGCCTCACGGGCGCGTCGGAAAGCGCGGGTGGGACGAATGGTGCCCCTGGGACGTCCCAGTCACCCCTCCGGGGCGGCGGTGGCTCTGAGGCGGCGCGATTCATTCGCCGAGCGTCGCAAGACTGTCTGAATCAGCGGTTACGGAGACATGACGTGCGGGATATCGGGGAGCGGCCCGCGGGGAGCGCGTCCGGGGTGCGAACCGTACATTCCCGGCGGTATGGCGCCGTGTCGATCAGGTGTCCCGTGCGGGGGTGGGGGTGTGGCCCGCCCCGGGCCCGCTTCGGGCCGGTTCTGCGGCCCTCCGTCAGCCGTATGCGCCCGCTTCGGGCGGGCTCGCGCCGGGGGCCGGATTCGGGCCCCCGGCGGAGACGGCGGGCCGGAGCCGGTGCGCGGGGCGCGAGCCCGGTCTCTCCGGTCCGCCGGTCTGTCGGGTCTGCTGGGTTCGCCGGTCTGTCGGGTCCGTCGGGGTCGCCGGGTTCGCCGGGTCCGCCGGTCTGTCGGGCTCGCCAGGTCCGCCGGGCCTGTCAGGTTCATCGGGTTCGCCGGGTCTGTCGGGCTCGTCGGGCCTGGCAGGTCTGACGAGCCCGTTGGGCTCGCCGGGTCAGCCGGGTCAGCCGGGTCCGCCGGGGCCGGTGGGTTCGTCAGGTCTCCGTCCGGTACATCAGGTCCGTCTCGTGGGTGAGGAAGCCCAGCCGCTCGTAGACGGCCACGGCCGCCTTGTTGTCGGCGTCGACGTACAGCATCGCGGTGGGCAGTCCCTGCCCCGCCAGGTACCGCAGGCCGATCGTGGTCAGGGACTTGCCCAGGCCGCCGCCCTGGGCCTGCGGGCTCACGCCGAGGACGTACACCTCGCCGAGCCCTTCCGCCCGGTGCACCTTGGTCCAGTGGAAGCCGACGAGCCCGCCGCCCTCCCGCTCGGCGAGGAAGAAGCCCTCGGGGTCGAACCACGGCTCGGCCTTGCGGTCGTCCAGGTCGCGCTGGGTGAGGGCGCCCTGCTCGGGGTGGTGGGCGAAGGCGGCGGCGTTCAGCGCGAGCCAGGCGGCGTCGTCCCGCCCGGGGACGAAGGCCCGCACGGTCACGCCCTCCGGCAGTACCGGATCGGGCAGCTCCAGCCCGGCCAACGGCCGCCGCATCTGCCGCAGTTCGCGGAAGAGGGTGAGTCCGAGGACCTGGGCGAGATGGCGGGCCGCGGAGTGACCGCCGTGCGCCCACACCCGCAGCCGCTTGCCGGAGGCGGCGAGCAGCGCGGACCCGAGCGCCCGTCCGTGCCCCCGCCCCCGGTGGGAGGGGTGCACGACCAGCTCGGCGGCCGGTGGTTCGACCGGGTCGGTGTCCTCCAGCTGGGCGTACCCGACGAGTTCGCCGTCCTTGCCGCCGTCGCTCTCGCTCGCCTCGCTCGTCTCGCGGGTGAGGAAGAGCAACAGATGGGTCACGCCCGCCCGTTCACCGCCGCGCAGCTGCAACCGCCCCTGCTCGGACACCGCCTGCTGTCCGTCGGTCCGGGCGGCCTCGTCGAGCAGGGCGAGAACCGCCCCGATCTGCTCGGGGGAGAGCGCGGTGTACGTCTGGAGCGAGCGGGTGCGGCCCGGCCGTGCGAAGTCGTCGCTGGTCATGCGTACGAGGGTAAGCGGCGGGCGCCGAAAAGGGACGACGACGGCGTCGGACGCGGAGCCGAACGCACGGCGCGAGCGGCCCCGGCCGCACGGCGCGACCGGTGCCGGGACTGAAAGATAACCAGGATGTAATCATGAACCCCCTGTCGCGCTACGCGCGTTGACCCTAGGCTGCGCCGGGCGGTCGGCGCGCGCCTCACGCGGGTTCGGCCCGGCCCCGCGTAGACCAACCCCGACCGACTCCGACCCACGCAGACCCGCAGGGGGGCGCATGCCAGCCACACCCAGGTCCACATCCTTGACGTACCGTCCGCGCCGCAGACGCCGTACGAACCGTCTTCTCGTGTCCGCCGCCGGTGTGCTCACCATCGGCGCGCTGGCCGCGGCCACCCTGCCCGCGGAGGCGGCGAGCGCGGGTGGGGTCAAGGGCGGCGCGTCGCACGGGCACGGCCACCACAAGGGGTACCCGGGCCGCTACCAGGACGTGCAGCTGCTGTCCTTCAACGACCTGCACGGCAACCTGGAACCCCCGACGGGTTCCTCGGGCCGGGTCACCGAACTGCACCCGGACGGGACGACCAAGACCGTCGACGCGGGCGGTGCGGAGTACCTCGCCACCCACCTGCGCGAGGCCCGTAAGGGCAACCGCTACTCCGTCACCGCGGCCGCCGGCGACATGGTGGGCGCGTCCCCCCTCCTCTCCGGTCTCTTCCACGACGAGCCCACGATCGAGGCGCTGAACAAGCTCGACCTGGACGTCTCCTCCGTCGGCAACCACGAGTTCGACGAGGGCGCCAAGGAGTTGGGCCGGCTGCAGAACGGCGGCTGCCACCCCGTCGAGGGCTGCTACACGGACAAGAAGTTCAAGGGCGCCGACTTCCCGTACCTGGCGGCCAACGTCCTGGACGAGAAGACGGGCAAGCCCGTCCTGAAGCCGTACTGGGTGTGGAAGCAGAAGGGCGTCAAGGTCGGTTTCATCGGCGTGACGCTGGAGGCCACCCCCGACATCGTCTCCGCGGAGGGTGTGAAGGGCCTGTCCTTCAAGGACGAGGTCGAGACGATCGACAAGTACGCCAAGGAGCTCCAGCGCCAGGGCGTGAAGTCGATCGTGGCCCTGGTGCACGAGGGCGGCTTCCCCGCCTCGTCCTCCTACAACTACGACTGCGACTCCCCGGGCGCCGGCGACGGCGTCTCCGGCCCGATCGCCGACATCGCCAAGAAGGTCTCGCCCCAGGTGGACGCGCTGGTCACCGGCCACACCCACGCGGCGTACGTGTGCACGATCCCGGACCCGGCGGGCAAGCCCCGCATGGTCACCTCGGCCGCGTCCTTCGGCCGCCTCTACACGGACACGACGCTGACGTACGACCGCGCGACGGGTGACATCGCCCGTACGGCCGTCAAGTCGGCGAACCACGTGGTGACGCGGGACGTCCCGAAGGCGCCGGACATGACCCGGCTGATCGGCAGGTGGAACACCCTCGCCGCCCCCATCGGCAACCGCCCGATCGGCTACATCTCCGGTGACATCACCAAGGACGGCACCACCGAGACCCCGCTCGGCGACCTGATCGCCGACGCCCAACTGGCCTACGGCCGGACGCTGGACCCGGAGACCGACCTGGCCCTGATGAACCCCGGTGGCATCCGCGCCCCCCTCACCTACGCGGCGAGCGCCGCCGAGGGCGACGGCGTGGTCACCTACGCCGAGGGCTTCACCGTGCAGCCGTTCGCCAACACGGTCAACCTCCAGGACTTCACCGGCGCGCAGCTGATCCAGGTCCTCAAGGAGCAGGTGAGCGGCGCCAACGAGGCGGCGCCGAAGATCCTCCAGATCTCCGCCGGCCTGACCTACACCCTGGACCTGACCAGGACCGGCGCGGACCGGGTGGTCACGGACTCCCTCAGGCTGAACGGCTCCGCGATCGACCCGGCCGCCACCTACCGCGTCGCCACGAACAACTTCCTCGCGGGCGGCGGCGACGGCTTCCCGACCCTCGGCGAGGGCACGGCGGATCTGGTCGGCGAGGACGACCTGACGGCCCTGGAGCAGTACCTGACGGCCAACTCCTCCCCCACGAACCCGATCGCCCCGCCGGCGGCGGACCGCATCACGGTCGTCCGGTAATCGGCGGACGACCCCCGGGAGGGGCCCGGCACACCCGGCAGGCCGTGAGGCCCGCGGGCGCCGGGCCCCTTCTTTCCGTTCCGGAAGCCCGGCCCGGCCGTGCGCATGCGCCGGAGCGTGTCCGTCACCTCGAGGCGGTGTCTCCCGCTCCGGGCCACACGACCGCCTGCGCGACGATCACCCGGTCGCCGTCGAAGGTGACCGACGGCCCTTCGTGGAGCCGGTACCCCATCGCCAGGGCCTCGCTCACCCGACGGCAGAACGCCACGTCGTCAGGACCGGTCAGCACGCGGTACACAGGCAGCCCGTCCGGCGGTGTCTTCATGATCCCAGCGTGTCACACGCGTCCCGGTTCCAGAGGGCTCAGAGGGCTCAGAGGGCCACGAGGTCGATGACGTTGACGACGACGTGGCGGTTGGACACGACGTAGGTGACGAAGCCGCCCTGGAAGCCCGCGGACCAGCTGTTGTCGCGGTTGCTGAGGGCCGGCGGGCCGAACGGGTTCAGGGTGAGCAGCTTCTCGAGGTTCTCGAGCGAGGTCCGCCGGGAGCCCGGTAACGCGGCCTTCCGCGCCGCCGCGCGGTCCACGTACCGGATGGCGTAGGCGCTCACCGGCACCCGCCCGCGGGGACGGGCCGGCCGTCCGCGTCGAAGCCGTGGCCCTGCGCGTCGCGGAACACGAGGCCTTCGGTGTCGTCCGTCGTCATGCGTTTGACGGTCTGTTCGACGTCGTCGAGGTAGCCCGGCGTGGCGCAGGCGCAGGCGAAGGGGAACCACTTGTCGATCACGGCGTCGAGCGCCGACTGGTCGAAGTCGGCGGCGGCGCTCAGCCACTCCTGCTCGAAGGCCTGCAACCAGTCCCGGCGCCGCTGCAGGGCCGCACGGATCGCCTCGGGTGTCCTCTCGCAGGAGTTCGGATCCACCTCGTGGGCCATGGTCGGCTCCTCTCCTCCGGCCGGGGTGTGACGTGTGGGCCGGAGGACCACGGTAGAACGCGCGAGACACCGGACGGGGACAGACGGACGTACCACCTGTCACCACCGGCCCACCCGCCTCCGGACCGCCGAGCACGGCCCCGGCGAGCACCTGCTCACCCGAGTGCGACTGGGCCGCCACCGCACCCGCGCCGGGGAACTGCTCACTGTCGGGCAGGGCGGTGCGGTCGCCGCACCGCCGGAGTCTTCTCCGACCGGGGGTGTCGCCTGTCACCGCAGTCGGCTGAATGCCTGGTCGGCGTCGGCCACGGCCTCGGGGTGAACGTCGTGGGCGGTTCGACCGTCGGCGATCTTCTGCCAGTTGGTCCGGGCGAGCACCCGCTGGACCGCGAGTGTCTGGGCGGCCAGCAGGCGTGCCTGGATGCCTTCACCGAGGGCGTCCGCCAGTGGGCCGCCGACCACGCCACCGCGTTCACGGAGGGTTCGGAGAGGCCGTAACCTCGTCGACCGCGATCTGCGCCCCGGGCCGCAGCCCTCAGTCCGCCGTCGCCCGCCCCCCGTCTCCGGGATGTGCCGGACGAGTGCGCGCGTCGCCTGCAGACGTCCTCAGGGGCGGCGGGCCAGCACGTGGGCGTCGAGGAAGCCCCGCTCGGAGGCCGGGTCGTGGAGCAGCCGGGCGAACGTGACGAGGCCGGCCCCGGCCAGCAGCTCGGCGAACCGGTCCACCGGCCAGCTGTAGGCGGGCGTCACCTTGTGGTCGAAGCGGACCGGCTCCGGTCCGTCGGTCGCGAAGAACGAGACCAGGAGCAGGCCCCCCGGCGTCAGGACACGCACCTGCTCGGCGAGCAGCGCGGGCAGTTCCCCAGGAGGGGTGTGGATCACCGAGTAGTGGGCCAGCACGCCGCCGAGCGCGCCGTCCTCGACCGGCAGGGCCTCCATTCGCGCCTCGTCGAACCGCAGCGCCGGATGGGCCCGCCGGGCGTGGTCGACCATGCCCGGGGACAGGTCGAGCCCGAAGGCGTCCAGCCCCAGGTCGTGCAGCATGGCCGTCAGATGTCCGGGCCCGCAGCCGACGTCGGCCGCCCGCGGGTTCCCCGTCCCGCGCACCAGCTCGGCGAAAGTACCGATCATGTTCCGTGAGAACGGGTGCGTCTCCAGCCGATCGGCGAACAGCGACGCATAGAACTCGACGACCCCGTCGTAGGCGGCCTTGGTCTCGTCCTGGTGTTCCGCCACGGGGAAGAAGCTAACACTCGTTCCGCACGCTCGATCGGCCCTGCCCCGTCAGGGCACCTCGGGGGGTGGGGTGGGGGCGCCGGGGAGGCGGATCGTGGCGGTGGTGCCGCCGCCGTCCGCGCGGGTCAGGGTGACCCGGCCGCCCGCCTGCTGGACCGTGCGGGCCACGATGGACAGGCCGAGGCCCGAGCCGGGGAGGGCGCGGGCGGTGGGGGAGCGCCAGAAGCGGTCGAAGACGTGGGGGAGTTCGTCGGCGGCGATGCCGGGGCCGTGGTCGCGGACGGTGAGGACGCCGTCGGCGAGGCGGACGTCGACCGTGGCGCCCTCCGGGCTGAACTTCACCGCGTTGTCCAGGACGTTGACCATGGCCCGCTCCAGCGCGGAGGGCTCCGCGCGTACGTACCAGGGCCGGACGTCCGCTGCGATGGTCAGCTCCGGGCCGCGCAGCCGGGCCCGGCGCAGCGCCGACTCCACGACGTCCTGCCAGGCGACGATCTGCGCACGGCCCTCGTGCTGGCCGGTGTCCGGCCGGGACAGCTCCTGCAGGTCGCCGATGAGTGCCGCCAGCTCCGTCATCTGCGCCTTGACCGAGGTGAGCAGGGCCTTGCGGTCCTCGGCGGGCAGGGGGCGGCCCGTCTCCTCGCTGCGGGTGAGGAGTTCGATGTTGGTGCGCAGGGAGGTGAGCGGGGTGCGCAGTTCGTGGCCGGCGTCCGCGATGAGCTGCTGCTGCAGGTCGCGGGAGCTGGCCAGGGCGGACGTCATCGAGTTGAAGGAGCGGGAGAGACGGGCGACCTCGTCCTCGGAGTCGTCCTCCACGGGGATGCGGACGCCCAGGTCCTCGGTGCGCGCCACGTGCTCCACGGCCTCGGTGAGCTTGTCGACGGGACGCAGACCGGCGCGGGCGACCGCGAGGCCGGCGGCGGCCGCACCGAGCACTCCGATGCCGGAGACGAGGAGCAGGATCAGCGCGAGGTCGCCCAGCGTCGACTCGGTGCCCTTGAGGGGCACGGCGACGAGGACGGCGGCCTTCGAACTGGTCAGCGTGCTCGGATTGTTGATCACCAGCGGCAGCGTCAGGACGCGCACCTCGGCGCCGTCCTGGTCGGTGCCGTCGCGGTAGAGGCCCGTCGAGCCGTCGCCCGCGCTCGCGATGACGTCCCGGTCGGACTCGGTGACCTTGATCCTGCCCGCCGAGCTGGGGAACAGGCACACGGTCCCGTCCTCCCTGACCACCTGGGAGAAGGTCTGCCCGAAGCCTCCGTCCATGCTGTCCCGGGGGGTGTCCGTGCAGTTGCCGAGGGCGCTGCGGATCTCGCCCCGCTGCTGCGGGTCCTGCAGCGCCGTCGCCTTCTTCAGGTCGTTGTCGACCTGCTCGTACAGCTTCCCCTGCACGATGAACCAGCACGTCACCGACACCGCCGCCACCGCGAACGCCACCGCCGCCGCCACCAGCAGCGACAACCGCGCCCGGATGGGCAGCGCGCGGAACCGGCGGACCAGTGCCGTCACTCCGTGCCGTCCTGCCGCAGGGCGTAGCCGACGCCCCGCACCGTGTGCACCAGGCGCGGTTCGCCGCCCGCCTCGGTCTTGCGGCGCAGATACATGACGTACACGTCGAGGGAGTTCGACGACGGTTCGAAGTCGAAGCCCCAGACCGCCTTCAGGATCTGCTCCCGGGTGAGCACCTGGCGCGGGTGCGCCAGGAACATCTCCAGCAGGGTGAACTCGGTGCGGGTCAGCTCCACCCGTCGCGTGCCCCGGGTCACCTCGCGGGTCGCCAGGTCCATGCGCAGGTCGGCGAAGGCCAGGACGTCGTCCTCCTCGGCGGTGCCGGCCACGGCCGCCGCGTACGAGCTGCGGCGCAGCAGTGCGCGGATCCGGGCGAACAGCTCGTCCAGCTCGAACGGCTTGACCAGGTAGTCGTCCGCCCCGGCGTCCAGCCCGGTCACCCGGTCGCCGACCGTGTCCCGGGCGGTCAGCATCAGGATGGGTGTGGTGTCGCCGGTGGCCCGGATGCGGCGGGCGGCGGTCAGGCCGTCCATCCGGGGCATCTGGATGTCGAGGACGACCAGGTCGGGCCGGTGGGCCGCCGCCTTCTCCAGGGCGTCCGCGCCGTCGACGGCGACCTCGGTGCCGTATCCCTCGAAGGCCAGGCTGCGCTGGAGCGCTTCGCGCACCGCCGGCTCGTCGTCGACGATCAGGATGCGCTGGGGGGCACGGTCACGGTCACGGTCGCCGTCTGCGGGGCTCATGGGGTCGGGGGATCCTCTGGTCTGCCGGGATGTCGGGGGGCCGGGATGTCGGCCGGTGGTGTCTCGGGCTGCTGGCCTGCTGGTCTGGGAGGGGAACGCGCGGCCGGGCGTTCGAACTCTCAGGGTCTCAGGCTCGCACGAGTGCCCGGGGCGCGTGGGTCACGGATCAGCCGCGCGCGGTGCGGCGGTGACCGTGTCCGTTCTCGGTCCTGCGGCGGGTCGTGGCCGGGGCGACCTCCGGGGCCCGCGGTGCCGGGGTGGGCAGCTCGGCCGCGACCTCCAGCGCGAGGGCGAGACCGGCCGGGTCGGCGCCGGGGACCTCGTGGGTGACCTGCTTGATCTGCCGGGCCTGTGCGATCATGTCGGACTCCTCGGGTGGGAACCGCGTCGGATCGGTGCGTACCGCGTGGGGCGGGGATGCGCGGCACTGTCAGTTCATGGCGCCGGACCGCAGGGCCGGGAGGTCCGCCTTGACCGTGTTGACCGGGATGGCGAAGCCCAGGCCCACGCTGCCGGCGTCGGCTGAGGAGGAGCCGCCGCCGCTCGACGAGTACATCGCGGAGTTGATGCCGATGATGTCGCCGTTCATGTCGATCAGCGCGCCGCCGGAGTTCCCGGGGTTCAGGGACGCGTCGGTCTGGATCGCCTTGTACGTCGTCGTGGACCCGCCGGTGTCGCCGTTGAACTGCTGCCCGCCGAACTCGAAGGGCAGGCCGCCGCCCGGCTGCCCCTGCGGGCTCTGCCCCTGGCTCCCGTCGGTGGAGACGGTCACGTCGCGGTCGAGCGCCGAGACGATGCCGCTGGTGACGGTGCCGGTCAGGCCCTCGGGGGAGCCGATCGCCACGACCTGGTCGCCGACCTGTACGCCGTCGGAGTCGCCGAGGGTGGCCGGTGTCAGGCCCGAGGCGTCGTTCAGTCTGATCAGCGCGAGGTCCTTCGAGCTCTCGGTGCCGACGACGTCCGCGGTGTACGTCCTGCCGTCGCCGGTCCGCACCTTGACCGAGGAGGCACCGGCGACGACGTGGTGGTTGGTGATGATCTCGCCGTCCCCGGTGATGATCACACCGGAGCCGGTGGATGATCCGGCGCCGGAGGTGGCGTTGATCTCGACGATGCTCGGGCTGACCGCCTTGGCGACGCCGGACACCGTGCCCTTCTGACCGGTCGGCACCACAGGGGTGCTGCTCGCGTTCGACGAGGCGACGGTGCCGTTGCCGGTCAGCTCCTGGATGCCGTAGGCGGTGCCGCCGCCCACGGCCGCCGCCACGATCGCCACGGCGGCGAGCAGGGCGGCCGGACCCCGGTTCCGCTTCCGGCGGGGCCTGGCGGTGCCGGTGGTGCCGGTGGCGTCGGCGGTGACCGGATGCCCCGGCGCGAACGCAGGCGGGGGCGGCCACTCGGGGTTCACCGGAGAGGAGGAGGGGTGCTGCGGGCCGCCCGCGTGGGGGTTCTCGTGTGCGCCGCTGCGGCGAAAGGATTCGGTCATGTCGACGAGCCTCCCGTCCCCCCATGAGAACACCCTGAGTGCCCGCTGAGAAGTCCGACAGAACCTCGTATGCCCGATATGAAGACGCCCTCGGTGGCCCGGGCGGCGGCTCGAGCAGTGGTCCAGCCGGTGGCCTGACCGCTACGCGCAGCCGCAGGAGCTGCGGATCACCAGTTCGGAGGGGAAGACCTTCAGCCGCTCGCGCTGCGAGCCGGCCACCCGCAGTCCGTCGTCGAGGACGAGGTCGACCGCCGCGCGGGCCATCGCCGAACGGTCGGAGGCGACCGTGGTCATCGGCGGATCGGTGAGCGCCGCCTCCTTGATGTCGTCGAACCCGACGACCGCGAGCTCACCGGGCACGTCGATGCGCAGCTCGCGCGCCGCGCGCAGCACGCCGACCGCCTGGTCGTCGGTGGAGCAGAAGATCGCGGGCGGGCGGTTCGGCCCGGAGAGGATGTCGAGCCCGACGCGATAGGCGTCGTAGCGGTTGTACGGGGCCTCGAAGAGGCGGCCCTCGGTCGGGAGGCCGGCCTCTTTCATCGCCCGCCGCCAGCCCTCGACGTGGTCGGAGACCGGGTCGCCTACGGAGGGGGTCTCCGCGGTGCCACCGACACAGGCCACGTACGCGTTGCCGTGCTCCAGCAGGTGGCGGACGGCGAGCTGGGCGCCGCCGAGGTCGTCGGTGACGACGGCGACGTCGTCCATGGCCTCGGGGCGCTCGTGCAGCAGGACGACCCTGGCGTCCCAGGCGTCGATC
This sequence comes from Streptomyces cathayae, assembly GCF_029760955.1. Lineage (GTDB taxonomy): Bacteria > Actinomycetota > Actinomycetes > Streptomycetales > Streptomycetaceae > Streptomyces > Streptomyces cathayae. Next base: position 4,258,627 of record NZ_CP121682.1, read on the forward strand.
TCCGCGGCGGCCAGGTCGTTGAGCGCGTGGCTGACCAGGATCAGTCCGGAGACGCGCATCCCCAGGAACGCCCGCAGGTAGTGGACCTCGCGCTCGCCGATGTAGTCGGAGTTCCCGACGAGCACCATTTTCCCGCGCTCGGCCGCGGCCTGTTCGACCGCGTGCGCCATCTCCCCGAAGAAGGGCTGGCGCGCGTCCGGGACGATCAGGCCTATCAGGTCCGTGCGCCGCGACGCCATCGCCTGGGCGACCCGGTCGGGTCGGTACCCCAGCTCCTTGATCGCGGCGAGTACGCGTTCGCGCGTGGCCGGGGCGACCGGCCGGGGTCCGTTGTTGATGACATAGCTGACGACGGCGGTGGAGGTACCCGCCAGTCGCGCCACATCATCCCTTGTCACCTTGGCCACGCGCGGAGTCTACGCGGATATAACCGATCCCGGCAGAGTGAGAAAGATCCTGTGAACGGGAAGCAGCGGGAAGCTGTGGGAAACAGAGGGAAAAGGACGCGTGCCCGCGAACACACGCGAAATCTCACGCCTGCGTCCGTGCCTCCGTGGTTCTCCGGACGGCCTTCTCGTCCGTGTCCGCCGCCTTGTGCCGGTCGGTGGCCTTGTTGTCGTCCTCCTCGGCCTTGTCCTTGGCCTTGGCGGCACGCTCACCCTTCTCCGGCGTAACGAATCGATAACCCACGTTCCGGACGGTGCCGATCAGCGACTCGTGCTCGGGTCCGAGCTTGGCCCGCAGTCTCCGTACGTGGACGTCGACCGTGCGGGTGCCGCCGAAGTAGTCGTAGCCCCAGACCTCCTGCAGCAGCTGGGCACGGGTGAACACCCGGCCGGGATGCTGGGCGAGGTACTTCAGCAGCTCGAACTCCTTGAAGGTGAGGTCGAGGACGCGACCCTTCAGCTTGGCGCTGTAGGTCGCCTCGTCGACGGACAGATCGCCGTTGCGGATCTCCATGGGGGAGTCGTCGCCGGCGATCTGCAGCCGGCCCATGGCGAGCCGCAGCCGGGCCTCCACCTCCGCCGGTCCGGCGGTGTCGAGGAGGACGTCGTCGATGCCCCAGTCCGCGGTGACGGCGGCGAGGCCGCCCTCGGTCACCACGAGGACGAGGGGGCAGCCGGGGCCGGTGGAGCGCAGCAGCTGGCAGAGGCTGCGGACCTGCGGGAGGTCGCGCCGGCCGTCGACGAGGATGACGTCGGCGCCGGGGGTGTCGACCAGGGCGGGACCCTGCGCCGGGGCCACGCGCACGTGGTGGAGCAGCAGGCCGAGGGCGGGGAGCACCTCCGCCGACGGCTGGAGGGCGTTGGTCAGCAGGAGCAGTGAACTCATCGCACCCCTCCTCCGAGATCTCGGCGCCGGGAGCCGAGTTCACGGAACCGGTTGTCGGGTTCCCGGTCCGGTGCGGGTGCTGCCCGCTTCCGGGTCGTCGTACGGTCGTGCACGGTTCGCTCGCCCATGACGTCTGGTTCCTCCTCGGTCCCTGCGACGGGGTACCTCCCACGCCATCGGGGCGGTGGGGGAGTCCGCGGCTTGCCTCGTGCGTCCGACGGCCCGTACGTCAGCGGTCTCCCGCGTCGTACACGATGCTTCCGAAAGCACAAAAGGACCCGGGGGCTTCGCTGCCCGAGTCCTCTCCCCCGCAGAATAGCCGACATGAGCACCGGTCCGGCAGGTCATGTGGAACGTTCCGCCATTCGTCCGAATTCCGAGACGCACGGCGCAACAGGCGGTGGTATGTCTTTGCGGACGTTTCTGCGTACCGCGGACGGTGTACGGATCGATTCCGTGTACGAATCGGCGGTGTACGGATCGGCGGCGCACGGATCGGCGGTCGCTCCGGCGGCGGCCGGGAGCGGCGGCTTCCGGTTGCCTTCCCGTGATCCGGTGTTCGTGATCGCGCACGGGTTCACGGGGCACGTGGACCGGCCGCACGTCCGCAGGGCGGCGCGGGCTTTCGCCCGGCACGGGGCGGTCGTGACGTTCTCCTTCCGCGGGCACGGCGCGTCGGGCGGGCGGTCCACGGTGGGGGACCGCGAGGTGCTGGATCTGGCGGCGGCGGTGTCGTGGGCGCGGGAACTGGGGCACGCGCGGGTGGCGACGGTCGGGTTCTCGATGGGCGGCTCGGTGGTGCTGCGGCACGCGGCGCTCGGCGCGGGCGGCGGGGGTGGTTCCGGTGAGGCGGACGGTCCGGATGCCGTGGTGTCCGTCAGCGGGCCCGCCCGGTGGTTCTACCGGGGGACGGCTCCCATGCGGCGGCTGCACTGGCTGGTGACCCGGCCCTCTGGGCGGGCGGTGAGCCGGTACGGGCTGCGGACGCGGATCCACCGCCGGAACTGGGACCCCGTCCCGCTGTCCCCCGTCGAGGCGGTGCCGCGCATCGCGCCGACACCGCTGCTGGTCGTGCACGGCGACCGGGACGGCTACTTCCCGCTCGACCATCCGCGCATGCTGGCGGCCGCGGCCGGCGAGCACGGGGAACTGTGGGTGGAGCCGGGCATGGGGCACGCGGAGAACGCGGCGTCCGACGGGCTGTTGCACCGGATCGGGGACTGGGTGGTGGCCCGATCGGGCTAGCCTGACCGTGTTCACCGTCAACCCGATTGAGGAAGCAGCAGATGGCAAAGGTCACGGTGCGGTACTGGGCCGCCGCCAAGGCCGCGGCCGGGGTGGCCGAGGAGGCCTTCGAGGCGGCCACGCTCGCCGAGGCGCTCGACACGGCACGCGAGCGGCACCCCGGCGAACTCACGCGCGTCCTGCAGCGGTGCTCCTTCCTCGTCGACGGTGATCCCGTGGGCACCCGCGCACATGAGACGGTACGGCTGGCCGACGGCGGCACGGTCGAGGTGCTCCCGCCGTTCGCAGGAGGGTGAGCGATGACCAACCAGCCGTATCAGGGCTACGACGGGCACGAGGGACAGCGGGGCCACGACCCCCACGGGCGGCCCCAGCCCCAGCCCCAGTCCCAGCAGAACCAGCAGTATCAGCAGCCCCAGCAGTATCAGCAGCCCCGCCCCCCCGAGGCGCAGGCGTGGTCCGGGGGACAGCCGGGGCACGAGGATCCGCACGCCGCCATGCAGTACACGCAGCAGTGGCAGGGGCAGACGTGGGAGACGCAGATGCAGCCGCCGGTACCGGCGGCCACCTCGGCGGAGGAGACCTCGTACCTGCCGCAGACCCCACCGGCCCCGCAGGGGCACGGCGGGCCCGCGGCGTACGCCGGGTACGGCGCGGCCCCGGTCCACGGGACCCCGGCGGGCGCCGTTCCCGCACCCCCGCTCGCACCCTCCGCACCCGCACCCTCCGCACCCGCTGACGGTCCCGGGTACGGGCCCGCCACCCTCGCCGGGAACACCCGGGTCACGGACGCGCAGCGGGCCCGTGCGGAGGGGCGCTCGCCGATCATCGAGCCCGGCATGCAGCCGGCGGCGCTCACCGCGCTGCTGGGGCTGCTGCTCGCCGGTGGAGCGGCGCTGGGCACATACGCCCTGCTCGTACCGCTGGTGGCCCTCCAGGGGCTCACCGCCGCGGGCTGGTTCCGGCTGAACGGGATGTGGCCCGCGCGGCAGGGCATCGCGCTGGGCTTCCTCGGGGCGCTGGTCGCCGACGTGGCGCTGCTGGCGTCCGACCGCTCACCGTCGGCCGTCCTCGGCACGCTGGGGGTGTGGGTGGTGCTGTCGCTGGTACTGCAGCTGCGCTCGCACGCCGACCCCGACGAGCGGCTGTACGGCCTGACGGCGACGGTCGCCGCGTCGGCGCTGGCGATCGTGGCGAGCGGATACCTGGCGGCCGACGCCGACGCGGTGACGGTCGGCGGGGTCGCGCTGGCGGCGGCGGTCGTGGCGCGTGCGCTGCCGTTGCCGACTCCGGCGTCCCTCGTGGCCGCGCTGCTGGTGGCGGCGGGTGTGGGCGCGGCGGTCGGCGGGGCGACGGGGTTCGGTGCCTCGGGCGCGCTGATCGGTGCGGGCGCGGCGGTGTGCGCCCTGATCGGGCACCGCGTCGCGAGCTACGACTACCCGTCCCGGTTCGTCCACTTCACGGCCGGGGTGGCCCTGCCGCTGGCCGCGGCGGCACCGGCGGTGTACGTCCTGGGACGCGTCGTCGGCTGACGGCGGGGACAGCACAAACAGCACGGACGGCGCACGGACGGCCGGCGGACCTGCGGCCCCTGTCACAGGTGATCGACAATCGCGGGGTTTCCCCGGTCGTGCGGGTTACCCTCGCGCAGGACGGCTGCCCGGCCGTCCGTGGGGGACTGCCGTCGAAAGCACCTAGGTGGGGGAACCAACCGCATGCGCGCACTGCGAATACTGCTGGTCGTCGTCGTGATTCTGGGCGGCATCTTCGTGATCGTGGACCGGGTCGCGGTCAGCTTCGCGGAGGGCGAGGTGGCCGACCGGCTCAAGTCGACGGAGAACCTCGCCACCGCTCCCGACGTGTCCATCAACGGTTTCCCCTTCCTCACCCAGGTCGCCGGCGGCACCCTCGACGAGGTGCAGATCGGCATCGAGGGCTACGAGGCCGCCACCGGCGACGGCGCGAAGAGCATCCGTATCGCCGACCTGCGCGCCGACATGACGGGCGTCGAGTTCTCCAGCGACTTCAGCTCCGCCACCGCAGCCGCCGCGACCGGCAGCGCGACCGTCGCCTACGACGAGCTGCTCAAGGCCGCCACGTCCGATTCCACGCAGGTGGCCCCCGGTGTCACCGCCGCCGTCGTCGGCCTCTCCGACGGCGGCAACGGGAAGATCAAGGTGACGGTGGAGGCCACCGTCCTCGGCACCAAGCTGCCCGAGCCGGTCTCCGTGCTCAGCTCCGTGACGGTCGTGGACGGCAACACCGTGCGGGTGCGGGCGGACGGGCTGCCGAAGTTCGGCGGCGTCACGCTCGCCGAGACGCAGGTGCGGGCGGTCACCGACTTCGAGCAGAAGATCAACGGCCTGCCCGGCGGCATCAAGCTGGACAAGGTCGAGGCGGCGGAGAGCGGTGTCCACATCACCGTGAAGGGTTCCGACGTCCGCCTGGCCGGGTAGGTGGCGAGCGGCGGGCTCCCGGGGTCCCCGATGAACCTCCGACGCCCCTGACGAATCCCCGTCGGACCCCCGTCGGACCTCAGACGTCCGACAGGCGAGACGAGGACGTCCGTAGAGCAGATGTGGCGGCGCACACGGCCCCGCCCGGGGTGCGCGGGGGCAGGCCCGGCGGTACAGTCATCCCACATCCCGGACAATCCTGTATCAGGATGTGACACATCGGTGACACGCCCGCCCTGCCCTCCCTACGATCGACGGCATGCAGTGTCAGACGAGCGTCCTCCGAGCGCGAGGACAAGCGGATCTCACGAAGCGGCGGGCAGTCGACCTGTGCCGCGTCGCCGCCATGCTCTGTCGACCTTTCTGAGCGGCCGCACCGCCGTCCGCGCTTACTGCTTTCCCGCTTCGCCCCGCCGAGGGGCGTCCGTGCCCCGGCCCCGCAGGGGTGCGCAGCCTCTCTACTCACATGCCCCGCCGCAACTGCCCCGGAGGAGACGGAACATGAGCCGCAACGACGTACTGGTCGACGCCGACTGGGTCCAGGAGCACCTGGACGACCCGACGATCGCCATCGTCGAGGTGGACGAGGACACCACCGCCTACGAGAAGAACCACATCAAGAACGCCATCCGGATCGACTGGACCAAGGACCTCCAGGACCCGGTCCGCCGTGACTTCGTCGACCAGGCGGGCTTCGAGAAGCTCCTGTCGGAGAAGGGCATCTCCAACGACCACACGGTCGTCCTCTACGGCGGCAACAACAACTGGTTCGCCGCGTACGCCTACTGGTACTTCAAGCTGTACGGCCACGAGAACGTCAAGCTCCTCGACGGCGGCCGCAAGAAGTGGGAGCTGGACGCCCGCGAGCTGGTCGCCGGCGACGAGGTGCCCGAGCGGGCGAAGACCGAGTACAAGGCCACGCCGCAGGACCTGTCCATCCGCGCCTTCCGCGACGAGGTCGTGGACGCCATCGGCACGCTGAACATCGTCGACGTGCGGTCGCCCGACGAGTTCTCCGGCAAGCTGAACGCCCCGGCGCACCTGCCGCAGGAGCAGGCGCAGCGTTCCGGCCACGTGCCGAGCTCCCGCAACATCCCGTGGTCCAAGAACGCCAACGACGACGGCACCTTCAAGTCCGACGAGGAGCTCAAGAAGCTCTACGAGGACGAGCAGATCGACCTGTCGAAGGACACCATCGCCCTGTGCCGCATCGGTGAGCGCTCCGCGCTGTCCTGGTTCGTGCTGCACGAGCTGCTGGGCGTGGAGAACGTCAAGAACTACGACGGCTCCTGGACCGAGTACGGCTCCCTCGTCGGCGTGCCGATCGAGCTCGGCGACGGCAAGTAAGCCCGGCCGGCCGACCCTTCCAGACCACTAGACCACTTCAGGAGTACGTCATGTGCGGTGCGAAGGCCGGTGGCCCGGACGCCTCGACGATCAAGCCCGGCGAGACCACCATCCAGGGTCAGGTGACCCGTGACGGCGAGCCGGTGACGGGCTACGTCCGTCTGCTGGACTCGACCGGAGAGTTCACGGCCGAGGTCCCGACCTCCGCCACCGGACAGTTCCGCTTCTACGCGGCCGAGGGCACCTGGACCGTCCGTGCCCTGGTGCCCGGCGGCAGCGCCGACCGCACGGTCGTCGCCCAGCAGGGCGGGCTGGCCGAGGTCGCCATCGCGGTGTGAGGGCCGGTCCCGCGGACCCGTCCGCGGGACCGGTGACGGCCGAAGGGCCGCATCCCCGGAACGGACGCCGGGATGCGGCCCTTCGTGCTGTTCGGTTCTACGCTGGAGACATGTACGCGCGCAGGCGTCATGTCTACTTCGTCATGATGGGGACGTGTATCACGCTGTTCGTCCTGGCCTGGAGCGTCGTGCGGCTGTGGTCGGTTCCGGTGGCCGTGGGCATGTGCGTGGTGGCCATGGTCATCCCGCCGGTCGCCGCGATGATCGCCAACCGGCGTGGCCCCGAGGACCGCTGGTGGGACGACCCCTCCGGCGATCCCCAGTCCGACGAATGGTGGGACGAACTGGACGGCAAGAAGGGACCGCGGCCGCCCCGGTGAGAGGCGGGCGGCGGATCCTCAGTACACGAGTGCCTGGGTGTCGTCCGCCAGCGCCTCCTGCACGAACACCTGCGCGCCCGCGATCCGTACGCCCTCGATGACGTCCTTCTCCGTGATGTCCCGGCGGGCCGCGCACTGCGTGCACAGGGTGAGGCGCCCACCCGCGACGATCGAGTCCAGCAGGTCGGGCAGCGGGGCCGCGTGCGGCAGCTCGAACTCCACGGCACGGCCCGGCAGCGCGAACCACGCGGACTCGCCGGTGAGCCACAGGGAGACGTCGACCCCGCTCGCCACGGCCACCGCCGCCACCGTGAACGCCTGCGAGCAGCGTTCGGGTGCGTCGGACCCCGCGGTCACCTTGATCACAAGCTTCTTCGCCATGGCTGAATCTTGACGTGCTCCCTGGACTGAAGTCCAGGGATTCCGGCCTGGCTCGTCCGAGCCTTCCGGGGGCTTCCTGCTTCACCGCGCTGTGCGGGCACGGGTGCCCGTCTGACCGGCGCTCCACAGGCGTTTGGTGTCTCCGCCCGTCCGGCGGCGACGATCCGGCGTCCCTCGACCAGGACGTTGCGGGCCGCGTTGTGGTCGCGGTCGTGCACCGTGCCACATTCCCTGCACGCCCACTCACGGACGTGCAGCGGCTTGGGACCGTCCCGAAATCCACAGGCCGAGCAGACCTGGGAGGACGGGAAGAAGCGGTCCACCCTGGCGAAGGTGCGGCCATGCTTGACCGCCTTGTACTCCAGCATCCGGGTGAACGCGGACCATCCCGCGTCGTGCACCGACTTGGCCAGCCGGGTGCGGCCGAGGCCGGACACCGAGAGGTCCTCCACATACACCGCTTGGCTGTCGCGGATGATCTGTGTGGAGGCCTGGTGGTGGAAGTCCCGGCGCCGGTCCGCCACACGCGCGTGCTGGCGTGCGACCCTGCTGCGGGCCTTGGCCCGGTTCTTCGACCCCTTCTGCTTGCGGGACAGCTCCCGCTGAAGACGCTTGAGTTTCCTCTCCGCCCGGCGCAGAAACCTCGGAGAGGCGATCTTTTGGCCATCGGACAGCACGGCGAACGCGGACAGGCCGAGATCGATCCCGGCGTCGGTCTCCACGTCCGGGAGGACGTCCGGTGCGGTGTCCACGACGAAGCTGAGGAAGTACCGGCCACAGCTGTCCTTGGTGACGGTCACAGAAGTCGGGGCTGTGGGAAGCCGACGCGACCACTTGACCTTGAGGTTGCCGACCTTGGCCACGTACACCGTGCCGTCGTCCTGGAGGGAGAAGGCGTTGGAGTTCAGGCGGATCGACTGCCGGGTGTCCTTCTTCGACTTGTAGCGGGGCGGGCCCATCTTCCGGCCCCGCCGCCTGCCGGTGAGGCTGTCGAAGAAGTTCTTGTAGGCGGTATCCAGGTCCCGCAGCGCTTGCTGCAGGACGACCGCGGAGACGTCGGCGAGCCAGGCGCGTTCCGTGGTGCGCTTGGCCTGGGTGATGCGCAGCCGGGACAGCTCGGCCGACGTCACGTACGGCAGCCTGGCCGCGTGCGCTTCCTTGCGGTCGCGCAGGCAGTCGTTCCACACCACCCGGGCGCACCCGAAGGCACGCGCCAGCGCATGGCGCTGGGCGGCGTCGGGGTAGGCGCGGTAGTTGTAGCGAAGCTGCACAAACCGTGACGCTACTACGATTGGTCTCACCGAGGGGTGGAACGGCTGAAAGCGTGGCAGGCGCGGGGTACGGGCGTGGCAGGCGTGTCGTTTCGGCGATGCATGCGCGCTTGGTCTTCGTGACGGAGGGCCGGCACCGGGTGTTCGACGACGAGATGCCGGCGCGCTGCGAAGAGAGCATGCGCAAGGTGTGTGGGGACTTCGAGGCGGAGCTGAAGGAGTTCAACGGCGAACGCGATCACGTCCACCTCCTGGTGCACTACCCGCCCAGGGAAGCTGTCTCCAAGCTGGTCAACAACCTCAAGGGCCTCTTCGCTCGCCGGATGCGGCCGGGGGAGAATTCCCGGCCGGATCAACCGCGCCATCATGCACGGACACCTGTGGTCACCCTTCTGCTTCTCCGCGTCGTGCGGCGGGGCGCCGTTGGCGATCGTCCGTCAGTACATCGAGCAGCAGAAACGTCCACTCCAAAGTGCGCGTCAAAGCACTCTTGAGAAGCATTCGCCCCAGGCGCGAACACCGGGGCTTTCTGCAAGGAACCCGGTAGGTAACCGGGTGCACGACGGGGCCGGGTCCCGGCCGCGTAAGCTGGGGGCGGCCCTGTGTACACGCAACGCACCGCACCCGCTCAAGGAGCACCCCGTGGAGATCTTCTTCTCATTCCTGCTGGTCCTGGTCGCCGTCGGCGTCCTCGCCTTCGCCGGGCTGGCCGTGAAGAAGCTGTACCAGGGTCAGCGCTGACCGCCCACGTCCAGGAACTGCCACTGATGATCGAGATCCCGTCCGACCTCCACAAGGACCTTGTGCCGCTCGCCTTCCTGCTCGGCGACTGGGCGGGCGCCGGGGTGCACGACTTCCCCGGCGCCGAGAAGTGCAACTTCGGGCAGGAGGTCTCCTTCACCCACGACGGCCGGGACTTCCTGGAGTACAGTTCCCGCACCTGGGTGCTCGACGGGGACGGCAAGAAGGTCCGCCCCCTGGAGTCCGAGCACGGCTTCTGGCGGATCGACGCCGCCCGCAAGGTCGAGGTGACGATGACCCGCGACGACGGCGTCATCGAGATCTGGTACGGCGGGCTGGCCGACCAGAAGCCGCAGATCGACCTGGTGACGGACGCGGTGGCGCGCACCGCCACCGCTGATCCCTACAGCGGCGGCAAGCGGCTGTACGGCTACGTCAAGAGCGACCTGATGTGGGTCGGCGAGAAGCAGACCCCCGAGGTCGAGCTGCGCCCCTACATGTCGGCGCACCTGAAGAAGGTCGTCACCCCGGAGGACGTCGAGCGCTGGGCCAAGGCCCTCCCCGACGACATGCCGGACGACGGAATCGCCTTCTTCAAGTGAGCTCCCGGGCCGCACGGCCCCGGGTTCCGTGCCCCACGTCCCAGGGCCTCTCGTTCGGACCAGGCCCCGCGAGCCCGGCCTGATCCGAACGAGAAGCCCTAGACTCGTGGTGTGGTGAGCACCGACTGGAAGAGCGACCTCAGGCAGCGCGGCTACCGGCTGACGCCGCAGCGCCAACTCGTGCTCGAAGCCGTCGACACGCTGGAGCACGCGACCCCCGACGCCATTCTGGTGGAAGTGCGCAAGACGGCGTCAGGGGTCAACATCTCCACCGTCTACCGCACGCTGGAGCTCCTGGAGGAGCTGGGGCTGGTCAGCCACGCCCACCTCGGGCACGGCGCCCCGACCTACCACCTCGCCGACCGGCACCACCACATCCACCTCGTCTGCCGCGACTGCACCAACGTCATCGAGGCGGATGTGGAGGTGGCCGCCGAGTTCACGGCGAAGCTGCGCGACATGTTCGGTTTCGACACGGACATGAAGCACTTCGCGATCTTCGGCCGCTGCGAGGACTGCTCCCTGAAGCGTTCAACTACCGAGTCGTAGGCTAGGGGTATGAAGAGCCCTCTGCTGACCCTGCCCGGCGCCGTCCCCGCCGAGGGCGTGGACGAAGGCGTGGCCGCGCACTACGGCGACCTGTTCCGCGAGCAGCGCGCCCTCGCCGACGGCACCGGCTTCGTCGACCTGTCCCACCGCGGCATCGTCACCGTCTCCGGGGCGGAACGGCTGAGCTGGCTGCACCTGCTGCTCACCCAGCACGTCAGCGACCTCCCGCCGCACCAGGCCACCGAGGCGCTGATCCTCTCCGCGAACGGCCACATCGAGCACGCGCTCTACCTGGTCGACGACGGTGAGACGGTCTGGGCCCACGTCGAACCCGGCACCCAGGACGCGCTGATCGCCTACCTGGAGTCGATGAAGTTCTTCTACCGGGCCGAGGTCGCCGACCGCACCGCCGACTTCGCGGTGGTGCACCTGCCGGCCGGTTCCATCACGGAGGTGCCCGAGGGCGTCGCCGTCCGGGAGACGCCGTACGGCCGTGACCTGTTCCTGCCCCGCGCCGACCTGGAGTCGTTCGCGGAGAAGGCGGGGCCGCCGGCCGGCATCCTTGCCCACGAGTCGCTGCGGGTCGAGCAGCACCGCCCGCGGCTCGGTTTCGAGACCGACCACCGCACCATCCCGCACGAGCTGGGCTGGATCGGCGGCGCGGTGCACCTGCAGAAGGGCTGCTACCGGGGCCAGGAGACGGTCGCCCGGGTCCAGAACCTGGGCAAGCCGCCGCGCAGGCTGGTCTTCCTGCACCTGGACGGCAGCGAGGTCCACCTGCCGCCGGCCGGGACCGACATCCGGCTCGCGGACGACGGCCCGGACGGGCGCAGGATCGGCTTCGTCACCACGTCCGTACGCCACCACGAGCTGGGACCGGTCGCCCTCGCGCTGATCAAGCGGAACGTCCCCGTCGACGCCCGGCTGATGGCCGGGGACACGGCGGCGGCGCAGGAGACCGTGGTCGAGCCCTGAGCGTCGGGGCTCCGGCCTGCGGGCCCGAGCGCTCGAGGTCCGAGGATTCACGGGTCCGCGGGTCCGAGCGCTCGAGGGGACGGGTGCTCGAGCGCCCGCGGGTCAGACCTCCAGCAGGACGGTGAACGGGCCGTCGTTGGTCAGCGACACCCGCATCTGCGCGCCGAAGCGGCCCGTCGCCACCGTCGCGCCCAGGGAGCGCAACCGGGCCACCACCTCGTCGACGAGCGGTTCGGCGACGTCCCCGGGGGCCGCGGCGCTCCAGGTGGGGCGACGGCCCTTGCGGGCGTCGCCGTAAAGAGTGAACTGGCTGATCACCAGGAGCGGCGCGTCGATGTCGCTGCACGACTTCTCGTCCTGGAGGATCCGGACCGACCAGAGCTTCCGGGCCAGCTGGGCCGCCTTCTCCTTGGTGTCCTCATGGGTGACGCCGACGAGGACACACAGGCCCTCGCCCTCGATCGCCCCCACCGTCTCGCCGTCCACGACGACGCTCGCGCCGTCCACCCTCTGCACCACCGCACGCATACGTCCATCATGCCGGTCGGCGAACGGACGACTGACGGCGGCTCGTGCGGGACCCCGGTCGGGCTATTTTCACTCCTTACCCCCATCTGGGGCGGATCAGGGGCACTCGGTCACATAGCGGCCACCAGGGGTGGCACGATGCTGGCACACACCGGTCGAGGGGACGGTTGAGGCACATGAGCACACCAGGAACCGGGCAGCAGCCCGGCTCTGTCCGGTCGGCGGCCTTGTCGGCGCCGACCGGAGTGGGGGTCGGGGAACGCGTCGGGGAACAGGAGTTCCACCGTCCGCCCGCCCAGCGCACGGACAGTCCGGCACTGGAGCACGATCCGGCACCGGAGCCCGAGCTGATCGCACGCAGCCTGCCCGACCTGCGCACGCTGCGCCGTGACGCGCAGCGCGACGAGGCCGACCTCAGCTATGTGCGGCGGCTGCTCCAGGGGCGCATCGACATCCTGCGGGCGGAACTGGCCCGGCGTACGCCGGTGGACGGGCCGGGGGATGCCGGCGCGGGCGCGGGCCCGTCCGACGGGGGTGGGTCCGACCCGGGCACGTCCGGCGGGGGCGCGGTCCCGGTCGTCGCGCCGGTGGAGGCGTCCGTGGTGGAGCGGCTTCCGGAGATCCTGCGGGACACCCCGGCCCGCCACCGTTCCTCCGCCCGCCACGTCACCCTGGGCACCCCGCGCAGCGAGGAGTCCCGGCGGCTGGCGGCGGAGATGCTCGCCGAGGTGGAACTCTCCGACCTGGGGGCGCGTACGGACGGCGAACTGCGCGCCGCGATGGGCCGGCTCGTGCGGTACGAGGAGCAGGTCTCCCGGCGGCGGCAGGGGCTGCAGCGCACCGCGGACGACTGCGGCGCGGAGATCGCGCGCCGGTACCGCGAGGGGGAGGCCCAGGTCGACGACCTGCTCGAGTGAGGCGGGAGCACCGGAGCAGGCGGCCGGAACAGGAGGTCGGAGCAGGCGGACGGACCGTCGGAAAAGTGCGCGACACCCCGCCCGGGCGCGATCTACCGTGAACGCATGACCTCCAGCGCCGCCACCCCCCGTGCCGTCACCCCCCGCACCGACATCGACGTACGCCCGATCACCGAGACCGAGTTCGAGGACTGGAACCGGGCGCTGAACATCGGGTTCCTGCGCGAGCCCACCCCCGCCCGGGAGGAGCTCGACGCGCGGCGCCCGGAGTTCCGGCCGGGCCGGTCGCTGGGGGCCTTCGACGGCGGCCGGTGTGTCGCGACGCTCCGCTCCTTCGCGCAGGAGCTCACCGCCGTCGGCGGCGCCGCCGTGCCCGCCGACGCCATATCGAACGTCACCGTCAGCCCCACCCACCGCCGGCGCGGCCTGCTGACCCGCATGATGGCCCAGGACCTCGCCGCCGCGAAGGAGCGCGGGGACGTCGTCGCGACGCTCATCGCCGCCGAGTACCCGATCTACGGCCGGTACGGCTTCGGCCCCGCCACCTGGATGACCGAGTGGACCGTCGACGTCCCGCGCAGCGGCCTCGACCCGCGCTGGGCGGGCCCGGAGGACGGCGGACGCGTCGACCTCGTGGACGCCGAGGACGTACGCAAGCTCGGCCCGGAGCTGCACGAGCGGCTGCGGGTGGCCCAGCCGGGTGCCGTCAGCCGTACGGAGCACTGGTGGAAGTTCGCCACCGGAGCCCTGAGCCACCGCCCGACCTGGACCGAGCCCTGCTTCGCCGTGTACCGCTCGGCGGACGGCGAGGTCGAGGGCATGGTCTCCTACAAGGCGGACGACCACTGGGACGACTCCATGCAGCCGCAGAACACGGCGAGTGTGAACTGGCTGCTCGCGGTGAGCCCGGCCGCGGAGCGCGCGCTCTGGCACTACCTGTGCTCGATCGACTGGATCGTGAAGGTGAAGAGCGGCTGGCGGGCCCCCGACGACCTGCTCCCGTCCTTCCTGCCGGACCCGCGTGCGGCAACCGTGACGATCCAGACGGACTGGCTGTGGGTGCGCGTCCTGGACGTCGTACGGGCGCTGGAGGCCCGGACGTACGGCGCGGCGGGGACGCTGGTGCTGGAGGTGGTGGACGGCTCGGGACCGGCCGGTGGCCGCTACCGGCTGGAGGCGTCGGCGGACGGGACCGGAGCCTGCGCGGCGACCACGGAGAGCGCCGATCTGACGCTGGACGTCGCCGGGTTGGCGTCGCTGTGGCTGGGCGACGAGTCGGCGGTGCGGCTGGCGGCGCTGGGCCGGGTGCGGGAAGAACGAGCGGGCGCCGCCCGTCAGGCCGACGCCCTGCTGCGTACGTCCAGGCGCCCGTGGTGCCCGGACCTCTTCTGAGCGCTTCTGCTGCTGCTCCCCTTCCTTTCTCGTCCCCGGCGGGCCTGTCCGCCGACGGCTGGTGCTGGATCGTCATCCGTAGCTGTGTGCTGTTCAGTTGTGGTTGTCGCGCCGTGACGCCGTGACGCCGTGGTGCTGGCCGGCCGGGTTCCCGGCTCCCCTCCAGGAGGGAAGCCCGGCCGGATCCTCGAGAGGTGCCCCGACGTTCACCGTGGGGGCCAACCTCCCGGGAGGTTCGACCAGGTCGCCCAAGTTGGCGACCAACTTCTCTTCAGTTATCTCCGCCTGGAAGCGGCTCATAACCACCTTTCCCTGAACTGCCCAAGGATGGCGCGAAGTTGTGGGGTTTGGTCGTGGACCCGGAATACGCCCCTGTCAATGGACGGAAGAGGTCACAGCGGCCACAGCACCCACAGCGGACACATCGCGAGGTGGCCGACGAGTTGCGCGCCCGGATCAGGTCCGGGGAACTGAGTGCCGGCCGGCGCATGCCCACCCAGGCCCGGCTCGCCGGGGAGTTCGGCGTCGAGCGCGGTACCGTGCGCCAGGCGCTGCGCAGCCTGCAGTCCGAGAGGCTCCTCGGCAACGTCTCCAAGGGTGCCCCGGCGACCGTCGCCGTCTGCCTGACCGCCATGTCCCTCACCCTCGCGATCGGCGAACCGCTGCGCCAGATCCATGCCGGGCGACTGAAACCGGCCAAGGTCGACGTCCGTGTCCTGCTCCCCGGCCGGGACATCGACCTCGCCTTCCCGGTGGCGGTCGAGGGCCGCGACGACGGCCACGCCGTGCACGAGCGGTGGCTGTCGATGCGCAACGCCCAGGGCCAGGTGCTCCGGCACGACCCGCTCGCCCTGCGCGCCACCCACGGCATCGACGTCCGCGTCTCCTTCCGGGCCCTGCCCTCCACCCCGCCGGTGAAGCTGTACCTGCTCAACGGCACGGAGGTGCTGTTCGCCTTCGGACAGGGCACCGGGACGCGGGACGCCACCTTCGTGGAGCAGTCCCGTCTGTGGTTCGACGCACTGCGGGGGACGATCAGTTCGGAGCCGGTGCTCACCGACTGACGTCTCCCGGCCGTGGGTGCCGACGGCTCACAGGGCGGGCCGCGCCAGCAGCAGGGCGAGCAGGACCGCTCCCGCGGAACTCACGCCGGGGCTGTTGGCCTTGATGCCCACGGTGAGCAGCAGCAGGCCGACGATGCCGGCGATGCCGTACTTCCATTCGACGTACTGCTCGACGGTGAGGAAGACCACCGCGGAGACGAGAGCGAGGACAGGCACGGAATTCCCCCTTCGTGCTTCCCCCGGCAGCGGAAGCGGAACTTCCGCCAATCCGGTCAAGTTGTCCAAGTTGGCAACCAACTCTAGGTGGGTTGTCCCCACTTGGTGGGTATCTATAAACAACTTCCAAACAACTCCCCATAGATGGATCAAAGTTGTAGCTTTTGGTCGTGACCCAGGAGAACGTCGCAGTGAACGGCAGCAGAAGGACATCGCCCCAGGAGATCGCCGGCATCCTGCGCGAACGCATCCGCGCCGGGGAGCTCAAGGCCGGTGAGCGCCTGCCCACCCAGGCCGAGCTCGCCGCGGAGTTCGGCGTGGAGCGCGGTGTCGTCCGCCAGGCCCTGCGCATCCTTCGGGAGGGCGGCCTCCTGAGCAACGTCAGCAAGGGCAGCCCGCCCCGGGTCGCCGTACCGGCCCCCGCCCCCGACGAACCCCAGCGGACCATGGTCGGCCTGGCCCCCCGCCTCACCGAGGCCTTCTCGGCGGCGCACGTCCGCATCGACGTCGTGTGCCACACCTCCGAGACCCTGATGGTCGCCCTCGGCGAACCCGTGCGGCT
This sequence comes from Streptomyces cathayae, assembly GCF_029760955.1. Classification (GTDB taxonomy): domain Bacteria; phylum Actinomycetota; class Actinomycetes; order Streptomycetales; family Streptomycetaceae; genus Streptomyces; species Streptomyces cathayae. Next base: position 4,274,923 of record NZ_CP121682.1, read on the forward strand.
GATCCACGAGGGCACGCTCCACCCCGAGTCGATCGAGTTCCGTGTCCTCCTGCCGTCCCGGAAGATCAACCTGGCCTTCCCCGTCCTGGTCGACGAGGACGCCGACGGCGGGGACCCGGTGCACGAGCGGTGGCTGCAGATGCGCAACGCCCAGGCCCAGGTGCTCCAGCACAACCTGCAGGCCGTCCGCCACACCCACGGCATCGACGTCCACGTCAGGTTCCGCGCCCTGCCCTTCACCCCGCCGGTGAAGCTCTACCTGCTCAACGGGCAGGAGGCGCTCTTCGGGTACTACATGCTCGCCAGGCGCGAGGAGGAGTGGGGCACCCAGACCCTGGACATGTACGACGCCCTCGGCTCCCAGTCCCTGCTCTTCCTCTTCACCAGACATGCCGGACAGGCCGGACACCGGGACCAGGTGTTCGTGGAGGAATCCCAGAAGTGGTTCGACGCCCTCTGGGAAACCATCACAACGGACCTGACACTCTCCTAGTGACTTCTGATACGACACGGACCGATCCGGTGACACACGAGTCCGAGAAGGACCGAAAGCCCTCCAGGGACCCGAGCGAACCGAGCGATCCGAACGAGCTGAACGAGCTGAGCCATCTGATCAGAGGTGCCCGTGTGGTGCTGTGGGACTTCGACGGGCCGATCTGCCGCCTGTTCGCGGGCCATTCGGCGGAGCGGGTGGCGAAGGAGCTCGTCGAGTGGCTGGAGGGGCGGGGGCTGCACGGCCTGCTGACGGAGCCCGAACGCGAGTCCCCGGACCCGCACGCGGTGCTCCGCGCCGTGGACCGCCGCCACCCGGGCAGTGACCTGGTGGAGGAACTGGAGGCACGGCTCACCCAGGAGGAACTGCGCGCCACCTCCTCGGCGCTGCCCACCCCCTACGCCGACCCGCTGATCCGCACCTGGACCGCGGTGGGCTCCCGGCAGGCCATCACCACGAACAACTCCCCCGACGTGGTCCGCACGTACCTTGCCGACCGCGACCTCCTCGACTGCTTCGCCCCCCACGTCTACGGCCGCACCCAGCAGCTCAGCCGGCTCAAACCGGACCCCCACTGCATCAACCGCGCCCTGAGCGCCATGGGCGCGGCCCCGGACTCCGCCCTGATGATCGGCGACACCCCCTCCGACCTGTACGCCGCGAAGGCGGCCGGCGTGCCCTTCCTCGGCTACGCCCGCAACGAGCGGAAGGGAAAGGTGCTGCGGGACGCGGGCGCCACCACGGTCCTGTCCTCCCTGCAACCCCTCCTCGACCACATCCGCTCCGCCCCTCAGGCCTGAACCGTCAGCAGGGCCGCCCCCACGGCGAGTCCGTCCCGCCGGGTCCGCGTCCACACGCAGAGCGGTGGCACGTCACCTGGTGCGTACGGGTACGCGTGCCACTTTGTTGCGTGCGTCCATCGCGCGTGACATCGGCCTCGCGCTTACCGTTTGCCATGTCGTGACTCCCCTCGCACCTCCGGAGTGGTCAGTGGGCGCACCTTCGCTTCCCCGTCCCGCCCCCGGGAAGCGCCTTGCGCCCGACCCCGGATACCGCGCCTTCGTCGACCTGGCTGTGCGGGAGGGACGGTCGATCAGCGGCCACCACAACCAGAACCACGTCGTACCGGTCACACCGGCCATGGCGGAACCACTGGGCCGTGCTGTCGGTACGCCCGTCACCGTGCGGGTCCGGCGCGCCGAGGCGCTGCCGGTGGTGATCAGAACCTGGCAGAACGAGGAGGAGATCCTCGACGCCATCGAGGGAGCCCTGCCGCACGTGCCCCGGTGTCTGGCCAAGGGGGACGGCTTCGCGATCCACAGTTATGTGGAGGGCGTACCGCTCTCCGGCCTCTGCGCGAACGGCAAACCGGTCGACACCCTGCTCATGAAGACGCTGGCGGGGCTGCTGGCCCGGATGGCCCGGGTGCGGCGCGACACGCTGCCTCCGCTGCCGTCCGTCTGGCCCCGCGACGAGACGGACGGCCAGGGGTTCCTCCGGACGCTGGCCCACCTGGCGGACCAGCAGATCAGACGGCCCAACTGGTCCACGTTCGGGGGACTGTTCGTGGCCCTCGGCGTTCCCGAGGACGCCCTGACCGGGCTGGCCGGGCGGATCCCCGCCATGGCACGACGGCCGTACAGCCTGCTCCACACGGACCTGCACCGCGACAATCTCATCGTGTCGTACGGTGGCGATCCGCCCCTCATCTGCGTCGACTGGGAGCTCGCGACCTACGGCGACCCCCTGCACGACCTCGCGACCCATCTGGTGCGGATGCGGTACCCGGGTCACCAACGGCCCGAGGTGGTCGACGCCTGGGCGGACGCCATGCGGGAGGTCCGGCCGGCCGCCGTCAACGGCCTGGACAAGGACCTGCGCCACTATCTGGCCTTCGAACGGGCGCAGAGCGTGTACCCCGATGTGATGAGGGCGGCGCGGTCCCTGGAGGAGTCGTTCACCCGGAAGGGTCTGGACGAGGCCACGGCCCGGGTGCGCAGGGCGCTCGAGGCGGCCGCCCGCCCGCTGCGGCTCGCGAACGTGCCCGGACAGCGGGAGATCGAGAGCGCCCTGTTCCGCTGGCTGGTGTCCCGGGACCGGCACGGTCGTGGCGGTCGCGGTGTGATCACCACGGCCCTGAACTGGGCGGGGGACCGGCGTCTCGACCCGCCCGACGACTTCCCCGGGTCCGCGGTGCGCGAGGCCCTGACGGTGGAGGGGGCCGCGCCTGCGGGCCGCGTGTTCAAGGGGACCGTGCACCTCAACACCGTGGTGCGGATGTCGAGTTCGACCCGTCTCGTGGTCGTCCGGCGGAGACTGCCCGAGGCGTGTCGCCGGGAACACGGCTTCCTCAGCGAGCACGCCGTCCTGCGAGCCATCGAGGACACACCCGTCGCCGTGGCCGCGCCGAGGGCCCTGGCACTGGGCGTCAGTCACCCGGACGGCCCCTTCGCCATCCACACCTACGAGGGCCCGGGCGACGTCGACCGCCCCCCGGAGCACCCGGTGAACGGCCTGCTGCCGCACGAGGCGGACGGCCTCGTGGACCAGCTCCGCGCCCTGACCCTGGTGGACTTCAGACGGCTCGATCCGCTGGCCGGGGAGCGGGGCTTCCACCGCCGGCTGAAAGACCAACTGGTCACCCTGGTGGCCGAACTGCCCGGGAGCTCCCAACTGCTGGCACGACAGCTGGGACTGCCGGACGCCGACCGCCTTCGGCAGATCCTCTCCCGGCACGAGGTGAGCCACCGGAAGCCGTCCCTGCTGCACGGAGATCTCAACCCGTGGAACCTGGTCCGCAGGGGAGACGCCTTCGCACTGACCCTCATCGACTGGGAGATGGCCCTGGTCGGCGACCCGCTCCACGACCTGGTGCGGCACATGCATCTGACGCCCACCCGCCCGGAGATCCGCGAGCGGATGTTCCGCCGCTGGGAACGCGGGCTGCCGTCCGAGTACACCCGTGACTGGCGGAAGGACTGGCAGGTGTACCGCCTGCTGGAGATCGTGCGCTCCGCCTACGTCGACCTCGATCGCATCGTGACCGGCGCGAGCCTGGACGCCTCCAACGTCCGGCGCGCGGTGGGCTCCTACGCGGTCACCCTGGCCGTCGCGACCGGCTCCCTGGGCCTGCCCGTCCGCACCACCGCCACCCCGTATCTGGCGCGCGCCCTGGTGCAGTCGGGTGCGGTGCGGGGTGGTGCGTCCCGGTCCGGGAGCCGAGGCTGATTGTCAGTGGTGGGTGAGACGGTAGGAGCATCGAGTCGGAGATCCGGAAAGCCGGAAAGAGGGGGATCTGCCATGTCTGGAACCCAGAACTACATCAACCACGTTGCCCTTGTCCTGGATGCCAGTTCGTCCATGTCGCACCTGAGCGGCAAGGTCGTCGAAGTCGCCGACCAGCAGATCGCGTACCTCGCCCGCCGGTCCAGGGAACTGGACCAGGAGACCCGCGTCACGGTGTACGTCTTCGCCGACAAGGTGGAGTGCGTCATCTACGACAAGGACGTGCTGCGGATGCCGTCGCTGAAGCAGATGTACCGGGTCGGGGGGATGACGGCTCTGCTGGCGGCCGCACTGAAGTCCCAGCGGGAGCTGGCGCAGACGGCCCAACTGTACGGCGACCACAGCTTCCTGACGTTCGTCCTCACCGACGGACAGGAGAACGCGAGCCACCGCTGCCCGGACGCCCCTGCCAGGAGTCAGCGTGAACTGATAGGTGCCGTGGCCGAGATGTTCCAGACCCAGAAGGACAACTGGACGCTGGCTGTCCTGGTGCCGGACCAGATGGGCAAGCGCGAGGCCATGCAGTGCGGCTTCCCGAAGGACAACATCGCCATCTGGGACGCCACGAGCACGCAGGGGCTGGAGGAGGCCGGGCAGGTCATCCAGCAGGCCACCGAGAAGTTCATGGTGGGCCGCACCCAGGGCATCCGGGGCTCGCGGGCGGTGTTCTCCACGGGTGCGGACGCGGTCAACAAGGACACCATCAAGGCGGCCGGCCTCTCCCCGGTGGATCCGTCGAAGTACCAGCTGATCCCGGTGGCCCGTGACGCGGGGATCAAGGAGTGGGTCCTCGAATGCGGGCACGCCTACCGTACCGGTGGTGCGTTCTACCAGCTGAGCAAGTCGGAGAAGGTCCAGGCGCAGAAGCAGATCGCGGTGCTGGAGAAGAAGACGGACCGGGTGTACACGGGACCCGAGGCCCGCGCCCTGCTCGGCCTGCCGGACGTGGAGGTCCGCGTCAAGCCGGACCACAACGACGACTTCACGATCTTCGTGCAGAGCACCAGCGTGAACCGGAAGCTCGTGGCGCACACCCGGCTGCTGCTCATGCTCTGAGGAAGGCGAAGGAAGGCGAAAGAGGGGTCGCCGGCGCAGGAAAGCAAAAAGGCAAGGAGGTTCGCCCACTCCTTGCCACTCTCAACGTATAGCGCACCAGGGGGCTTGCGGCAAGGCCCGGGTCGTGGCGCAGAATCGTCGCCCGAGGCCGGAACCTGGGGAAAGCGGGTGTTCGCGGGGCTCGTGCGCTTTTGTCACTGTGCAGGGCTCACGGCGCGACGTGGAGAGCCGGCCGGCCATCGACATCGTGCAGGGGGGTTTCCGTGGTGAATGCCAGTGACGTCGGCGACATCGTCGACGTGATCGTGGTCGGTGGCGGACCGACCGGCCTGATGCTGGCGGGGGAGCTGCGGCTGCACGGCGTACGTGTGGTCGTACTGGAGCGGCTGACCGAGCCGACCGAGCAGTCACGCGGCCGCGGGCTGCACGCGCGCAGCGTCGAGATGCTGGACCAGCGCGGTCTGCTGGACCGGTTCCTCGAGGTCAGCGAGAAGTTCCAGGTCGGCGGTCTCTTCGGCGGCATCGTGAAGCCGTGGCCGGACCGTTTGGACACGGCTCACCCGTACGGCCTCTCCACCCTGCAACCGGTCACCGAACGGCTGCTGGGTGAGCGTGCCCTCGAGCTCGGCGCCGAGATCCGGCGCGGCTGCGAAGTGGTCGGCCTGAGCCAGGACGAGGACGGGGTGACCGTCGAGCTGGCCAATGCGGGCGTAGCCGCCGGGCGAAGGGGAGAAGCGCGGCTGCGCGCCCGCTACCTCGTCGGCTGCGACGGGGGCCGCAGCGTGGTGCGCAAGCGGCTCGGCGTCGGTTTCCCCGGCGAGCCCGCCACGGTCGAGACGCTGCTGGGCGACATGGAGATGACCGAGGACCCGGAGACGGTCGCCTCCGTCGTCGCGGAGGTCCGCAGGACCCAGCTGCGGTTCGGCGTCATCCCCAACGACGACGGGAAGGAGGGCGTCTTCCGCGTGATCGTGCCCGCCGACGGTGTGGCCGAGGACGGTGCGACCGCGCCGACCCTCGAGGAGTTCAAGCAGCAGCTGCGGGCCTGCGCGGGCACCGACTTCGGCGTGCACTCCCCACGCTGGCTGTCCCGGTTCGGCGACGCCACCCGGCAGGCCGAGCGCTACCGGGTCGGCCGGGTGCTGCTGGCCGGCGACGCGGCGCACATCCACCCGCCGACCGGCGGACAGGGGCTCAACCTCGGCGTCCAGGACGCCTTCAACCTCGGCTGGAAGCTGGCCGCCGTGGTGGCCGGCTGGGCGCCGGAAGGACTGCTGGACAGCTACCACGCCGAACGGCACCCGGTCGGCGCGGCCGTGCTGGACAACACCCGCGCGCAGATCGCGCTGTTGGGCACCGATCCGGGCGCGACCGCGCTGCGGGAACTGTTCTCGAAGCTGATGGACTTCGAGGAGGTGAACCGGTACGTCACCGAGATGATCACCGCGACCGGAGTCCGCTACGACTTCGGCGAGGGACACGAACTGCTCGGCCGCCGGATGCGGGACGTCCGGCTGAAGCAGGGCCGCCTCTACGAGCTGATGCACGGCGGCCGCGGACTGCTGCTCGACCGGACCGGCCGGCTCTCGGTGGCAGGCTGGGCCGACCGCGTCGACCACGTCGTCGACACCGTCGACAGCGACGACACCGGTGAGGAACCGGACGTCCCCGCGGTGCTGCTGCGGCCGGACGGCCACGTGGCATGGGCCGGCCACGATCAGCACGACCTCCTCAACCACCTGCCCCGGTGGTTCGGCGCCCCCACCGCCTGAACCACCGGACCTTCCCGACGCGTCGCGTGAGCCGGTACGCGTCGGCTTCACGGATGAGTTCCCGGGAGCGGAACCGGTGCAACTCGAGGTGCATGCCGCTCACCGCTCACCGTTGGAGCGCCACGACATCGGCGACCAGGCAACTGACGTTGTCGGGACCGCCGGAGCCGTTGGCCAGGGCGATGAGTCCACGGACCGCCTGCTCGGGTTCCCCGGTCCCGGAGAGCACCCGGTGGATCTCCTCGGCCGGTACGACGGCCGGCAGACCGTCGGAGCAGAGCAGGTACCGGTCCCCCCGCCGGGCGTCGTGCAGGCGCATGTCGGGGGTGGCGTCGGCTCCTCGGCCCAGGGCTCGTACCAGCAGCGACCGCTGGGGGTGGGAGGCGGCCTCTTCCGGGCTGAGGCGTCCTTCGTCGACCATCGACTGCACCACGGTGTGGTCGTGGGTGATCCGGGACAGCTCTCCGTCGCGCAGGAGGTACGCCCGGGAGTCGCCGATGTGGACGAGGGCCAGCTGGGAGCCGGTCCAGAGCATCGCGGTGAGTGTGGTGCCGTCCTCTTCGGATGAGGGGCCGTTCCCGGCGGCGCCGTGCACCGCGTGCTCGGCCCGGTCGATCGCGTCCTCGAGGACGTTGAGGAGAGGGCCCGCCGGGATGCCGTCGGTTTCGAGGGGCTTGAGCGCGTCGACGGCGGCCGCGCTCGCCACGGCTCCTCGGCCGCCGTAGCCGTCGGCGACGGCGAGCAGGCGGGAACCGGCGTAAACGGTGTCCTGGTTGCTCTCGCGGACCAGGCCCGTGTCGGACAGTGCGGCGTAACGGATTCCCAGGGGCTCGGTGACCGGGGGCATGGCGGGGTCCTTCCTGGAGAGATGGTCGATGAGGAAGACGGCCAGGTCCCGCCGTGCGGCGGTGTCGGCTTCGAACTGGGCCCGGAATGCGCGGATCTCCTGGGCCGCCGGGCCCGCCTCCAGCGTGCAGACGTGCTGGATGCGGGCGAGGGGCATTCCCAGGCGCCGGAGCCAGGCGACCAGCCGGGCCCGGTCCAGTTGTTCCGGTGCGTAGGAGCGGTAGCCGGTCACCGGGTCGACGCGGGCGGGGGTCAGCAGGCCGAGTTCGTCGTACAGGCGCAGTGCCTTCGGCGACAGCCGGGACACCTTCGCGAACGCCCCGATGGTCAGCAGCCCCATGCTCGTTCCTCCTCGTGCCGGGCACCTCGCCCGGCCCCACCGATGCTGTGCCCTCCCCCAAGGTGAAGGTCAACCAAGGCTGCTCGCGCCGCCCTCGGCGGCGTTCCGTGAGGGCGGGACCCTGTCACATTCGCGCTACGGCAGCGTCACCGAACGGTGCGGGGTTTCCGGGAAGTGGGAGCCCCGGTACGAGAGATCGCCCGCTTGTGCCCCGATAAGCCCCTTGTCCTGAAAGGTTCGAGCGGCCGTGCGTCTCGGCGCCGCCCGGATTCGCCCCCGGGGTGTGTCGGTGGCGACGCTTACGCTCGTTTTATGCGATACCCCAAGATTCTGATCGGCCTGGCCGCGGCCGGCCTGCTCGCCGCGGGCTGCGGCTCGGACGGCGACTCCTCCGGCGCCGGCGACCGCCCCGCCGACGCCGGCGACCGTCCCGCCGGTTCGGGCGATGGCCGGAAGGCGCTGCCGGTCGCCGTCGACGGTCCGCAGGAGGACGTGGTCGACAGCAGCGGCGACGCCAAGCTCAAGGTCACCCCGGCTCCCGAGAACGGCGCGCCCTTCACCCAGAAGGTGGAGCACAAGCTGCGCGAGACCGTCCTCCGCGGCGTCATGGTGCCGGGCGAGACCAGCGCCGAGTGTGCCGACGGCGTGACCCAGAAGGCCGGCGCGGTCAGCCAGTGTGTCGTGACGTACGAGGGGGCCGAGATCCCCTACGAGGTCAAGATCAGCGACAAGTACACCGAAGGCAGCATGTTCACCTTCTACGACACCACGCCCAAGAAGGGCCTGCTGGTGGCGAAGTCGGTCTACAACACGCTGCACGAGAGGTACAGCGCCGAAGCCGGGTACACGGGCAGCAGCAAGCTCGCCTGCGAGGAGATTCCCGTCGCCAAGACGGTCGACCTGAACTCCGACACCGGTTACACGTGCCAGTACTGGACCGAGACCGCCAACGACGGCGAGGGCGGCTACACGACCCTGCGGGTCATGATGGGCGTCCGGGGCCCCGGCTTCGAACAGGCCGGGTGACGCACCGGCGGGCGCAGCGCACCGCGGCCACGCACCCACGGGGTGGCGGCTCTTCGGCCCACACGGGCGGAGAACCCCCACCCCGTCCGCACTGCGCGTGCCGTCAGTGGATGGTGTACTCGCACAGGTGCTTGCCGTCGACACCGCCCGGGTCCTCGACGACCTTTTTCCCGTCGACGGTGATCGAGCAGGGAGCCGCACCGAGCCGGCCGTCGGACAGCTTCACCGGCCCCGGCGCGACGGACACGATGGTCCCGACCTTGAGTTGGGTGCTGGTCAGGGTGAGGCTTTCCGACTTCTTCCACGGCAGCGTGACCTGCTCGAAGTGGTTCGTGTCGAGGTTGTAGTAGATGCTGGACCTGCCCTCGCCGCCGACTTCGAGGGTGACCTCGTACGTCTTGTCCTGGCCCTCGGAGGCCGGCTCGGACGACGACGTGCTCGTTCCCTTGTCGGCGCGCTCCTTCTCGGCGTCGCCGCCTCCGCCGCTGCCGCACGCGGTCATCAGCCCGACTGCCGCGATGAGCGCCGTCATGGTCATGGCTCTGCGCATGTGTGTGTTCCCCCGTGGTGTGGATGTGACCCGGTGCGAGGAACGGGTCGTGCGAAGCATCGTAGGTGTGCGGTCCCTGGCGTCGGAGGGCGGGCTGACAGCCGGCCCGAAGAGCGCTCGGTCGCGGGTGTGGCTGAGCGCCACGGTCGGCCAGTTTGGGCACGGCAGTTGGCCAGCATGAAATAGCACCCGCGCTGGTGTGACCGGGGTCGCATGGGGTGTTCTGGGGATTTGTGCCGGACTGCGGCCAGCCCGGGACCGAGAGGTGAAGTTGTTGCCGTCACCTCAAGGAGTTCGGCCAGTGACGTTTTTTCAGCGAAATGATCTACGCGAAGCGGCATGAACCACTCCATGCGGCAACCGCGCGCTCGGCCCGTTCCGCCACGCCGTGCTGGTGCTGCGCTGGTTCCGCGAACGCGGATGCGTCCACTGCCTGGCCCGCGACGCCGGCGTCTCCCGGGCCACCGGCTACCGCTACCTGCACGAAGGCATCGACGTCCTCGCCGCCCCGGCCCCGGACCTGCACCAGGTCCTGGACCAGTGCCGACGCGCGGGGATGACCCACGTGATCCTCGACGGCACTCTCGTCGAAACGGACCGCCTCGCCGGCGTCCGCGACAACGGCAACGACTGGTGTTTCAGCCAAAAACACAAGGCGTTCGGCGGCAACGTCCAGTTCCTGGCCGCCCCGGACGGCACCCCGCTGTGGATCTCCGACGTCGAACCCGGCTCCACCCCCGACATCACCGCCGCCCGCATCCACGCGTTCCCCGCCCTGGGCAAGGCGGCGGCCGACGGCCTGCCCACCCTGGCCGACAAGGGCTACATCGGCGCCGGCATCGGCAGCCTCGTCCCGGTCCGCCGCCCGAAGGGCCAGTCAGAACAGGCTCTGCACACCGACATGCGCACCACCAACAGCCTGATCAGAGGCGTCCGGGCCCTCGGCGAACGCGCCGCCGCCCGAGAGGGAATCGAAATGTTCACGGGTTTCGACAGCAGCACTGGCGCGGAGAGGTTGCTGCTGGGGTGCGATGGCCGACGCCGTCGGGGTCCAGTGCTCCGCATCGGTGCGCCGGCTTCAGGCAGGTGGAAGTGGCTTTGTGACGGTGACCGTGCCGGTCCACCAGTCCGGTTGATCGGGTCCGTGCCAGAGGACGTCGAGCCGGCGGTGGGCGAGTTCCGCCACCTTCCGAACCAGGGCCGCCTGCGCGATGTCCGGCTCGGACCAGGGCGGAGGACCGGCGAGCGCGCCGTCGGCGATGCCGGCCGGCCCGGTGAAGTGGACGGCGCACCTCCATCCGTCCGGGATCCGGTACGGGACGAGGCTGGTCGGCGTCCCGAGGGTGCGCCAGTACGACCGCCGTTCGCTCGCCCTGTCGGCACGGTACTGCGGACTCACCGCCCATGCGGCGCGTCCGGCGTCACCGGGGACGTACGCGCCCCCCGACCGTCCGGATAAACGGATGGTCGGGGCGAGCGTGACGCGGCAGGATGCTCCGCATGACCTTGCCCACCCCCGAGCTGCACACCGCCCGCCTGCGACTGCGGCCGTTCACCGACGCCGACGCGGCGCCGCTCTACGCGCTGCACAGCAGCGCCCACGTGCTGCGTTACTGGGACTCCCCGCCGTGGACCGAACCGGCCCGCGCCCAGCGCTTCATCGCGACCTGCCGGACGATCGAGGAGGAAGGCACGGGAGCGCGGGTGGCCGTCGACCGCGTCTTGGACGGCGCGTTCATCGGCTGGTGCGGCCTGACCAGCTGGAACCCGGACTTCCGCAGCGCGTCCCTGGGCTACGTCTTCGACGCCGCCGCGTGGGGCCACGGCTACGCCACGGAGACCGCGCACGCCGTCCTGCGGTGGGCGTTCGACACCCTGGACCTGAACCGCGTCCAGGCCGAGACCGACACCCGCAACGTGGCGTCCGCCCGGGTCCTGGAGAAGCTCGGCTTCGTCCGCGAAGGCACCCTCCGCGAGGACTGCGTCGTCAACGGCGACGTCTCCGACTCCTGGGTGTTCGGCCTCCTCCGCCGCGAGTGGCACCCGACGGCCGGCCGCTAGGACCCGAGACCTGCCCGCCTTTCGGTCCGCACCCCCCACCGAGGTCACCGTGGGCCGCTCCGGCGCGCTCAACGTCTTCGCTTGCCCCACCGATCCCGACCATCCGCACCGCTGGAGCCTCCAGTAGCTCGTAAGGTCCGCCTGGAGCGGCAACATTCTCATCGGCGTGCGCGGGTGCTGTCGCTTCTCGTGAACATCGAACACGCCGCGGCCCGGGTGCCTCCCGAAGCACTGAACAACTGCTGCCGCAACCGGTGAACAAAGCCAGCTCATCGCCGTGTCGGTCGCGGCCGGCATGGTGCGGGGCGATCTCACCCTCCTGCAGGCCACCGCCATCACCGACCGCTGGGGCACCGCCCACTACGGACGCCTCTCCGGTCTACTCGCAGCACCAGCGACCGCTGCGGCAGCCCTGGCTCCCTTCACCGGAGCCGCCCTCACCGCACCCCTCGGCGGCTTGGGAACCGGCCATCCGCCGTGCTCGGTCACAGCGGGCGTGGCGCACTATTGCAAGCGAGTGCTTGCAATAGTTAGCGGGGTGGGGCAGGGTGGGGGTATGGCGTCACTCAATGTCGGCAATCTTGGTGAGTACCTCCGTGAGCAGCGGCGCAACGCGCAGTTGTCGCTGCGGCAGCTCGCCGACGCCGCCGGGGTGTCCAATCCGTATCTGAGCCAGATCGAGCGCGGGCTGCGCAAGCCGAGCGCGGAGGTGTTGCAGCAGGTCGCCAAGGCGCTGCGGATCTCCGCCGAGACGCTGTACGTGCGCGCCGGCATCCTCGACGCCGAGCGGGACCGGGAGGAAGTGGAGACGCGGGCCGTCATCCTCGCCGATCCCACGCTGAGCGAGCGTCAGAAGCAGGTACTGCTCCAGATCTACGAGTCCTTCCGCAAGGAGAACGGGTTTGGGGGCGCCGAGGACGGTGAGGCGACCGGGACCGTCGGTGCCGCTGACGCCGGCGGGGTGGCTCAAGGGGCGGAGAGCCCGGAGGTTTCCGGAGGTGCCGACGGGAGCGGCGGCTCCGGCGGTGGTTCCGCGATACGTCGGGGCGGCCGTAAGGCCGGTGGCGGTACGGGCGCCGGGCGCCGGGGTTCCTCCGGCGACACCACCAGCACCACCAGTAACAGCAGCACCAGCAGTGGCATCGATCCGCAGCGGACGGACGGCTGAGCCGGACCAGGGCACCGGCCGCCGCCGCGGATCACACAGACCCTCAGCCGAAACGAATCCGGGAGGACCATCACCATGGCCATCACCGACGACCTGCGCAAGACCTTCAGCAACCCGACCCCGCTCTACTTCGCCGCCGGCACCGCCGACCTCGCCCTGCAGCAGGCCAGGAAGGTTCCGGGCCTGGTCGAGCAGATCCGTGCCGAGGCGCCGTCGCGCATCGAGGCCGTCCGCAACACCGACCCCAAGGCCGTCCAGGAGAAGGCGACCGTCCGGGTCAGGGAGACGCAGGAGACCGTCCAGACCAAGGTCGGCGAGTTCTTCGGCTCGCTCGACACCGACCTGAAGAAGTTCGGCGAGACCGCCCAGGACCTGGCCCTGCGCGGGGTCGGCGTCGCGGCCGAGTACGCGGTCAAGGCCCGTGAGACCTACGAGAAGGTCGCCGAGCACGGTGAGCAGGCCGTGAAGACCTGGCGCGGCGAGGCCGCCGAGGGCATCGAGGACGTCGCCGTCGCCGTCGAGGACGTCGCCGTGGCCGTCGAGCCGAAGCCCGAGGCCGTGACCAGGCCGAAGCTGGAGTCGGTCGAGACCAAGGAGGGCGACCTCGGCGAGGCGGCCAGGCCCGGGGCCAAGAAGGCCTCGACGCGCAAGCCCACGACGGCCAAGAAGCCGACGCCGCCCGCCAAGTAGGACCGAGCGGCAGCGGTGCCGGCGGGTGACAGCGGTACGGGCCGGGCACTCTCGCGGTGTCCGGCCCGTTCTCCTGGGTAGCCGGCCGGTGGTTACGGGTACGGTGACCGCGTAAGGACGAGCCGAGTCGGGTGGTGGACGTTGTGCTGATGCAGGGCTTCGCGGGGTTGATGTGGCTGCTGAACATGGCCCTGGTCGTGTTCAGCGGCTTCGCGTTGATCGACGCGGCCATCCGCCGGGAGGACGCCTACCGCGCGGCGGACAAGAAGACCAAGCCGTTCTGGCTGATCATCCTCGGGCTCGCCTTCGTGGTGAACCTGATCTTCAACGTCCTGTCGTTCCTGCCGATCATCGGGCTGATCGCGACCATCGTGTACATGGTCGACGTCCGTCCCGCCCTGCGCGGCCTCTCCGGCGGCGGGCGCAGCCGGCGGGGCTCCAGCAGCGACGGCCCCTACGGCCCGTACAACGGCGGACGGTAGGGAGAGGGCAGCGGGCCGGCCTCCTCACCGTCACGGCCGCGGTGGTGGCACCCGGTCCAGGAGCAGTACCGCCACGTCGTCCGTCAGCTCCCCGCCGTTGAGGTCGCGGACCTCGTTGACGGCCGCCCGCAGCAGTTCCTCGCCCCGCAGGCCGTTCGTGAGCTGGCGGTGGACCATGCCGACCATGCCGTCCTGGCCGAGCCGTTCCCCGCTGTCGCCGACCCGGCCCTCGATCAGACCGTCCGTGTAGAGCATCAGGCTCCACTCCGTGCCCAGCTCCACCTCCGTACGCGGCCAGCGGGCGCCGGACAGCAGCCCGAGCGCCGGGCCGTTGTTCTCGTACGGCAGCAGTTGCGCCGGTCGGCCCGGCCGGGCGAGGAGCGGGGAGGGGTGGCCGGCCAGGCACAGGCCCGCCTGGCGGCCGTCGGGGGAGATGTCCACCGCGCAGAGGGTCGCGAAGATCTCGTCGTCCGCGCGCTCGTGCTCCAGCACCTGCTGCAGTGTGCCCAGCAGCTCGTCCCCGCACAGGCCCGCCAGGGTCAGCGCGCGCCAGGCGATGCGCAGCTCCACGCCGAGGGCGGCCTCGTCCGGGCCGTGGCCGCAGACGTCGCCGATCATGGCGTGCACCGTGCCGTCCGGGGTGCGGACGACGTCGTAGAAGTCACCGCCGAGCAGAGCGCGCGAACGGCCCGGACGGTAGCGGGCGGCGAAGTGGAGCGGGGAGCCGTCCAGGAGCGGGGTCGGCAGCAGGCCGCGTTCCAGGCGGGCGTTCTCCTGGGCGTGCAGCCTGCCCTCGGCGAGCCGCCGCTCGGCGGTGTCGGAACGCTTGCGTTCCACCGCGTACCGGATCGCCCTGCTCAGCAGCCGGCCGTCCAGCTCGTCACGGAAGAGGTAGTCCTGGGCGCCCACGCGCACCGCCTCCGCGCCGCGCTCGGCGTCGCCCGACGCGGTCAGCGCGAGGACGGCGTGCCGGGGCGCGAGCTCCAGCACGTGCTTGAGCACGGCGAGCTCGTCGTCGTCACCGGAGCCGCCACCGCTGTTGCCACCGCCGTTGCCGTTGCCGCCCGCCCGGCTGCCGGGTGCGGGCAGCGCGAGGTCCAGCAGGATGCAGTGGACGTCGTCGGTCAGCAGCCGCGCGGCCTCGGTGAGGTTGCGGGCGGTGCGCACGCGGATCGGCTTGCCGGTCTGGTCGAGCAGGTCCGGCACGATCGGCAGGCCCGCCGGGTCGTCCTCGATCAGCAGCAGTGTGAGGTTGGTGGGGGCGGTCGAGGTCGCCTCGTTCCTGGTGTCGTTCTCGGCGTGCCCCGTCGTGTGCGGGGCCGTCGCTCCGGCCTCCGAGGTGTCCTCGGCGGAGCCACCGTTGGGTGATGCGGCGTGCGCCTGACCGCTTTCCGCGGCCGGGAGCGTTCTCTGCCGCGGTACGGGTGCGGGCATTCTTCCGGGTTCCTTCCCTCCCCCCGAGGGCGTGGCGGGGGCGCGGGGTCTCGGCCCGTGTACCCCGTGCTCTCCCCTTCGGATGAGCCGGGGGCGCCCCTTCCAGCGGGGACGATAGCGGGTGTCGGCGCCGCAGCGGAATGGTGTGCGGCACGCCGCTCGGCCATCAGCCGGTGTCATATGCCGCGTTATGGGCACCAGTTGGACACGTCGGCGATGCAGCCGGGATGACGAACGTCACGCACACGGGGGTACGGTCACGCCATCGGCGTGGACTGGGTCACAAGGCGCAGCTCACAGGGCGCTCAGTTCGCGCCCGTTTTCCTGCCGTCCTTTCCGTTTTCACTGCTCTTGTCGCCCTCGTCGCTTTCGTTCTTGTTGTCGGCCTCGCCGGTATTCGGGTCCGGGCGGACCACCCCGAGGATCGGCATCGAGCCGGCTCCCGCGATCGTGATCGTCCGTCCCGGGCGCGGGGCGTGGACGATGGCTCCGTCTCCGACGTACATGCCGACATGGCTGGCGTCCTTGAAGTAGATGACGAGGTCACCGGGCCGCATCTCCGCGACGGCGACGCGCGTCAGCCGCTTCCACTGCTCCTGAGAGGTGCGCGGGATGCCCTGCCCGCCCGCTTTCCACGCCTGTGAGGTCAGGCCCGAGCAGTCGTACGTCTTCGGGCCCTCGGCGCCCCACTCGTACGGCTTGCCGATCTGCGCGGTGGCGTACGCGACGGCCTTCCTGCCCTGCTCGGTCGCCTGTGCCCCGACGCCGTCGAGGACGCCGGAGTCCAGCCAGGCGGACTGGGCCTTCTCGGCGGCCCGCCGCTCCAGCTCGGCCAGCCGTTCCTTCTCCTCCTGCTCCAGCTCGGACTCGATCTTCTCGGCCGCCGCGATCTGCTTCTCG
The DNA here is from genome assembly GCF_029760955.1 of Streptomyces cathayae. GTDB lineage: Bacteria > Actinomycetota > Actinomycetes > Streptomycetales > Streptomycetaceae > Streptomyces > Streptomyces cathayae. The sequence goes on from NZ_CP121682.1 coordinate 4,291,026, forward strand.
ATCTTCCTCTGCGCCTTGGCCTTGGCCTTGCGGCCCGATTCCAGCTTCCGCAACTGGGTGCCGGCGTCCTGCGCGTACTGCTCCAAGTCCTCCTGGGCCCGCCTCGTCTCGCTGAGCAGGCCCTTGGTCGCGTGCTGGCCCTGGCGGATCCGGCCCGCGCCGACGAGGAACTCCTGCGGGTCGTCGCTCAGCATCAGGTGGGCCTCGGGCGGGAGTCCGCCACCGCGGTACTGGGAGGCGGCCGCGGCGCCCGCGCGGTCCTTCAGCTCGTCCAGCCTCTTTCTGCCCTCGGCGATCTTCTTGGCCAGCCGGGCGATCTCGGTGGACTGCTGCTCCGCCTTCTCCTCGGCGGCGTTGTACTCCTCGGTGGCCACCGCCGCGGCGCGGTAGAGCCCGTCGAGCTTCTTGCGTACGGCTTCGAGGTCCTTGGACGGCGCGACATCGGCGCTCGCGCTCGGAGCGGGGGCAGGGGGCGGCGGGGGAGTGGGGGCCGCGAACGCCGCGCCCGGTGCCGCCAGCACGGTGATCGCGCAGACCACGGCCACTGCCGTCGTGGTCAGCAAGCGCCTGCCCGTCTTCATGCCCCGCCCCTCAACTGATCGACCGTCAGCAACGTCCTTCGCCAGGGGATGTTGCCATGCCGGCTCCCGAAGTGACAGAGGTGACACTTCCCGGCTTCCCCGCTCCGTCACGGCGCTCGCCCCGTCGATGTGACGAACGGCTCACGGAGATCGTTCCCGGAGTTCACCCCCGTGGAGCCAAGGCCTCCCACCGCACCGTGACTTCGCCCTGCCGCCACCGGGCCGGCCCGTCCGCCACCGGCCAGTCGGCGGTCAGATCCCGCACCGTGCGGATCCAGCGCTGGCGGGCGCCGTACGAGGCGTAGGGCGCGGCGGCGGCCCAGGCGCGGTCGAAGTCGCGCAGGAAGGCGTGCACCGGTTCGCCGGGGACGTTGCGGTGGATGAGGGCCTTCGGCAGGCGTTCCGCCAGGTCCGAGGGGCGTTCCAGGGAGCCGAGCCGGGTCGCGAAGGTGACCGTGCGCGGCCCCTCCGGGCCGAGGGCGACCCAGACGTGCCGCCGCCCGATCTCGTCGCAGGTCCCCTCGACCAGCAGCCCGCCGCGCGAGCCGCTCGCCGGTTCGGCCGGGGCGAGCCGTGCGCACAGCCGTTGCCAGGCGGCGGCGACCTCGGCCTCGTCGTACTGGCGCAGGACGTTCGCCGCGCGGATCAGCGTCGGCCGTCCGGGGAGCGGGATCTCGAAGCCGCCGTGCCGGAAGGCCAGCCCCTCACGCTCGTACGGGCGGGCCGCCGCGACCCGGGCCGGTTCGATCTCGACGCCGACCACCTGCGTGCGGGGGGCCGCGGTGCGCAGGCGGTGCAGCAGTTCGACCGCCGTCCAGGGGGCGGCGCCGTAGCCGAGGTCGACGGCGACGGGGTGGTCGGCGCGGCGCAGTGCGGTGCCGTGTGTGGCCGCGATCCAGCGGTCCATGCGGCGCAGGCGGTTGGGGTTGGTCGTCCCGCGCGTCACCGCGCCCACGACGGGGGGCCTCCGGGAACGGGGGAGGGCGGCGGCGCGGGCGGTCATGCGTACGAGGGTATGCGGGCGGCCGGCCCCGGCCGGAACCGGCCGGGGAGGACCCGTGGGCGACGGCTCCCGCGCTCACGCGCCCGGCACTCGAACGGTTGAGCGATCGCCGGTAATGATTCGGCAAAGACCCGATCCGGAGAGGCCGCCCGGAAATGGGAGCGGGCCCCTTTGGTGTTGGGGAGCTGGAGGGCCCGCACGCCCCCAAAAGCCATGCCCGAACGTCAGGCCCGCAACGAGGAGGAACGCCACGTGAGCCAGTACATCGCCAGGCTCGGGCGGCGCTCCCCCGCCGTACCCCCGCGGCTGCGGCTGCACCGCAGGCCCCGCCGCGTGGCGATGCTCTCCGTGCACACGTCCCCGCTGCACCAGCCGGGAACCGGCGACGCCGGCGGCATGAACGTCTACATCGTGGAACTCGCGCAGTGCCTCGCCGCGATCAACATCGAGGTCGAGATCTTCACGCGCGCGACCACCGCCGCCCTCCCGCCCTCCGTCGAGCTCGCGCCCGGCGTCCTCGTCCGGCACGTCGACGCCGGCCCCTACGAGGGCCTGGCCAAGGAGGAGCTGCCCGCCCAGCTGTGCGCCTTCACGCACGGGGTGATGCAGGCGTGGGCCGGCCACCGGCCCGGGTACTACGACCTGGTCCACTCCCACTACTGGCTCTCCGGCCACGTCGGCTGGCTCGCCGCCCAGCGCTGGGGCGTCCCCCTGGTGCACGCCATGCACACCATGGCCAAGGTCAAGAACGCCAACCTCGCCGCCGGCGACACACCCGAGCCGGCCGCCCGGGTCATCGGCGAGACCCAGATAGTGGCCGCCGCGGACCGGCTGATCGCCAACACCGCCGGAGAGGCCGAGGAACTCGTACAGCACTACGCGGCCGACCCGGACAAGGTCGCCGTCGTCCACCCCGGCGTCAACCTGTCCCGCTTCCGCCAGGCCGACGGACGAGCCGCCGCCCGCGCCCGCCTGGGCCTGCCCCAGGACGCCCTGATCCCGCTCTTCGCGGGCCGCATCCAGCCGCTGAAAGCCCCCGACGTGCTGCTCCGCGCGGTCGCCGCGCTGCTCGCCGAACGCCCCGAACTGCGCTCCCGGCTCTGCGTCCCCGTGGTCGGCGGCCCCAGCGGCAGCGGCCTCGCCAAGCCCGAGGGGCTGCAGAAACTCGCCGCCCGCCTGGGCATCGCCGACGTCGTACGGTTCTGTCCGCCGGTCGGGCAGGAACAGCTCGCGGACTGGTTCCGGGCCGCGTCCGTCCTCGTCATGCCCTCCTACAGCGAGTCCTTCGGCCTGGTCGCCATAGAGGCGCAGGCCGCCGGCACCCCGGTGCTCGCCGCCTCGGTCGGCGGACTGCCGGTGGCCGTACGGGACGGACACACCGGCTTCCTCGTCCAGGGGCACGACCCCGAGGCCTACGCGCGCGTCCTGCTCGAGTTCGCCGACCGGCCCGACCTCGCCGACCGGATGGGCGAGGCCGCCGCCCGGCACGCGCAGTCCTTCGGCTGGGACAGGTCGGCCGCCGCCACGGCCGACGTCTACACGGCCGCGACGCAGGCCCACCGCCGTCACGTACGCTCCCAGCATGGCTGAAGCGGAACAGCAGCAGGCGGCGGCACAGGTCGTCGAGGGCGTCCTCAAGGACGCCGGACTCGACTGGGAGAGCCCCAGGGCCGGCACGTACGCCGTGAAGCTCCCCGGCACCCGCAAACTGTCCACGACGGTCTCCCTCATTGTCGGCCGGCACTCGCTCTCCCTCAACGCCTTCGTCATCCGGCACCCCGACGAGAACGAGGCCGCCGTCCACCGCTGGCTCCTGGAGCGCAACCTCAAGCTGTACGGCGTGGGTTACGCCGTGGACCCGCTCGGCGACATCTACGTCACCGGCCGCTTCCCGCTGCCCGCCGTGACCCCGGACGAGGTCGACCGGCTGCTCGGTCAGGTCCTGGAGGCCGCCGACGGCAGCTTCAACACCCTGCTGGAGCTGGGTTTCGCCACCGCGATCCGCAAGGAGCACGTCTGGCGGGTGTCGCGCGGGGAGTCGACGCGGAACCTGGACGCGTTCACCCGGCTCATCGAGCGCCCCTCGGACGAGTAGGGACCGCGCAGGTCGGTGCAGGTCGGCGTAGGCCAGCGCAGGTCGCCGTAGGGCTACCGGCCTCCCGCGCGGTAACGGCCCGGTGTGACACCGACCAACTTCCGGAAATGCCGGGTGAGATGGGCCTGGTCGTAGAAACCGGTGGCCACCGCGACCTCGCTCGGTGGCCCGCCGTCGAGCAGCAGCCGACGGGCCCGGCCCACCCGGCGGGACGTCAGGTACTGGTGCGGTGCGATGCCGTAGGCGCCGCTGAACGCCCGGACGAGATGCGCGGGATGCGCGGACAGCAGCCCCGCGGCCTCCGCCAGGCCGATCCCCTCCACGACCCGCGCGTCGAGCAACTCCCGCAGTCGGCAAGCGAGGACGGGGTCCCGCCGGGGCGCCCGCGCGGCATCGTCCCGGGACCGCAGATGGGCCCGCAGCCGCTCCCCGACGAGCGTCAGCCTGCTCTCCGCCTCCAGTTCGTCGCCGGGCCCCACGAGCGCCGTGTGCACCTGCCCGACGCGCCGCCGCAGCAGCGGATCACGCAGGTCGGGCCGGTCGACGGCGGCCCCGATCAGATCGTCCCCGAGGTGGGTGCCGTCGAGGTAGAGCACCCGCTTGCGGAAGCCGTCCGGGGTGGCGGCGGCGCCGTTGTGCGGGACGTGCGGCGGCAGCAGGGACACGGTGTCGTGCGGGGTGCCGTGCTCGTGCCGGTCCAGGTCGTACCGCACGGCGCCGTCGTCGACGATCAGCAGCGTCCAGGCGTCGTGGACGTGCATCGGGTAGGCGTACTCGGTGAAACGGGCGTGGAAGACCTCCACGACGCCCGGGACCCGGGGCCGCCAGGCGGAGACGGTCCGCTCGGGACGCCCGGCGTGCTCTGCGGCCATGCAAACAACGTACAAGACGGGGACGTACGCCGATCGGCAGTCTCGAGGCATGAGCACACGCTTCGACACGAAGATCGCCGTCCTGCTGCGCGAGGACCTGGAGACCTGGCAGCGCCTCAACGTCACCGCCTTCCTGGTCAGCGGCCTGGGCACCCAGGTCCCCGAGGTGATCGGGGAACCCTACGAGGACGCGGACCAGGTGTCCTACCTGCCGATGTTCCGCCAGCCGGTGCTGGTCTTCGAGGGCACCAAGGAGACCCTGAAGGCGGCGCACACCCGCGCCCTCTCCCGCGCCCTGCCGCGCGCGCTGTTCACCTCGGACCTCTTCTCCACGGGTCACGACGAGGCCAACCGCGCGGCGGTCCGCGCCGTCGGCACCCCCGACCTGGACCTGGTCGGCCTGGCGGTCCACGGCCCGAGGAACGCGGTGGACAAGACCCTGAAGGGAGCCCGGATGCACCCGTGAGCGGTGCGGACGGATCACACCTTCTTGACGACGACCGTGTCCGGGACCAGCTTCTCCACGTCGTCCACGTCCGATGTGAAGACCGTGACCTGCCCCTTCTGTTGACGCGCGACCACCGCGAGTACCGCGTCGATCGCGTACTTGTGGCCGTGCAGCCGCGCGTCGGCCAGGAGCCGACGGGCCTGTCGCGCCTCGTCCCTGCCGATCTCCACGACCTTGAGCCGCGAGAGCACCCAGTCCCAGCGCTGCTCGGTCGTTCTGCCGTCGTACGCCTCGATCAGCGTCATCGGGGAGGTCACCACCTCCGCTTCGCCCTGGGCCGCGAGGTCGAGGCGGGCGATCATCCCCCGATCGCCCCGTACGGCCAGGGACAGGGCCTCGCAGTCGAGCACGAAGACCCGGAGCGGCCGCCCGCGCCCACTGCTCCCCTTCCTCACGCGGCCTCTCCCGCGTGAGAGCTGTGGACCCTGCGACGCCGCTCGTGCTCGGCGTCGAGGTCCTCCAGTTCCGCGAGCGCGGCCGCGTGCTCCTCGTCCGTGACCGGGCCGTGCTCCTCCTGGAGCCAGTCGGCCAGTTCCCGGAGCCGGTCACGGTCCTGCTTGAGGCGCAGCGCATCGGCGATGTACGCGGACAGTCCGCGCTCGGCGGCTTCCCCGCGGATCTCCTCCAGGAGGTCCTCGGGGATCGTCACGGTCACTTTCTTGGTAGCCATACAGGAGACCATACTCGTGGTGTCGGTGTGCTTACCAGGCTGCGGCGGCCGGACGCGGGTCGCCCTGGAAGACCTGTGTGAGGTGCCAGGCGCGGTGCGGTGCCGCGACGGGGGCGGTTCCCGGCTGCGGGCCGAGAAGGGGCCGTCCGGAGAGTTCGGTGACCTGCGCGCGGGCCGCGCCGCCGTGCCCGACGAAACGCTGCGAGACCAGGATGCGGTGCTGGTCGCCGACGCCGAGGACACCCTTGTCGAAGAGCTTGTGGTGCAGCGCGCACAGGCACAGCCCGTTGTCGACGTCGTCCGGACCGTCGAACGCCCACCAGCGCACATGCGCCGCCTCCAGCCCCACGGGCACGCTCCCGATCCGGCCGTCGTAACCGCAGAAGGCGCACCGGTGCTCGTACGCGGTCAGCACCAGCTCCCGCATCCGGCGGTCCCGCTGCCGCCGGACGGCCGTGAGGCGGGTCGCCTCCGCGGGCTCCAGCTCCAGGCCGACGGCCTCGCACAGTTCGCCGTGCAGCGAGGGCGGGAAGTTGGCGTCGAGCAGCACCCGTGCCATCCGGCCGAGCAGCGACGGCTCCCGCCGCAACGCCACCCGCAACTCCGGCACGAGCCGCCCGGCGGCGTGCGTCGCCCGCAACTCCCGCACCCCGGTACCTGGGCTACCGTCCCCGCGATCGCTCCGCACCTCCCACACCCCGTCACCGACCAGGTGGTGGAACGGATAGGCGGGCGTGGTCGGCCGGGGCGGCCCGTACTCGGCCAGCAGCCGCTTCAGGTCCTCCTCGACCGCGCTGTAGGCCAACTCGCCGTCGGTGTCCTCCTGAAACCGGCCGAGAGCGTACAGCAGGAGCAACGGTTTGTGCGGGGCCCGGACCCCGCCCCTGCTCCACTGCCTCAACTCCGCCGCACGCTCTGCCCAGTCCATGGGCCGTGATCGTAACGGCGGTCCGGCGGGCGGCCGGATCGTATGCCGAGTACGTGCGGTGCCGAGGTGCTCCGGCCGGCCCCGTGGGTGAACGGGACGTCCCCACCCGGTCAGGCTCAGTGGTTTCGGCTGCCGGTCCGTGTGCGGATGCGGCACGTCAGGGTGAAGACGACCAGGGCCGCCGTCGCGCCGAGTCCGGTGGCCAGTGCGTCACCGACGTACCGGCCCCAGTCCGGGCGCAGGAGGTCGACGGCCCCGAACAGGACGACGAACCCGGTGAGGCCCGCCGCGACCGCGGCCGGCCAGACACGGTGGCGCGTCCAGAACCACTGGACGAGGCCCAGGCCCAGGAGGGGCGCGACCGTGAGGCCCGGGTCCTCCAGGGCGGCGAACACGGCATACCCCAGGCCGCTGATCACCCAGCAGGCCAGGGCCACGAGCAGGGCCTCGCCCCAGGAGACGCGCCGGTTCACACCCGCCGCCCCTCGTTCGCCACCCGGCCGGCGCGGCGCTCCCGCCACCGCCGGACCGTCCCGGCCACCAGGGGGAAGAGCACCAGCGGACCGGCGATCCAGCGGATCAGAATCAACGGCCAGGCCGGTTCCTCACCGGCTGTCCGGCCCACCTCTTGCGCGGTAAGACTCACCCCCAGCACCAGGTAGCCGAGGCCCCAGGCGCGGACGAGCCACCTGGGCCCCTGCACGCTCACCGGAGCCTTCCGGGGCCGACGCAGGGACGTCCATCCCAGCCAGGTGCAACCCGCCGCCACAACCAGCATCAACACGCCCAGGGCCGTGTCCGCCGGCTCTGCCATGGGTTCGATCATCTGCTCCACCGCCTCACGCGCTCCCGGGCAGGGCCGTGACCGGCGTGATCGACAGCCCGACCGGAATGATCATCCGTCATGATGACCGCTCGCTCGGGCCCACGTACCTGCCCGGTACGGCAAAGAGACCATGCCGTGGCCTTCCGGCCCCCGACAGCGCCGACCACCCCTCACCTCCGGCGGATCACCGCCTGCTCAAGAGCCGTCCCATATCCCCAGACGCCTGAGCCGACGCTGCCGGAGCCGCTCCAAGACAGCAGTGAGCCCGAAGAGGAGTCCCATCAGCAGTCCGAAGATCACGGCGAACAGAAGAGAATCGGGCTCTCCCTCGGGCGCTGTCAGCCAGAAGAGGAGCGTGAAGGGGACGGCCATGCAGAGACCGGCCCCGACCAGGTGACGGGCCACCCATTGCTGGAGCCGGGTCGGAGGCTGCTGCCCGCCCAGGACCCGGTCCAGAGCCCAGAACGCTTCAGCCATAGACCGCCGCTGCTTCGCCATGGCAGAAGAATAGGACGGCCGATCGCCGTTCCCTTGTTCGCCAACTCATGGCAGGGCAAAGGCTTTTCGGCTTTTCTTACGTGCCGTGAAGCCACCGGTGACTCGCCGGGCCTCCACCGGCGACTCCCCTGCCGTCTTCGGTGAGTGCATCGAAATGTGCACGGGTCTCGAACAGCACCGGTACCGAAGGAATACGGGATGTGGTCGGCACGCCACGGCAGGGGCAGCCGGCCCGCCGGGCTCGGCAGGGAGGACCATAGGGTTCTGTCCCGTGCACCAGCTTGAGATTTCCGACCTGATCACGGCGGTGGATCCACACAGCGGCCACCGGCTCCCGGTCCGGCGCGCCGAGGTGATCCGGCAGCTCCGCGAGAGCGGAGACGAACACGCGGCCCGGATCGTCGCCGGGCTGCCCACGGACCAGGACGGCGTACTCGACCCGTACGCCGTGGACCGCCTGCTCGTCAGCGTGCACACCGAGCTCCAGCGCCTGAACGAGGAACTGCGGACCGGCGAACGGCTGGTCCACCTGCTCGGCCCGCTCTTCACCGCGATTCGGTCGGCCACCGGGCAGCCCGGTCCGTACCGTCTGGTCGACGTCGGTTGCGGCCTGGGCTACCTGGTCCGCTGGCTGGCGACGACCAACGCCCTCGGCTCGGACGTCGAGTTGGTCGGGGTGGACCTCGACGCCACGCTGGTCGGCGAGGCGGACCGCCTCGCCCGGGAGGAGGGGCTCGACTGCCGTTTCGTCCACGGAAACGCCTTCGGCCTGCCGGAGGCCGCGACCGTCTACGTCTCCACCGGCGTGCTGCACCATTTCCGTGGTCCCGCCCTGGACGAGTTCTTCCAGGCCCAGGCCGCCTCAGCGGCGCACGCCTTCTGCCACTTCGACATCGCCGCGACCCGTCTCGCGCCCCTCGGCGCCTGGATCTTCCACCGTGCCCGGATGCGCAACCCGCTCGGCCGCCACGACGGTGTCGTCTCCGCACGGCGCGCGCACAGCGACGAGACACTGTTGCGCGCCGCCGAAGTACCCGGCATCCGCGCCCTGCTGTACGAGCCGCGCGGTGCGGTGAACCCGTTCTGCACCACGTTGCGCCCGGTCATCGGGGTGCGCCCGCACCTGGAGGCGCCGCTTCGCCGAGTCCTCGGGCGGGACGCACGCCGTATGGTCGGCCCGGAGCACCTCGCCGAGGCCACCCGATGACACCCGCCATACCGCTCATACTCCTGCTCCTCGGTCTGGTCGATGCGGCGTGCAGCGGCTTCCGCGCCTACGCCGGCAGCGACGCCCGCATCCGCAAACAACGGGCCACCACCCGAGCAGCCCTGCGTGGACTGGCCGTCGGGGCCTTCCTGTTGCTCGCCCCCACCCTGACCGCCGCCCTCCTGCTGCTGACCACACGCGACCAGGCCCGGACCTACGACACTCTGACGGCCGGTGGCCTCGGCTACCTGCTCCCGCTCACCGTCTACGCCACCGTCGTACTGCTTTCGCTCGCCGCCTACTTCACCCTGCCGTTCCGCGCCAGCACCCTCGCGATGGTCATCGGCCTCGGCCCGCTGACCCTGCTGCGCCCGCTCGCCGTTGCCGCCGCCTGCCTCGGCGCGGTCCTCAACGGCGGCGGCGGTTCCGCCCTGCTGGTCGGCACGATCGCGGGCGCCGCCGTACTGTGCGTCGAACCCGCGGTGCACCGACGCTGGTACCACCACGTGCGGTAGAGAACCTGGGCGATGCCGTACGGGTGCCACCGAGCGTCACGGCGATGGCCGACAAGCGGTGCTGCTCCTTCGAGGAACGCGAGGCGGCGGGTGGGTGACTACGCCAGACCCAGGATCACGCGCACGCAGTCCTCCACACGCCGCAGCTCGCTCGGGGCCAGCAGGCCCAGGCGCCGTCGCAGCCTCGGCTTGTCCACGGTGTGCAGGTCGGTGCAGTTCACGTACGACTCGTCGTACTTGGTCACCCCGCAGTCGGAACCGACCGGGACGTGGGTGGAGGCGGGGCCGGGCGTTCCGGTGATCACGGCGACGGTCAGCGCCGACAGCGGTTCGGCGATCCGGTTCACCGTGAGGACGACCACGGGGTGCGGGCCGATGGGGCCGGGGAGGGCACACCCCCATACTTCGCCCCGCAGGGCGGAGCCGGTGTTCACCACTCGGTCTCGTCCGCTGCCGCCAGTTCGTCCGCCGTGGCGGGCGCGACGCCCTCGGGGGTCGGGGCCCGGGTGCCGCGGTAGAAGTCGCGGATCTCCTGAGCGGCGGCGACCTCGGTCGCCTCGCGGGAGAGCAGCCGAAGCCCTTCGCGCAGGGCGTCGGAGAGCGAGTGCAGCTGGAGGGTCTGCATCACCTGCTGCAGGTCCGCCATCTCATCCGGGCGCAGCCGCACCTGGGCCACGCTGGTCGCACCACTGTCGCCCTGCTTCCGGCGCGTCTGGGGGGCCCGGGCCGCGGTCGAGGTGCGCCTTTTGGCCGTGGCATCCGCGGTGTGGCTCTTCTGCCCGGTCTTCGAGGTCATTCCTGCCTCCCTTCGTGTATGACAAATGTAGTACATCCAGTCTCCTCCTCGTGTCCGAGCTGGTCAAGCGCCCTTAAGTCGTCGGCTCAGGCTGCGCTGGGGAGAGCCTTCTCGCGTCGTCGGCAGTCCCGGCAGTGTCCGGGCTGTGGTGCGCGGAAGGCGCGCTCGCAGCCGTCGCAGGTCTGGAAGGGCAGGACGGCCGGACGGCCAGGGGCCAGGGGGAGCGGTGCCGGGGGCGGTGCGGGCAGGGGCGTTTCGCGGAGCCGGAAGGCGAGGATGCCCGCCGGGCGGGTCAGGAAGTGGTCGGGGAGCCGTGCCGTGAGGTGTGCGGTGATCTGGGAGGGGACGACCCCGGCCGCCAGCCACGCGGTGACGGCCGGCGCCAGACGTACGGCTTCCCGTTCAGACAGGACCAGGCGCGGATCGACGCGGCGGAGGGAGGCCAGGACGGCGACCGCTTTCGGGTCGGCGTCGGCGAGTGCGGGGGCCGGGCTCTCGGTCACCTCACGGCTGGGGGCGGGCGCCCCCTCTTGCGGGACCGGGACCGGGACCGGGACCGGGCCCGGAGTCGGGGCCGGTGCAAGGGCCGTGGCCTGCGGGACGGTGGGGGGCTTCCGGGGCCGGGGCGGCTCGGGTGGGTCGTCCGGGTCCGGCTGCGGTGTGCCGCCGGGGACGTCGTAGAAGTACGTGCGGGTGCGGATCTGGCCGGTGGGCATGCGTTCGCAGCGGCGTTCCAGGTAGCCGGCGGTTTCCAGTTCGCGGAGGGCGCGGGAGATGAGGATCTCGCCCTCGGTGAAGTGCGCGCACAGGGCGGCGATGCTGACGGGGGTGCCGGTGGGCAGGGAGAGGATGTAGACCGCGACGCCGACGGTGACGGCGCTGCCACGCCGTTGGGCGAGGGCGTTGGAGATCACGGTGAAGTCGGCGGTGAGCCGGGTGCGTACGTGGATCACGCCGGAGGTCGGAGCTCCGGCATCGGCGCGCAGGCGCGCATTAGACTGCGGGTCAGCCATCGGGAAGGTGCTTCTTCCTGATCGGTCAGGCCCTCGTTCCGGGACGGCAATCCCGGCCGGGGGCCGTCTCTGTTTGCGGTTGGTGTCGCGAACGTAACCGCCCGTGACCCGCCCCTGCAAGCCGGTCACCCGGACGGGTGACGCGGGCTTTTCGCCGGGGAGGGTGGGTGGGCGGGTAGTTCTTTCCCCCGGTTCTTTCAGGAGGTCAGTGGCCCACCGGACCCTCGCGGACGAGGAACCGGCGGGCCGGGAAGACGCGACGCGACCGGTACCCGGCCGCCTCAGATCCGGTGCGGACCGGCCTTCAACTCCCCTATGAATGCCGCCCAGGAGCCGTCTGCGAAGCAGAGAGCGGGACCGTTCGGGACCTTGCTGTCACGGACGGGGACGGCGCCGGGGAATCCGTCCGCCACCTCCACGCAGTCGCCCCCCGCCTGATTGCTGTAGCTGCTCCTGCGCCAGACGGCGCCGTTCAGATCGGGACGGGACGTTCGCGCCACGGTAGCTGCCCTCCATCGCGGTCCGAATCATGCCGAGCGACATGAGCGGGGGCAGGGCCACTGCCCGTAGCCGATCGTAAATCACTTTGTAGCGACTGACGTTGTCCGGTTCCTCGATGAGTTGGCCATAGTCCGAACCCTCTGTGTAGGCGACCTCCGAGCCGTCCGGGAGGGCGAGAATCGTCAGTGAGCCGCCCATCGCCTCGTGTCCGCCCTGGTCGAACGGCAACACCTGCACGGTGATGCGGCGCTCCGCTGCGGTTTTGAGCAGCCGCTCCAACTGCCTTCGCATCACGGAAGAGTTGCCGATCGGACGCCTCAGTACCGCCTCGTCCAGGATTGCGCACAGCTCCGGCCGATCAGGTGAGCCGAGCCTTTCCTGGCGTCCCATCCGGGCTGCGACACGCTCCTCCAACTGCTCATTGTCGTCGAGCAGCGCATCCAGGCTCAGGACCGCTCGCGCATAGTCCTTCGTCTGTAGCAGGCCGGGAACCACATGAGCGGCGTACTGCCTGATCGACACCGCTCGCTCCGAGTACGCCATGAACTTCCGTGACCAGTCGGGGAAAGTCTCCCGGTACACATACGGCCACAGGTCGACCAGCAGGTTGTCGGCGTCGAGAGCGGCGTCGAGGGCGCGTGCCAGTTCCCGTGTGGGCTTCGCCCCCGAGGTGCGTTCGATCTGGGTGATCCGGGATCCCACCACGTGGGTCCTCGCGCCGAGTTCGGCCTGGGTCAGCCCGGCCGCCGTGCGGAGCTTGCGTACCCGGGAGCCGAACAGGGCGGCCATGGAGGTACTGGGATCAATTCCTTTGGCCAAAGCGTCACTTCCATCCCTTACCAGCCGAAAGGTAATGCTGCGTCACCTTCCGAGCGTAGGGTGATTCCGCGACTCTTGGGTACGGAACGTGACGACTCGTGCGCATCGCGGGACGTCTCAGGGCTCGACAGGTAAGGACGGGCACGCCGTGCTGACAGGAACGACCACCGCGGGTGACGGTTCCGGAAGGGACACCGGTGTCACTCGACTCCAGGAGCAAACAGCCCAGTTCGCCTCCACGCCCCACGGCGCGCGGCTCGCTCGCCGCCTCGCCGTGCGATGCATGGAGGAGTGGGGGCACTCGTCGGCCTCGGACGTGTCGGGCACGGTCGCCCTGGTCGTCGGCGAGCTCGTCGCGAACGCGGTGCGGCACGGCCGCGTCCCGGGGCACGACTTCCGGCTCCGGCTCGTCCTCGACGAGGCTGCGGGCCTGGTGCGGATCGAGGTCGCCGACGCCGCCGCCGGGAGACGGCCGCCGACGGCTCTGCCCTCCTCGTGCCCCGACGGCGAGTCCGGCCGGGGCCTGCTCCTGGTGGACGCGCTGGCCGAGCGCTGGGGCTGGGAGCCCCGTGAGGCCGTGGGCAAGACGGTCTGGGCAGAGGTGCCGGTCGCCGGGGCTCACTGCCGCCCGCGGTGACCTTCTCGACGGTGTCGACGACTGTACGGCCCACCTCGGGGGTGTTGCCGTACCTCTCGAGCAGGAAGCCGATCACCTCCTCGGGCCGGCCCGGCGCACGCCGGCCGCGCGGGCCAGATCCAGGATGCGCGGGCCGGTCTCCAGCGGGGCGAAGAGAGTCCCGTCGAAGGTGATCAGGTGGAGGCCGGTGACGCCCTCCAGGGCCGGGGCCAGGCTGTCGGGCTCGGTCAGATCGCCCTGGACGACTTCGACGTCCGCAGGGAGGGAGGCTCGTGCCGGGTCCCGGGTGAGGGCGCGTACCGCGTGACCGCGGGCGAGCAGCTCGGCGACGACCCGACGGCCGACGGTGCCGGTGGCACCGGTGACGAGGACCTTCTGCGTCCGCTGTGCCTGTGTCATGGCACGACCGTGGGAAGTATCGCGGTCGGATTCTGTCCGCGTGGGTGCCGGAGGGGTGCGTCAGGTGGGCAGCGCGGTGAGCCAGTCGGTCAGGAGCCGGTTGACCTCGGCGGGGCGTTCCTGCTGGATCCAGTGGCCGCAGCCGTTGAGCAGGTGGGAGGAGACCAGGCCCGGCAGCGTGACCGGATACGCCTCGATCGCTTTGGCCAGCCAGGTGGTGGAGGCGTCGAGACCGCCGCCGATGAACAGGGACGGCTGGGTGACGGGGGCGCCGTCGAAGGCGGCGAGGTCCTCCCAGTCGCGGTCCATGTTCCGGTAGCGGTTGAGCGCTCCGGTGAAGCCGGTGCGCTCGAACTCCCCGGCGTAGACGTCGAGATCGCTCTCGCCGAGCCAGGCGGGCCGCCGGCCGACGGGGAACCGGTCGCGCATCGTCCCGCCCTTGCTGACGAAGTGCGGGTCGGGGGCTCCGGGCGCGGGCATGGTGTCGGGGGACAGGGCCGCGTACAAGCCCGCGAGCCAGCCGCGTACGTCGGGCTCGATCTCGGCCTCGGCGCGGCCCGGCTCCTGGAAGTACGAGACGTAGAACTCCTCGTCCCCGCCCATCCGGGCGAAGACCTCGCTGGGGCGGGTGGCGCCGCGCGGGGTATAGGGAATGCTCAGCAGTCCCACCGCGCGGAAGACGTCCGGCCTGAGCAGGGCGGAGTTCGCGGCGATGGGCGCGCCCCAGTCGTGGCCGACGACCACCGCCGACTCCTCGCCCAGGGCGTGCACCACCGTGACGTTGTCCTCCACCAGGGCGAGCATCCGGTACGCGTCCGTCGCGGCGGGCTTGGAGGAGCGGCCGTAGCCGCGGACGTCGAGGGCGACCGCGCGGTACCCCGCCGCCGCGAGCACCGGCAGCTGGTGGCGCCACGAGTACCAGGATTCAGGGAAGCCGTGCACGAGCAGCACCAGCGGCCCGGTTCCCTGCTCCGCGAGGTGGATCCGGCCTCCGGGCGAGGTGATCGACCGGTGGGTGATCCCCGCGGCGTTCTGGTCCATGCGTCCTCCTCCAGGGCCGGTGGTCTCCTCTGGAGCCGATCACGCGAAAGAGCCGGCCGAGAGGACGAGCCCGTTTGCCGACCCGGCGGACCCGGACCACGCCCGCTGGAACCTGCCCCCCTGTCGGTCGGGGAAACCTGGCCGCGCTTCCCCAGGGCCCACCCGCGCCCGATCGGTTCCGGAGAGGAGACGGTCGATTCGGTCGAGCCGTGACCGCACCGGTGGACGGGATCCTCACAGGAGCCCGCAGCCATCCGCGGGAGGGGCGCCCCGGGCTTGTTGGCCGGTCGTACTGATGTCTGGATACGCTCGCAAGATGATGGAGAACCTTCCCCCCTGTCCGAAATGTTCCTGCGAGTACACCTACGAGATGAATTCCCTTGTCGTGTGCCCGGAGTGCGCACACGAATGGGACCCCGAGAGCGGCGCGGAGAGCGAGGGTGCCGTCGCGGAGCGCGTCGTGAAGGACGCCGTCGGAAACGTGCTGCAGGACGGCGACACCGTGGTCGTCGTCAAGACGCTCAAGGTCAAGGGGAGCCCGACGGGTATCAAGGCCGGCACCAAGGTGCGCAACATCCGGCTGATCGACGGGGTCGACGGCCACGACATCGACTGCAAGGTCGAGGGCTTCGGGGCGATGCAGCTCAAGTCCGGTGTGGTGAAGAAGGGCTGACCGAAGGTGACCGCCGGAGGGCGTCGGACACTGCTGATCCCTCGCCCCCCGGCGGGCCCACCCGGCGGTCGAGGAGGCTCGCCGTGCGCGGTGCCGGGACGGGTGCCCGCGCCCACGGGCGTGACACGCCTGTCCCATGGCGTGAGCACTTCGGCCGCCACTGTCCGGATGCCGCTCGTTCGAGCGCCCGGGTGACACTTTCCCGCCGACTGCTCACGCTTTTCCGGAAGGGGTCCGTGTCCGGCCGCCCCGCGGCATCGGGACCGCCGGTCACCCCTCCCGTTCGGTCCGTTCGCGGCCGCCCGACGGGTGATTGCAGCCGGTCCGGTGTCACCGCTCGTACGGAACGGGGTGCCGTCGCCGTCGGTGTGCACCGTGCCGCCGGTCAAGCCGATGGTGCTGTCGCCATGAGCGCCATGCTGAACGGCAAGGCGCGCTCTGTCCGCTTTTCCCATTCCGCCAGGTTTGCTCGCCATTTCACTTGACGGCCGACTTGGCTGCCGAAAGCGCCGTCGGGGCGGGTGGGTAACCTCGTGAATCTCGCACCGTTTCTCTGTGCTCGCCATGTTTCGCCGGTGGCGTGGGAGGGCCCTTCTGCTGTTCCTCCAAGGGTAATTGAACGGCAGTTGAGTGATCGTTTTCGTGGTAGAGTTTCAATGAATTCACAGAACGCCGCGAAAAAAGGGGAATGGCGTGAACACCGAGAAGGTCACGGCTCGACGTCTTACGGCCGAAGAGGTTTCGGAGTTGGGCCCCCAGGACGGAATCTTCGTCTCGGCAGAGATGGACGACCTTTCTCTCGACTGCTACGCTCCGGCTTCCCTCACGGAGCCGGGTCAGAAGTTCGAGGGGGGATCCTTCACCGCGAGGACGATATTCGGTCAGGAAATCCGTGTCCTCCCGGACAATTCCGAAGAGCCCGGGATCTGGGTCGCCGACGAAGCGGGAGAGGAAATCGAGGTTCTGCAGAATGCCGGCGTCCTCCTGAACCTCGCTCTCTTCGTTCCCAACGGGAACAGGGAGTCCCTGGAGTCGCTCTACTCCGCCGCCCGGGACGCCTTCGGTGCGGGGATCGTCCAGCGCTGGAGCGAGGAAGTCGTCGCGGTTCCGGATGTCAAGGTCGACTTGTTCGAGGAGCCGGCCCGGGGGCGGAAGAACGCGAACGGCCAGAACCGAGACCGCCGGGCCCTGGACATCTACCCGACCCGAGTGCGCTTCATGGAGCCCAGCGACGGCTGGAAGTTCATTGTCGAACCGCACAAAGAGATCGTCGATGAAACGCCGACGATCTGACCTGATGGCAGGTTAGCCTCGGTCTTTCGCGGGAGCCCGTCAGCTTGCTGGCGGGCTCTTCTTCGTCTGTCGGGACGTACGGACAGGCCGCCGGCCTGATTGCCGCCTTGAGTGAGGCGGATGTCCGAAGGTGCCGCTGTACGCGCTTTATGCCTCTTCCAGGGCTTCTCCGAACTCGCGCAGTACTTTGCCGTGGCGGCTGCGGGCGAGTTCGTGCCCGACGCCTATGGCGAGCGCGATGGGCCACTCGATGAGTTCGAGTGCCGTGAGGATGCCGAGGCCCGCGAGGAAGGCGAGCTGGTCGATAGGCGGCAGTTCGATCCGCAGACCGTCTATGTGGACGGTCATCGTGTTGCTCGATACGACGTGCTCAGCCGCGGCGCGGGGTCCGCGGGGCTTCGTGATCGGAATCGGCGCACTGGAAGGCGCGGTGTCGAGGCCTGTCCTGCTTGCCTGCACGGTCATGGTGTATTCCGTTTCATCGGCCGGTGCCGGGCATCCGCTCGATGTCCTTTTTCCACGCTAGCCCCGTACGGTCCGGTGCCCCAGTCCGGTGCCCCAGTCCGGAGAGCGCGTAACCGGATACCGCGTGGCCTGGTCCAACGCTGACCTGCATGTTTCCGGACGACCCTCTGCCGTTCCCCCGAATCCCCGCTCCGTCCGACATGTCAGGGGCATGGTGTCATTCGTAGCTCAGGCGAGCTCAGCTCAAGAGGTGAGGCAGAAATCGGCGACGACGCGGAGCCAGAGCGAAACATCTGCCTGTCGCCGCGCTCGCCGCCGTGCCTGTCGCACAGCCCGACGGTCGGTCGGGCTGTGGTCTGCCCTTGGCGGACGTCTCGGTTGAGCCGGAAACAACACCGTCGGTATCTCCGTCCAGGAGGTGACACCCCGTCCGAAAACCGTGAACACTTCGGCCTCTACTGTCCGGATGTGGCTCATTTGAGCGCCCACATGACAATTGGCCGCTGATTGCTCACGTTTTCCGTGGAGGGGTCCGTCTCCGGCCGCCCCCACAGCCCGGACAGGTCCAGCCGGACGCGTGGGCCGAGGCACGTCCGTTGTCGGCGGGGGCGGTTATGGTGCGTCCGCCATCGATGGCAATCCTCCGGGGGGTGGGAGCCAAGACAGGACTGCTGGTGTACGCCGACGGCGAGGTACCGGGTTTGCTGCGACCTCGGCGACAGGTGGTGTCGTGTGGAGGTGCCAGGGCGACGGCTGAGGATCCAGGGGCGGCTCCAGGACAGTGAGAAGCCCCTGCTCCGGCGGGAGAACCGTCGGTAGGGGGCTTATGCGTGCGGGCTTACTTCTTCTTTCCCTGGGTCTTGCCGGGGATCTTGGCGACCTTCGTTTTCGCTGCTCAGGGGCGGTGGGCTCGTACGCCTGGTGGTCGTCGTCGGTCGTCATCGGTCACTGCCGAGCGGCCTCGGACGGCCCGGAGACGGACGGCCCAGTCGTGGATCACATGAACGGCTTCAGCCGACGGACGTAGCCCGCCACTGCGCGGTGATGCACCCCTCTTCCATGTCCCACCATTCCTTGGCCACGCCATGGTTGAGCAGCCTCCGCACCTTGGAGAGATCGGCGGTGGGCGGGACGTCCAGGGCGACCATGCGGAACCGTTCTGTGCCCTTGCCGCAGACTCCGAGTTCGTGAAACGCGTTGATCACGCTCTGCCGTGCAGCTCCAGAGCCGCCGTCGCGGAACACGATGAGGCGGATGGTGCAGTTCTCGGAACGACGAACTACCTCCCCCGCCCATCGCACGCCTTCGTCATCGGGCTCGGTGGCCACGACGTCTCCGCAGGCGATGCCTCGGACGAACCAGGGGATGTTGTCGAGCCGTGCGGTGCCATCGCCTTGGTCGACCGCCCACAGGCTCTCCACCGATGCCGGGGGCCAGTCATCTTCGATCTCAAGCCGGAAGTGCACCTTCACGTACGGGCCCTCGGGGTTCGTCATGGTGCCCAGGATGCAGAACCCTGACGCGCCGGCCGCAGATGGGTGACCGATGACGTCCGCTCAGGGCTGGACAGGGATTGGTCCTTGCCCCAGCCGACGACAGTCAGCCACGAGGGCGAGGAGGCCGACCGATCCCGCGTGCGTATGCCTCGCTGCGCCCCCACCGGCCTCCGCCACGCTGCCGGTGCCGTCGACCGGAGCAAGCCACGACGGTCGCCCCGCAACGACGATGCCTGAGCCATCAGCTTGGGAAGCGGGGAGCATCTGCGGCGGCCTCAGGGCCTGAGCTGGGTAAACGACCGGGACACCGTTCAGCCGGGCCTGGTTGCTTTGACCATGGTTCCCCGCTGTTCCCCGCTCGATCTGGTGCGCTTGTGGTGCGTGTGGACGCCACTGCTGAGTCAGCCCGCGTCGTTGGGTCAGTCAGCCCGATGTCGGTGGCCTCCGGTCGAGGAGCAGGTGGAAGGTGTATCCCTCGTCGCAGAACACCACGTCAAGGTTCGACTCCCGGCTGAACGGCCGTGAACGGGGCTGACCGAGACGGAAAGCGAGACGGGCGCGGCGGTCGTTGTCGGTACAGCCTCGTACTGGGCCGTACTCGGCTGTTCGGCCGACGAAGCGAGATGCCGTGCCGGGCGTCGCGAGCGTCGAAGGCCTTCGACCTGTGACCATGGAGCGTTCATTAAAAGTGATCGACGAGGAGCTCCAGGGCGCGGGGGTCGATATGGCGCCGCGTGGGGTGCTCGTGGAAACGTGCTGTAGGTGATGTGGTGGACTGGTTGACCTCGCTGCCGGCGGTGGTGCTGGTTGTGGGCGGGCTCTTACTTGCCTTACTGGTCGCGGCCGTGGCGCGGATCGGCGTCCGGGCGCTCGTACCGGTCGAGGAACAGGACCGGGTGCCGCAGATCGCCACGCCCCTGATGCCGACACTCGGCGCCGCCTTCGCGATCTTCGCGGCCCTCTCACTGGCCAGCGAGGCCGGCTACCTGCGCGCAGCGGAGGGACTGGTGAGCGACGAGGCGGCCGCGGCCTCCCGCCTGGCATGGGCGGCGACAAGTCCGCGAGTCCAGTCGGAGCCGATCCACGCGGCGCTGCTGGACTACCTGCGGACCACGCGTGTCAGGGAGTGGAAGAGTCCGACAGCGGCGTCCGGTGACGACCCGCCCACCGCTCGCGCGATCGCACAGCTGGAGCGGAGCGTGCGCACCGAGGCGGCCCGACCCGAGGTGGGAAGCACGACGGGCACGGAGCTGGTGGTTTCCCTGGACGATGTCACCAATAGTCGTCGTGCCCGCATCGCGGCCGCCTCACGCGAGGTTCCCACGCTCTACGTCGTCACGCTTGCGGTCAGCGGGCTGGCCTTGATCGTGAACTCCGGCGCACTGGTCTTCCGCAGCAGCCTGCGAACGTCACTGCTCGTCGTGGGTGTGGCGAGTGTGGTCGGGCTGAGCCTGGCGTTGCTCTTCGCACTCAGCGTGCCCTGGAGTGGACCGTTGATCGTCAGTGGGCATCCACTCGACGCCGTCATCGGGGACCTGAAGTCCGGCTTCTTCCACCGCGGGCCTTAGGCGGCAGGCGCGATCAGTGCGCAGACAAGCCCCCTGCCTACGGAAAACCCGCAGGCAGGGGTTCGATCAATACTGCTTACTTCTTCTTGCCCTGGGTCTGGCGGGCCCGTTTCTCGCCCCTGGTCAGAAAGCCGCATACCTCGCTTGACCTGCCGTCGGGCGGTCGTTGTCGGTCGTCGTTGGTTCTCTTCGGAGGGCCCGGAGAGGGCCCGGCTCAAGCCGCCAACGGGCCCGCCGTTCACTGCGCTGCCCTCTCGGACGGTACGGACGTGCGTGAAGCCCTGCGCGGCGTGCGCCGTCAGGTAGGGGTCTCGCACGGTGCGCGCGTGTGAACTCGTGAAGTTCGCGGCGCCGGGCAGCAGTGGAACGGTTCGGTGTCCGTCGGCGTCTCCCCTTTCCGGGGCATGGTGGCTGTGCCCTGGGGAGGGGGGCCGGGTGCGTACGGGCGACTTCGCCAAGTGGGCAAGGCATTTCGAGGACGAGCGCGAGCGCAGGCGCGCCCAGGGCGACCCGGACTGGGGGCAGGGGGCGACGCTGCATCCGGCGGTGTGGGCCGGCATTCAGCGCTTCCAGGTCGGCGAGGACGGTGACGGCGCCAACCTCGTCGGCAAAGCGGAGGAGGCCGGCGACGGCGACTACGCACGGGCAGTCCGGCTCTTCGTCGCCGAGGAGCAGAACCACGCCCGTCTCCTCGCCCGGCTGCTGGCCGCGGGTGGTGTACCGACACTGACCGGCCACTGGAGCGACACGGTCTTCGTACGGCTGCGGCGTCTCCTGGGCCTGCGCATGGAACTGTTGGTGCTGATGATCGCGGAAGTGGTGGCGCTGCGTTATTACCGGGCCCTGCGCGACGGCACCGACGACTCGCTCACCTCGGATGTGGCGGGGCGGATCCTGTCCGACGAGCAGCGCCACGTGCCGTTCCACTGCGAGCGACTGCACGCCTCCCTGGCGGAGCTGCCTCGCGCAACGCGCCGCCCGGTGATGGCCCTGTGGCGACTTCTTCTGCTCGCGGCCTCCCTCGTCGTCGCCGCCGACCACGGTCCGGCGCTGCGACGACTCGGCATCGGACGCCTGCGATTCGTGGCCGATGTCGCGGCCTCGTCCGGCGCGGTCGTCTCCGCGGTGCTGGCGCCCCACCCGGATGCATGGACGAGCGCGGGCTGACAACAGACAGCCCACCGCCTCCCGCTCACCTCTTCAGGAGCGAGGTCGGGCGATCACCGGCCGGGCCTGCTGGTTCCTTGCCCTGAGCCGATCTCCTGCGGTGGCCTCCTCGGCGCCGCGATTCCCCGTGGCTCCCCGCCTGCTCTGGCACGACAGTGGCACGAGCGGCTGTGTGTACGCGGCTACGGAGACGTAGCGCGCTTCCTGAGTCGGGAGAATCGTCGCCAGGTCCCCCCACAAGTTGATCAAGAGCAGAGCGGATCCCGCGATCGGCCAGCCTACGGATCCACCGTCGCGGTAGGTCTCGATGCCTACGGACAGCACCAGTACACCGACCACGAGCCCGACCACCAGATCGACGAGGGGGTTTACCTGCCTCGCGATCTTTGGGGGGAGGGTGTCTATCCACGCCGCGATTTTTGTGAGGCGGATGTCCATCCGCCTCGCGATCTTTGCAAGGTTGACCACGGCTTGATCGTGGCAGACGGCCGCTCTCGTCGCCATACCCTCGCCACGACCTGCGCCTTGGAGCCGACCGCCCCGGCCACGACGTGTTCTGACCTCATGCCGCCGGCCCACCCGTACCAGGGCGCGCGTCGGCGCAGCGCGGGCGGAGCGGAGCGCAGCCGGAGCTCGGTGTCCGTGCACGACGGGCCGTCGACTGGAATCACGGTCACCCTCCCGTTGTTCGTGCTACCGCCGACATGGGCCGCCGAGCAGCGCGACCTTCTCACCCGGGTGCGTGAGGTCTGTCCCCGTGAGGTGGTCGAGACGTCGCCCGGTGCGTGGACGTGGCGGCGTGACCGCCACTCCTGACGGCCCAGAGACGGCCCCAGGACAGCAGCGATAAGCCCCCTACTCGCGAAGAAGTCGCAGGTAGGGGGCTCAAAGAGTTCGGGCTACTTCTTCTTGCCCTGGGTCTTGCCGGGGATCTTGGTGACCTGCGTTTTCCCTGCTCAGGGGTAGTGGACTCGTACGCCTGGTGGTCGTCGTTGGTCGTCATTGGCCACCGCTGAGCGGCTTCGGACGGCCCAGAGACGGCCCGGGGGCGATCATTCGTCATTCTCCCGCGGGGCCGACATCCTGGGCGAGGTAGCGCAGGGCGCGCATCACCGTGTCCGCCTCCTCGCCGTGCAATTCCCGGCTGGGTCCCCCGAGGGCGGCATTCCGGGCGGCGATGTCGCGCAGGGCCCGCAGCGCGGTGTCCGCCTCCTCGAGCTGCAACTGCCGGCTGGGCCCCGCCGCCTGGAGATCGCTTCCCATGGCAACGGAGATCGCTTCCCGGGCCGGGAGGAACTCGATCGGGGCCGAGTACGCGGCCAGGTCGTTCACGCGGACCAGGCGCAGCTCGCTGGGTTCTGTCCCGGAGCCGGACAGGACCACTTCGGTGCTCTCGACACGGCCCCGGGCGACCCAGTAAGGGTTGCTGCTGTTCCGCCAGAGTTCGAACGTCACGGGTTTCCCCTCTGCGGTGATGGTGACGGGTTCGGAGGCCGGCAGACTGGCCGGAGGTCCCTCACCGGGGTGGCAGTAGTCCTCCAAAGCGTCCGCCAGGGCCTCGCTGGCCTTTGCATTGCCGGAGGAGGCGCTGAAGACCGTGACGTGCTCGACCTGGGGGTCGAAGTGCGGAGAGCCGAACCACAGGTACACATGGAGGTCGCCGGTGACGTGGTTGTGGCCGCTCCCCGTGAACTGCCGTGATTCCGGCCAGTCGGCATCGACAGCGACGACCCTGAAGCCATCTGCCGAGCCAGGGGTGCCTTGATCGTTCATGGGATCTCCTTGTGCTCGTCCGTGATCGGGCATCGTGCCATGCACGAGACCGGGGCCAACGGGTTGGGCCTGGGCTGGTCGGTGCACTACCACTCTCACGGGACCGGTCTCACCAGGTTCTGACAGCGGAGCGCATGGGGCGCCTCTTTGGGAGAGTGCTGGCGCCCTCGACACCCGCTTTAGGAGTTCGATCCCCCTGTGGAGCGACCTGCCTGAACGGGGTTCGGCGGTCGCTCGTGGATCCGGCTGGGGCTGCTTCGGTGTGCCATCGTTCGTCGCCGTTGATGAAGCTCCTATAGACCGTCAAGCGCTCTGTGTGAGTGGTTTCGGTGTGTGGTGGGGACGGGTGAGGTGCTGGTAGACCTCGCGGGCGATGAAGCGTTTGAGGCAGCGGAGGATGTCCTTCTTGGACATGCCTTCGGCGGTGCGGCGGGCGACGTAGTTCCGGGTCCGCTGGTCGTAGCGCATGCGGACCAGCGCGATCATGTGGAGTGCGTGGTTGGCCCGGCGGTCGCCGCCGCGGTTGAGGCGGTGCCGGTTGGTGCGGCCCGAGCTGGCCTGGACGGGGGCTGCCGCGCACAGGTGCGCGAACGATGCTTCCGAGGTGAGCCGCTCGGGGTTGTCGCCGGCGGTGATCAGGAGCTGGGCGGCGGTCTCGGTGCCTACTCCGGACAGCGCGACCAGCGAGGGTGCTGCTTCGGCCACCAGCGACTTCAGTTCGGCATCGGCGTCGGCGATCTCCTCGGTGAGGTACTGGTGGCGGCGGGCCAGACGCCGCAGGGCGATCCTGACCGCGCAGGCCGGGTCGCGGGTGTCCGCGCCGGGCCGGGACCGTGACAGCTGCTTGATCAGCTCGGCGGGGGCCAGTGTGCGCAGCCGCTCACGGACTTCGCCCGGCGCGGTGATGATGAGGGTGCGGATCTGGTTGATGATCTGTGTGCGGGCCTTGACGGCCGAGCGGCGGACCACTCGCAACGCGCGGATGGCCTCCACGATGCCATCGCGGGTCTTGGGGGTCCCGCCAGCCCGGCCGGAGAGTACTGCTGTCGCCGCGGCGAAGGCGTCTACGGGATCGGACTTGCCATTGGCCCTGCGGGCTCGTCGGTCGGGGCGGTCCACCTCGATCACGGTGACCTGGTTCGCCCGCAGCACCCGGGCAAGTTCGGAGCCGTAGGCGCCGGTGCCCTCGACACCGACGGCCATGACCTCGCCGTGCGAGCGAAGCCACTGCAGTAGCCGACGGTAGCCGTCGTGAGTGGTGGGAAATGTCTCGGTGGCCAGGTGCCGGCCGATGGAGTCGATCACTGCGGCCTGGTGGAAGTCGGTGTGGGTGTCGACGCCGCCGATCACCGTTGTCTCTTCTGCCATGCTGATGAGTGCTGTCCTTCCGTGCGACGCATGAGGGATGGCACGCGCCGGTCGGGCGGGAGGACAAGACTGTGATGGGACCTTTGGCCGGGCTCCTATGAGGTCACAAACGCCCGACCGGCCGCGCGCAGGGCGGCGCCACCCGAGTCGGCCGACATGTCATCAACAAGACAGCCTGTGCGTCGGTCAGTCGGCGGGTCAGACCGCCTCGGGCAGCACCACCGACATCCTCACAGTCAGCTGGTGATGTCAGTGCGACGGGCTATGCCCTGATGGGCAACGCTCGTGCCTGCTGGCGGGCTTGGGCCCTCAGCTTCTTGAGGCGGTCATGGAACGCGTTGTGGCAGTTCTGGTCGAGGTTCAGCGGCAGGTCGAGTTGAGATATGAGCTCCGACTCCAGGGCCCACGGCTCGGCATGCTCGATCCAGCACACTCGGGCGTTCTCGGCCATCCAGCGGCTGAGGGTGGCTTCCCCTGCCTTGCCAAAGGTCAGGCGCTTGCCGCTGCCTACACGGCGCAGGCGCAGCGCCGAGCCGCACCTGCGGACCACGGCTTTGAGGTGGCATGAGAGGCCCAGCGACAAGCGCAACTGTGACGACTGAGGCCGTCTTCGCTACGCCTTGCCCAGTTCTAGTTGCTCGACTAGGCGCTTGCGTTTAGAGGTCATCCAGCGGTAGTTGCCCTCACCGATTATTCCGGTTACTTCAGGGAGGATGAGCCGGTGTCCAAAAATGGCATATTCGACACCAGTGCGCTGTATCTGAGCCGTGTGTAGAATATTAAATTCGACACAACGAAAGCCCTTGTATAGCTTTTCTGTGATCCGCTTGTCCGCGTCGTAAGTAAGTAGCCATCGGAGTGGCGTCTGACGCAGCAGGGTGGCCAATTCCTGATGGTCGGCGTCTGCAAGGGAGTCCATGTAAAGTCGATCCCCTTGTACCAGATAAGGAGGGTCGACGTATAGAAGGACGTCGTCACTCTGAGGTTCTAGTGAGCTAATGAAATGACGGGCGTCCATCTCGGACAAAGTGACGCGGGATGAGTAGGTGCCGAGGTGGCGGATCCTGCCAATCAAGTTCTCTCGATTAAATCGGGCGTCAATCTTCCATTTGCCTGTTTGATCGAGTCCTCCGATGGGGCGAGCCCGCAGGATCCCAGACCGATTGCATCGGTTCAAAAAGAAGGTGGAAAAGCCCAGCTCGATATCGCTTTTCCCGGCCGGATTTCGATAGATTTCCGAGTGGTGGTGCCAGGCGTCAATGCTTACTTCTTCAGTTTCAATGACTGAAGCAAATTGTTCCGTATGCTCAAAAATGCATCGCCATAGGGCGGAGATGCCAGGGTCGAGGTCGTTGATGTAAATGTGGTCGACCTTGTTGTCGACGAGGAGACGCAGAGCTGCGCCCGCGCCCCCTGCGAATGCTTCTGCATAAGCTTTGGGACGCGGGCGTTGTCGCGCAATCAGCTGTGCGATATAGGGGGCCAGCCTTGCTTTTCCTCCTGGGTATCGGAGGGGGCTGATGTACCTCATCGCTTCTTCTTTTCAAGCAATTCGTCAGCCTTGTTCAAGAGGGGGCCGTATGCCAGGCTCAATTTCCGCACCTCGGAAGTAAGTGGGTTGCTCTGCCAGGAGTGAATGAAGGCGTGGAGGGTCTTCAGTACCAAGGCTCCGTCTTCCTCCTGCGAGAGTCTCCATGCGTTCGCGAGGAGAGGTTCGTTCTTTTCTGGGTCTACCTGATGAAGGACAGCGCCGATTCTACCCTTGAGCGAGTCCTTGTTCCGCCGCCATCCCAGCTGCTCGTAGACCTCGGTGACCACGATGTCCACCACGGCCCTGACCATAATAGACGCCACGTTGGGCATCTCGTCGATCTTGATCTGCTGGGCCTCCTCCAACACCTCAGAGCTCCGCAGGCTCACATGCCGAAGCTTCACACCTTGGAAGAGTCTTTTTTCGAAGTCGGCCCGCTTCCTTCGGGTCGGCTTCTTATCTTCGGTGGTGTCATTATCGGCAACACTGACCTTAGAGTTGCCTTCAGTGGTGTTGGTGGACTTGGAGTACTTCTCCGGTTCCTCAAGCCGATCGGCCAGCTTCGGCAGGTAATCCTCAACGCCCTGCAGGTAGTCTTCCCTCTGCCTCTTGGAGTAGATCTGGTCCACAGACACAGGACCCGCTAGGTCGCTGAAGAGCCGGCTAAGGATGGGGTGAAGCCGCGCTGACGGAAAACTGCTCAGCACGACATCTCCCTCGACGGAGATGCCGAGTCGATTCCGGACGGTGGGGTCGGCGATCATTCTGCCGAGATTCGTGATCCGCTTTTCACGCACGATCCGTGCGTTGGCGAGCAACTCGAGATCGTCGGGAAACCATGCGTGCACAGCTTCGATAAACAGCCGTGCCTTCTCTGTCGGGGTAGCCCGACCCTTGAACCGGCTGGCCTCGCCGGGGTTCCACGGGACTGTCCCTACACCATTGTTCTCGCCGGTGTGCTTGAGCTTGATCCAATGCTCCGCCTGCATCCGGCTCTCTGCGATGACGCACGCGAGTCGACGTGGCACCTCTCCATTCCTTGCAATGGCGGCGAACTGCTTCCGCAGTTTTTCTGTAGGAGCCAGCGCAGGGTTGTGGAGGAGCATGAGGGCTGCCACTCTCCTGTTGCCTTCGAGCACCACGTTCCGGTCTCCGTCGACGAGAACGATGGTCAGGTCCGTGGGGTTAACCCCATGCTGCGAGATGTCCCGTGCCAGCCGCACAAGCTTCTCTGGATGGTTCTCAAGTAGAGCGGCAATGGACTGCTCAAGGCTGGAGGTCGGATGTGTGTGCCGCGGGTTTGTCTCATCGAGCGCCAAAGACGCCACATGCATGCTTGCTTGCCTCATGCCACTCATAGTCCTAGCCCGCCCCCCGGCAGTGCATCACATTTATGAAATCTGGATCATACCCTCCTGTGTTCTCTGGCAGCTAGACCGATGATTTCCAGCCAATGGCTGAAATTCATGTCATCTGGGTCGTCGGAGCTGAAGGGGGGCGGGGCAAGGCCCCGGGGAGAGTCGCGTTCGCCCGATTTGATCATGTGGCGGGCTCCGGACGCAGAGCGGGCACGGCGCTTGTAGATCATGGAGTTCTCTACGCTTCACGATCTGCAAGGTTGCCGTGCCCGCTGCCTCATCTTCTCTCACCGCTGCTGCGCCCGTCACGACGCCCCCGCCCGTCGGCCCGGCGGCGGTCGTGCCGCCCGGACTCCTGGATGCCCTGGCCCGCGTGCCCGACCCACGCGACCGCCGGGGCGACGTTTCCAGCTGACCACCTTGCTCGCCGTCGGCGTCTGCGCGATGACCTGTGCCGGGCACAACTCCCTTGTCTCCATCGCGGAATGGGCACGGCGGTGTGAGCAGGAGGTTTTGGCCAGGCTCGGTTGCCCGTACGATCCCTTCGCCGGGCGCTACCGCGCTCCGGGTGAACGCACCCTGCGTGACGCGTTTGCCAGGGTCGATCCCGCGGCGCTGACCGCGGCCGGCTTCGCCCACCTGACTGCTCTGGCCACCGCACCCCTTGCGCCGGTGAACCCGGACGGCACCCGCGAGCGTGAACAGCGCCGCGCCCACCGCACCGCCCGACGCGTCCGTCCAGGCCACCAGAGCATCCGCAGACGTGCGATCGCCGTCGACGGTAAATGCCTGCGCGGTGCGGTACGCGCCGACGGATCGAAGGTGTTCGTGCTCAGCGCGGTGCGCCACGACGACGCGCTGACCGCGGCCCTGCGTGAGATCGGCGCGAAAACCAACGAAATCCCCGAGTTCGCCCCGCTGCTGGACCAGATCGCCGATACCGACCTCACCGACACGGTCGTCACCGTCGATGCCCTGCACGCCCGGACTGCCCATGCCCGCTACCTCGTGGAGCAGCGCAAAGCGCACTACCTGCTGTCCGTGAAGCACAACCAGCCCACCCTCGCCCGCCAGCTGGCGAAGCTGCCCTGGCGTGAGATACCCGTCCAAGACCGTTCCCGCGACCGCGGTCATGGCCGTGAGGAAGTACGCGAGGTCAAGGTCGCCAGCGTGGACAACCTGCTGTTCCCGCACGCCAAACAGGTCGTACGCATCCACCGCAAGCGTCGCCGACTCGGCACGAAGAAGTGGAGCACCGAGACCGTCTACGCGGTCACCGACCTCGCCGCCCACCAGGCCGGCGCCGCCGAGATCGCCGCCTGGGCCCGCGGGCACTGGATGATCGAATCCACCGTCCACTGGTCCAAAGACGTCGTCTTCGGCGAGGACCTGAGCCAGGTCCGCCGCCACCGCACCCCCGTCGTCGTGAGTGTCTTCCGCGACCTGGCCCGCGCCGCCCTCCACCGGGCCGGCTGGGCCAACATCGCCAGTGGCCGCCGCGCTCACACCCGCCCCGAAGCCATCCTCACCCTCCACGGCATCCCATGATCAAACCGGGCGAACGCGACTCTCCCCGGGGCCTTGACGCCTCGGTGCTCCTGGACGCGGGGGAGAACATCAAGGCTCTCGCCGAGTACCTGGGCCACTCGGACCCGGGCCTGACGCTCCGCGTGTACGCGCACCTGATGCCTACCAGTAGCGAGCGGACCCGGAGAGCGGTCCACAAGATCTATGACAAGAGCTGATCAGATTAGGCGTAGTCCACCTCTATTCCACTTCACTGTTTAGTGAAGTGCATTAGAAGCCGTATCCGTGATGGCTATACGGGAAGTGATAACCGACTCGTTATCTGTCTGTCTCGGTAGATAGATAAGTCATCAGTGTTACGTCGTCAGGCGGCAACTGTCGAGTCGGTTTCCAGTGGGAAACGTTTCTAGGCGGCAACTGCAGAGTCGGTTTCCAGGGGGAAACGTTTCCAGGCGGCAACCCTCTCACCTGGGAAGACGTTCCACACGAGGAAGACTTGATTCCATCCATGGAAGTAAGTAAAGTCCACCACCCAAGAAAGACTCTCGTACCCCCAACGGAGGGTGGAACGACACCCAAGGAAGACGCTTAGCAGGGAATTTGTGGTGCTCCCTCGGAAGGGGGGAGCGTCCTGCCTGTCGAATAGTGAAAGCCATCCCAGCCCTGGGGTGGCTCTCGTCTCCGTTGGCGCATTGCGAAGATCCGTAGCGGGATACCGAAACGCACAACTGGAGAAGGACATGTTGTCACGCCCTGGCCTCGCGCTCTACCTGGTTCCCCGAGAGCTCCCGTTCATCCTCATCGGCGGCGCGATCGGCGCCCTCGGTGCCTGGTCCGCAGCACCGATGGTGGCCACTGCTGTGACGGCGTTCCTGGTGGCCTTCCAGGTGAAGGTCAAGATCCTCACGAAGCCTCGCTCGTAACCGAACACGGCCCAGCGACGGCCCAAGGGCAGCAACAAGCCCCCTCCTGGCGGAAGAACCGCAGGTAGGGGGCTTGTTCGTGGGCGCTTACTTCTTCTTGCCCTGGTTCTTGACCGCTTCGATGGCGGCCGCGGCGGCGTCCGGGTCGAGGTAGGTGCCGCCGGGGTTGACCGGCTTGAAGTCGGCGTCGAGCTCGTAGGAGAGGGGGATGCCCGTCGGGATGTTCAGGCCCGCGATGTCGGCGTCGGAGACGCCGTCGAGGTGCTTGACCAGGGCGCGCAGGCTGTTGCCGTGGGCGGCGACCAGGACCGTGCGGCCGGTCAGGAGGTCGGGGACGATCGAGTCGAACCAGTACGGGAGCATCCGGACGACGACGTCCTTCAGGCACTCCGTGCGCGGACGCAGCTCCGGCGGGAGGGTCGCGTAGCGCGGGTCGTCGAACTGGGAGTACTCGGCGTCGGTGTCCAGCGGGGGCGGCGGGGTGTCGTAGGAGCGGCGCCACAGCATGAACTGCTCCTCGCCGAACTCCGCGAGGGTCTGCGCCTTGTCCTTGCCCTGGAGGGCGCCGTAGTGACGCTCGTTCAGGCGCCAGCTGCGGCTGACCGGGATCCAGAGGCGGTCGGCGGACTCCAGCGCCAGCTGCGCGGTGCGGATCGCGCGCTTCTGGAGGGACGTGTGGACCACGTCGGGCAGCAGGCCGGCGTCCTTGAGCAGCTCGCCGCCGCGTGTCGCCTCCTTCTCGCCCTTCGGAGTGAGGTTGACGTCCACCCAGCCGGTGAACAGGTTCTTCGCGTTCCAGTCGCTCTCGCCGTGGCGGAGGAGGATCAGCTTGTACGGTGCGTCGGCCATGGGTCCGAGCGTAATCGAAGCCATGAGCGGGCCGTGCCCCCCGCTCGACGGGCGGACCGTCGGTGGGAACCGTTAATCGAGTGGTGGACTCCTCCGGTTCCTTTGTAAGGTGTGCTCGCCGTTTCAGGTGCTTACATCGGGGGTTGCGTGGTGTCCGTCGTCCGTGTCCGGCGTGCGGTGCGGGAGACCGTGTCCGGACTGCCCCCGGCGTTCTGGTGGTTGTGGACGAGCACTCTCGTCAACCGGCTCGGTGCCTTCGTCGCCACCTTCATGGCGCTCTACCTCACCCTCGACCGCGGCTACTCCGCCACCTACGCCGGTCTCGTCGCCGCCGTGCACGGACTCGGCGGGGTGATCTCCTCGCTGGGCGCCGGGGTGATGACCGACCGGATCGGCCGGCGGCCCACGCTGCTCATCGCGCAGGCCTCCACCGCCGTGTCCGTGGCGGCCCTCGGTTTCGTGCGCGACCCCGTCTCCATCGCCGCCGTCGCCTTCCTCGTCGGCATGGCCAGCAACGCGTCCCGGCCCGCCGTCCAGGCGATGATGGCCGACATCGTCCGGCCCGAGGACCGTATCCGCGCCTTCTCCCTCAACTACTGGGCCATCAACCTCGGCTTCGCTGTCTCCGCCACGGCTGCCGGGTTCATCGCCGAGTACAGCTACCTCGCCGGGTTCCTCGTCGAGGCCGTGATGACCATGGTGTGCGCCGTCGTCGTCTTCGTGAAGCTCCCCGAGTCGAAGCCCGTGCGGAGTGCCGAGGAGGCGCGGGAGGACTCCGTGGGGCTGGGGACCGTCCTGCGGGACGGACGGTTCATGGGGGTCGTCGGGCTCTCCTTCCTCGTCGCGCTGATCTTCATGCAGGGGTCCGTCGGACTGCCCGTCGCGATGGGTGCGGCCGGGTTCACCCCGGCCGAGTACGGCATGGCCATCGCGGTCAACGGTGTGCTGATCGTCGCGCTGCAGATCCCGGTGACCCGGTTCATCGAGCACCGGGACCCCGGACGGCTGCTGGTGATCTCCTCGCTCCTCGCCGGGTACGGCTTCGGCCTCACCGCCTTCGCCGGGTCGGTCGGCGTCTTCGCCCTCACCGTCTGCGTGTGGACGCTCGCCGAGATCGTCAACGCGCCCACCCAGACCGGGCTGGTCGTCCGGCTGTCGCCGACCCACGGGCGCGGGCGCTACCAGGGCATGTACACGATGTCCTGGGCCGTCGCCGCGCTCGTCGCCCCGCTGATGTCGGGGTTCGTCATCGACCGGTTCGGGGCGCGGTGGCTGTGGGGCCTGTGCGCCGTCATCGGCACCGTGGCCGGCCTCGGGTACGGGCTGCTGATGCGTGGTCTGCCGACCGAGGAGACCGCGACCGGCGAGGAGAAGGCCGACGGGGGCAAGGCCGGCGGGGTTCAGCAGGCGCCGGAGGTCAGTGCTCCCTGAGGGGCGCCGCCTCCGGCTGGGTCCGGTCCGCCTACTGCACCATCAGCGGCACCGCGTGGATCTCGTCGGCCTTGTGGCCGGTGCGCTCGTGGATGCGTTGCACCGCTTCGGCGGAGGGTGCCTCCGAGAGACAGTAGATCGTGCCGGAGTCCGGGTCCGCCCAGGCCTGCCGGAAGTAGACGCTCTCCTCCTCCTGTATCGCGAGGTCGGCCTCATGCGCCTGCCGCAACTGGTCCGCCGTGATGCCCTGCATGCCGTGATGGATGTCCATGAACTGGGTCATGGCCGCGTACCTCCTTCCCACTCCGGGCCGTACGTACCGACTCGGGGCGTGCGTACTTCCATGCTGCGCCCGCACCGGCCGCCCGGCACACCGAAGGCCCCGGCGGTCGCCGGGGCCTTCGAACGGGCGTGCTCAACACTGGCAGGGGCTGCCCGACTGGCAGCCACAGCTGCAGCCGGAGCCGCAGCCGCACGCGGCGACCAGGGGCAGGCTCCTGATCTCGGCGGGCTGCTCCGTCTCCCGCTCCTGCGTGGGATCGGGCGTCGTGCCGGGGGAGCTGGGGGAATCGGCCATGGGTCCCTCCTCGAGACTGGCGCCGTGCCTATGTCCATTGGATGCCCGTTCCAGCGGGCGCATCAACGGCGCATCGGGGGCTCATGCGCGCTTTCGGCCGGTTCCCGCGCTCCCCCACGCGGTTCGGTCAGGCCTCCTGGGCCCCCGGCACCGGCTGGATGTCGGGCTGGACGTCCGGCTGGATCTCGTCCGCGTGCTCGCCCGTGACCAGGTAGACCACCCGCTTGGCGACCGAGACCGCGTGGTCGGCGTAGCGCTCGTAGTAGCGGCCCAGCAGCGTCACGTCGACGGCCGTCTCGATGCCGTGCTTCCAGCGGTCGTCCATCAGGTGCTGGAAGAGGGTGCGGTGCAGCAGGTCCATCTCGTCGTCGTCCTGCTCCAGCTGGAGCGCCAGGTCGACGTCCTTGGTGATGATCACCTCGGCCGCCTTGGCCATCAGGCGCTGGGCCAGCTGGCCCATCTCCAGGATGGTCGCGTGCAGGTCGTGCGGGACCGCGCGCTCCGGGAAGCGCAGCCGGGCCAGCTTCGCCACGTGCTGGGCCAGGTCGCCGGACCGCTCCAGATCGGCCGACATGCGCAGCGAGGTCACGACGATCCGCAGATCGGTCGCCACCGGCTGCTGGCGCGCCAGCAGGGCTATCGCACGGGCCTCCAGGTCGTGCTGCAGTTCGTCGACCTTCTGGTCGGCCTCGATCACGTGCTCGGCGAGCTTCAGGTCGGTGTCGAGGATGGCGGTCGTGGCGCGTCCGATCGCCGACCCGACCAGTCGGGCCATCTCCACCAGACTGTCGCCGATCGAATCCAGTTCCTCGTGGTACGCGTCCCGCATCAGGGTTCCTCTCGTACGTCTACTCGGGGCTTCGGGAGCCGGGCTCCCGTGGGGTTCCGGGGCGGGTGCTCCGCCACGCAGTCGACGGCGCGAACCCCGCGCGACCGACGGTGCGAAACTCCACGCTCCCACGTTCCGATCCTTACGCGTCCGGTTCCGCCACCCCAAATGAACCAACCCTGGCTCCAAGGTGAACTCTGAGCGACGAGTGTTCGAGCTTGTCCTCCCGTGGCTGTGGCCACTGCTCGGCGCATGCCTAACCTGGACACATGGACGTGAACGCGGCGGTCGCCGCAGCGGCGGCGATCGCCGGATTGCTCACCGGCGCCATCGCCGTGCTGGCGTTCCGCTTCAGCGAGCGCGAACAGCGGCGCCCCACGCGTTCCTCGCTGCACACGGACCCGGTGCTTCCGCCGGGCGTGGACACCGTGCTCTCCGTGCTGCGCTCCTCCGCCGTCGTCCTGGACGAGGCGGACGGCGTGGTCAAGGCCAGCTCCGCTGCGTACGCCCTCGGGCTGGTCCGCGGCGGCAAGCTCGCCGTGGAACCCATGCTGCAGATGGCCCGCGACACCCGGCGGGACGGCGAGATACGGCAGGTCGAACTGGATCTGCCCCGCCGCGGCACCGGGCGCGGCGAGGCCCTCGCCGTCTCCGCGCGGGTGGCACCGCTCGGCTCCCGGCTCGTCCTGCTGCTCGTGGAGGACCTCACCGAGGCCCGCCGCATAGAGGCGGTGCGGCGCGACTTCGTCGCCAACGTCAGCCATGAGCTCAAGACCCCCGTCGGCGCGCTCTCCCTGCTCTCCGAAGCCGTCATGGACGCCTCCGACGACCCCGAGGCGGTGGAGCGCTTCGCCGGCCGGATGCAGGGCGAGGCCATCCGCCTCACCAATCTGGTGCAGGAGCTCATCGACCTCTCCCGCGTCCAGAACGACGACCCGCTCGAGGACGCCGAACCCGTCCCCGTGTACGAACTGGTCGCCGAGGCCGTCGACCGCTGCCGCCACGCGGCGGGCACCAAGCAGATCACCATGGCCTCGAACGTGTGGGCGCCCGGCGGGCTCGAGGAGATCGAGGGGCGCGAAGGGCTCGCGGGGTCCGACCAGGAGGGCGGCGGGCAGCTGCCGAGCGCCGCCGACCTGCGCGTGTGGGGCAACCGCGGCCAGCTCGCCGCCGCCCTCGGCAACCTCGTCGAGAACGCCGTCAACTACTCGCCCGCCCGCACCCGGGTCGGCATAGCGGCCCGCAGGGTCGCCCAGTCGGGCGGGGCCCTGATCGAGATCGCCGTGACCGACCAGGGCATAGGGATCTCCGACAAGGAGAAGGAGCGCGTCTTCGAGCGCTTCTACCGCGTCGACCCGGCCCGCTCCCGCGCCACGGGTGGTACGGGTCTGGGCCTCGCGATCGTCAAGCACGTGGCCGCCTCGCACGGCGGGGAGGTCACGGTGTGGAGCGCCGAAGGCCAGGGCTCCACGTTCACCCTGCGGCTTCCCGAGGCCGCCGCGGCCCCCACCCGCGACCGCACCTCCCCGTCGTCCCGCCGGGACGAACCCGAAGACCTCGAGGACGAGGCCGGAGGGTCCACCCCCTCATCCCCCCGCACTTCCGATCCATCCGCGTACGAAACGCTTCCCTCCCCGGAGGTCCTTCCGTGACCCGAGTGCTCGTCGTCGAGGACGAGGAGTCCTTTTCCGACGCCCTGTCGTACATGCTCCGCAAGGAGGGCTTCGAGGTCGCCGTCGCGGCCACGGGGCCCGACGGCCTCGACGAGTTCGAGCGCAACGGCGCCGACCTCGTCCTCCTCGACCTGATGCTGCCCGGCCTGCCGGGCACCGAGGTGTGCCGCCAGCTGCGCGGCCGTTCCAACGTCCCCGTCATCATGGTGACCGCCAAGGACAGCGAGATCGACAAGGTGGTCGGCCTGGAGATAGGCGCCGACGACTACGTCACCAAGCCGTTCTCCTCGCGCGAACTGGTCGCCCGTATCCGCGCCGTGCTGCGCCGCAGGGGCGAGCCCGAGGAGGTCGCCCCCGCGGCCCTGGAGGCCGGTCCGGTCCGCATGGACGTCGACCGGCACGTGGTCACCGTGAGCGGTACCAAGGTCGACCTGCCGCTCAAGGAGTTCGACCTGCTGGAGATGCTGCTG
Organism: Streptomyces cathayae; assembly: GCF_029760955.1. Lineage (GTDB taxonomy): Bacteria > Actinomycetota > Actinomycetes > Streptomycetales > Streptomycetaceae > Streptomyces > Streptomyces cathayae. The sequence goes on from NZ_CP121682.1 coordinate 4,326,906, forward strand.
CGCAACGCCGGGCGCGTGCTGACCCGGATGCAGCTCATCGACCGGGTCTGGGGCGCCGACTACGTGGGCGACACCAAGACCCTCGACGTCCACGTCAAGCGGCTGCGCGCCAAGATCGAGCCGGACCCGGGCGCACCGCGCTACCTGGTGACGGTCCGGGGGCTGGGCTACAAGTTCGAGCCCTGAGACCTCGGCCGGGCCACGGGCGGCCGTGGCCCGGCACCCGTGGCCGGCGTTTTCTTCGGTACGACGGTGGGCGGGATCCCTGCGCAGGGATCCCGCCCACCGTCGTGTGCGGCTGTGCCGCCGTTGTTCAGCTGCCGGCCGACTGGCTGGCCGAGGCCGCGTCGGACGGGGTGCCCGCCGGCTCCGAGGTCGCGGAGTCGTCCGGCGTGCCCGAGGCGTCGTCGGCGGGTGCGTCGGACGACTCCGCCGACGGTTGTGCCGGGGCGCCGGGCGCGGCAGGGATCTCGCTCGGGCCCCACTCGCTGAAGAAGGCCTCGGCCGGGTGGACGAACGCGCGCAGGCTCACGTCACCGGTCTTGCTGAAGGTGAACGTGACCGGCTGCGCGTTGCCGTCCTGGACGGCCTCACGGCTGCTGGGCAGGACGGCGGAGGCGTTGCCCGGGCCGCCGATGATGAGCGAGCCGCCGGCCGGGACGGTCAGGCTGCCGCCCTCGGCGGGGGTGAGCGCGACGGTCTTGCCGGTGCCGGGGAGAGTGATCGACTCCAGCGTCTGGTCGGTGCGGCCCTCGTTGAACAGGGTCGCGGCGACGACCGCCGGGCCCGTGGACTCGCGGTCCGGCTGGGTGACGACGATGGCGTTCTGGACCTTGATGTCGCCCACGGACGTCGCGGCGTTGTCCGGCTGGATCTGGAGGGACTGGGCGTTGTTGCCAGACGTGCACGCGGAGAGCGAGGCGACTGAGAACGCGATGGCGGCGGCGGCGATGGCACCGCGTCGAAGGCTGCTGCTCACGACGGCGGCAACTCCTTGACTCGAGCGAGCGGCGGCGACCGGTCGGCCGCCTTTAAGTGTCTGTCAGCGGCCTCAGGCTATCGAGCCGTTCCCGCGGACCCGCACCCGACCCTCCCTGTGAGGCCCGTGTTCCCCCGGGAAGGCGCGCGCGGACCGCGGCCGTCACTCGATCACCGGCCGTTTCCGCGAACGTCCACGGGGAGCGTGGCGGCTTGCGTAAGTGACTCGAGTAAGTGACTCGCCGGTCACTTCGGGCACGCACTCCTCCGACATTCACATAAGTGCGGCCGGGCTCGTCCGCGGCACCTTCTCGGAGAGGCGCGTATTTCGTGAAGGAATCCGGCGGCGGACCGGGAAATGCCGGGGCGGTCCGGAAATTGATCACCGGCCGCTCCTCCCGGAGGGCGTGTGATCAATTCCGGATTCGGCCGGAACCCTGCCGTGCACACCGAACGGAGTAGCGGAACTCGAGCGCCTGGGGGTGGACATATGGGTACGTTTCGCCACCTGCCGAGGCCTCCGGATGCGTGTACCGTACGCGTTTCCCTTGCCCTCGAGGGCCCCTCCGACCTGCGAATACATGCTTCCGCTCAGTGGTCACAGCACGTTCCTGATGCTGTTGTCAAGCCCCGAGAATGGCCCTGACCTGCGAAAACGTCATTCAGAACACGTCGTATCCGTGTTACCCTGGATAGCCACGGAAGGGGTACCTGTCACATGACGTTCAAGGTTGGCGACACCGTGGTCTATCCCCATCACGGGGCCGCGCTGATCGAGGCTATCGAAACTCGCCAGATCAAAGGCGTGGACAAGACCTACTTGGTGCTGAAGGTCGCCCAGGGTGACCTGACGGTGCGTGTGCCAGCGGACAATGCGGAGTTCGTCGGCGTACGTGATGTGGTCGGTCAGGACGGGTTGGACCGGGTCTTCGAGGTGCTGCGCGCACCGTACGCCGAGGAGCCCACGAACTGGTCCCGTCGTTACAAGGCAAACCTGGAGAAGCTCGCCTCGGGCGATGTCATCAAGGTCGCGGAAGTCGTGCGTGACCTGTGGCGTCGCGAGCGTGAGCGCGGACTCTCCGCCGGTGAGAAGCGCATGCTCGCCAAGGCGCGCCAGATTCTGGTCAGCGAACTCGCCCTCGCGGAGAAGACCAACGAGGACAAGGCCGAGGCTCTCCTCGACGAGGTTCTCGCCTCGTAAGGCGAGACGGACGAAGCAGGCGGAGCTTTCACGTCGCCAGTACGTACATCGAAGTGCGTCGAACTGCCGCGGTGCCCGATGACGGATGTGATGTCGCCGGGCGCTGCGGCATGTCCGTATCCGGACAGCGCCCGTACTCCGCAGCCGGTCCGTGCGCCGCACCCCTGCGCCGTACACACCCGCTCGGTACGCCCCGCACATCCCTGCGCCGCGCACTCCGGTGCCGCACGCTCCTGTGCCGCACCCCGCAGTGCTTCCCGGTCCGTGCGCCGCGCCGGGAACGTGTCACCACGCGTGTCCCCGCCCCTGGCGTGCGGGTCCGGGCGGCCGGCCCGACCAGAGTCACGGAAGGGGCTGGTCAAGGCGGTACGCCCGGCACTCCCCCCGCTCCGGGAGCAGGGGCTACGCCCAGGCCATACCCACCCCGGCCCTGTCGTCAAACTCCCCGGGCCGAGCACACCAACCTGACAGGAACCGATGTCTGACGAACCCCTCCTTCCGCCGACGCCGAACCCCGTGTCCGGCCCCGTGTCCGACCCTGCGACCGGCCCTGCGACCGCCCGCACGGCGGCCGTGATCCCGGCCGCCGGCCGGGGCGTGCGCCTCGGACCGGGAGCCCCCAAGGCGCTTCGCGCGCTGGGCGGCACGCCCATGCTCATCCACGCGATCCGGGCGATGGCCGCCTCCCGCGCCGTCTCCCTGGTCGTCGTCGTGGCCCCGCCGGAGGGCGCCGCGGAGGTCAGGACACTGCTCGACGCGTACGCGCTGCCCGACCGCACCGACTTCGTCGTCGTCCCCGGCGGGGAGACCCGCCAGGAGTCGGTGAAGCTCGGCCTCGACGCCCTGCCGCCCGGCTTCGACATCGTCCTGGTGCACGACGCGGCCCGCCCGCTGGTTCCCGTGGACACCGTGGACGCCGTCGTCGCGGCCGTCCGCGAGGGCGCCCCCGCCGTGGTCCCGGCGCTGCCGCTCGCCGACACCGTCAAGCAGGTCGAGCCGGCCGCCCCCGGCGAGCCGGAGCCCGTGGTCGCCACCCCCGACCGGTCCCTGCTGCGCGCCGTGCAGACCCCGCAGGGCTTCGACCGGGCCACCCTGGTGCACGCGCACGAGACGGTGACCGACGACGTCACCGACGACGCGAGCATGGTCGAGCAGCTCGGCCGGACCGTCGTCACGGTCCCCGGCCACGAGGAGGCCTTCAAGGTGACCCGCCCCCTGGACCTCGTCCTCGCGGAGGCGGTCCTGGCCCGCAGGAGGCTCAACGATGGCTTCTGAACCCCTGACCTCCGAGCCCCTGGCCTCCGAGCCGGACTCCGCATCGGTCTTCGCGTCGGCCTCCGAGTCGCACCCCGAGCCCCTGCCGGTGCTCCCGCGGGTCGGCATCGGCACCGACATCCACGCCTTCGAGGACGGCCGGGAGCTGTGGTGCGCCGGCCTCAAGTGGGAGGGCCAGGGCCCCGGACTCGCCGGGCACTCCGACGCCGACGTCGTGGCCCACGCCGCCTGCAACGCCCTGTTCTCCGCCGCCGGCCTCGGTGACCTGGGACAGCACTTCGGCACCGGGCGGCCCGAGTGGTCCGGCGCCTCCGGTGTGACCCTGCTGACCGAGGCCGCGCGGATCGTGCGGGCGGCCGGCTTCCGGATCGGCAACGTCGCGGTGCAGGTCGTGGGGGACCGGCCCAAGATCGGCAAGCGCCGGGACGAGGCCCAGCAGATCCTCACCGAGGCCGCCGGCGCCCCGGTGTCGGTCTCCGGCGCCACCACCGACGGACTCGGGTTCCCCGGCCGCGGCGAAGGACTGATGGCCGTCGCCACCGCCCTCGTCGTCCACACCGGCTGACGCCCCGGGCCGGGAGGACGACACGGGCCGGTAAAGGGGCACGGGGCACCGTCCCGGGCCGACTACCCTGGAGGGGTGACCATTCGCCTGTACGACACCAACGCCCGGCAGATCCGTGACTTCACCCCGCTTCGGCCGGGGTGCGTCTCGATCTACCTGTGCGGTGCCACCGTGCAGGCGGCACCGCACATCGGGCACATCCGCTCGGGGCTGAACTTCGACATCATGCGCCGCTGGTTCGAGTACCGCGGCCTGGAGGTGACGTTCATCCGCAACGTCACGGACATCGACGACAAGATCATCGCGAAGTCCGCGGAGCAGAACCGTCCCTGGTGGTCCATCGGCTACGAGAACGAGCGCGCCTTCACCGACGGCTACCAGGTCCTCGGCTGCCTCCCCCCGACCTACGAGCCGCGCGCCACCGGCCACATCACCGAGATGGTCGAGATGATGCGCGGCCTCATCGAGCGCGGCCACGCCTACGAGGCCGACGGCAACGTCTACTTCGCCGTCACCTCGTTCCCCGAGTACCTGGAACTGTCCAACCAGGAGCTCGAGAACCTGCTCCAGCCCTCCGGCGAGGGCGAGACCGGCAAGCGGGACCCGCGCGACTTCGCCATGTGGAAGGCGGCCAAGCCCGGCGAGCCGAGCTGGGAGACACCGTGGGGCCGCGGGCGTCCCGGCTGGCACCTGGAGTGCTCGGCGATGGCCCACAAGTACCTCGGCACCGTCTTCGACATCCACGGCGGCGGCCTCGACCTGGTCTTCCCGCACCACGAGAACGAGATCGCCCAGGCCAAGGCCTACGGCGACGAGTTCGCCCGGTACTGGGTGCACAACGCCTGGGTCACCATGAGCGGCGAGAAGATGTCGAAGTCGCTCGGCAACAGCGTCCTGGTCTCCGAGATGGTCAAGCGCTGGCGGCCCATCGTGCTCCGCTACTACCTCGGCACCCCGCACTACCGCTCGATGATCGAGTACAGCGAGGACGCCCTGCGGGAGGCCGAGTCCGCGTTCGCGCGGATCGAGGGCTTCATCCAGCGGGTGGGCGAGCTGACCGGCACGCCCGGCGCCGTCGAGCCGGCCGCCGAGGTGCCGCCCGCCTTCGCCGAGGCCATGGACGACGACCTCGGCGTACCGCAGGCCCTGGCGGTGGTGCACACCACCGTCCGGCAGGGCAACAGCGCGCTGGCCGCCGACGACAAGGAAGCGGCCGTCGCCCGCCTCGCCGAGGTGCGCGCCATGCTCGCGGTCCTCGGCCTGGACCCCCTCGACGCGCACTGGGCCGGCGACGGCGACCGCGGCGAGGAACTGAACGGCGTCGTCGACACCCTCGTCCGCATGGTCCTCGACCAGCGCGAGGCCGCCCGCGCCCGCAAGGACTGGTCCACCGCGGACGCCATCCGGGACCAGCTCGGCCAGTCCGGGCTGGTCATCGAGGACGGCCCGCAGGGACCGCGCTGGAGCCTCGGCCCGCGCTGAGGCAGACGGGGGAGCCGCCCGGAACCTCCTGGTTCTCCGGGTTCCCCAAGATCGGGTTGTGCCGTCCGGGCCTTCGGACGGCACACTTCACAGACGTAACACACACGCACGCACGTGTGGGTGCCTGCGGACGGACGCACACCAGCCCGTACGCAGGACCGCACGGACGACTTCACGGAGACGGGTAGATCATGGCCGCGAACAACCGCCGCATGTCCGGCAAGAAGGGCGCGCAGGTCGGCAGCGGCGGCCAGCGGCGCCGGAGCCTGGAGGGCAAGGGGCCCACGCCCCCCGCCGAGATGCGCAAGGGGCACGCCAAGCAGCGCGCCGCCCAGGCGAAGGCGCGCCGCGCCGCCGGACGCGCCCCGCAGCGGCGCGGCGGCGGCCGCTCGACCTCGGAACTCGTCGTCGGACGCAACCCCGTCGTCGAGGCGCTGCGCGAGGGCGTGCCCGCCTCCACGCTGTACGTCCAGCAGTTCATCGACAACGACGAGCGGGTGCGCGAGGCGCTCCAGCTCGCGGCCGAGCGCGGCGGCATCAACCTCATGGAGGCCCCCCGCCCCGAACTCGACCGGATGACCAACGGGCTGAACCACCAGGGCCTGGTCCTCCAGGTCCCGCCGTACGAGTACGCGCATCCGGAGGACCTCGTCGCGGGCGCCCACGACGAGGGCCGGGACCCGCTGATCGTCGCCCTCGACGGAGTCACCGACCCGCGCAACCTGGGCGCCGTCGTCCGCTCCGTCTCCGCCTTCGGCGGCCACGGCGTCATCGTCCCCGAGCGACGGGCCGCCGGGATGACCGCCGGTGCCTGGAAGACCTCCGCCGGCGCCGCCGCCCGTACGCCCGTCGCCCGCGCCACCAACCTGACGCGCGCCCTGGAGGCGTACAAGAAGGCGGGGATCACGGTCGTCGGGCTGGCCGCCGACGGGGAGGCCGAGATCGGCGAACTGGACGCGCTGGCGGGCCCGGTCGTGATCGTCGTCGGCAGCGAGGGCAAGGGACTGTCCCGACTGGTCGGCGAGACCTGTGACGTCCGGGTGCGGATCCCGATGCCGGGCGGCGCCGAATCGCTCAACGCCGGTGTGGCGGCCGGAGTCGTGCTGTACGAGGCGGCACGCCGCCGGGCCTGAACGGGCGTTCGACGCCATCACCCACACGGGGTGTTCCGGGTGGTCCGGACGAGCTTGACGGGGTCCGGACACATCCGGCGCGTCAAGGCAGTGTCCTATGACCACGTCACTCGGTTAGATGAGTGTGGACACCAGAACACCCCGCACACCCACGGGGGACCGTTCGTCGGGAATCGACGACGCTCCCGCGCTGAGCATGGTGAAGGTGCCGAGCGATCCGGCGCAGATCATCGTCAATCACGCCAGTTTCCGCGTGCAGTTGGGCGTCTCGGCGCGACGCGCCCGGTCCCCGCGGATCGCACGGCACTTCAGCGTCACCCAGGGCGCGCCCCGCATCCCCGTCGTCACCACCATGGGTGCCCCGGGCGGGGCCGCGCCCCGGCGGCGCCCCGTCGTCTGGAGCGGTCGCTCCGCCCCCGACGACACCGGCGCGCACCGGCTTCTCCAGGCCGTGCGCCACGAAGGCGTCCGTCACCCGGAGGAACCGCTCACCGACGCCGGAGCGACCCGGGTCGTCCCCCGCGTCGGCGAGGGGTACGGGAGCGAGGGGTACGGCTACGCCGACGACCCGGCCGACACCCAGCCCATCGAAGTGCCCGTCATCGGCTCCCAGCGCAGCCACGGCGGCGCACCGCCCCTGCTGCCCCCCATGCGCCCCGTCGGCAGCGCCTACGACGAACCGTCCTACGGCGGCTACGGCGGCTACGGGGACTACGGCTACGACGAGCACGGTTACGGCGACCGGCCCGATGCCGACCGGCCCTACGACGAACAGGGCGGCGGCACCGGCGAGTTCGAGGGCGCCGCCGGCCACCGGGCCGACGGCCGGAAGTCCGGCGGCCGCCGGGCCAGGCGCCCGGGCGACGACCCGGCCCGGCACGCCTACTATCCCGGCCGCCGGATGAACCTCGGCGTCGTCCTGCTCCCGCTGCGCGTCGTCCTCGGCTTCATCTCCCTCTACGCCGGCATGGGCAAACTCTGCGACCCCGTCTACTTCGACGGCGGCACACGCGGCTCCATGGTGACGTGGCTGAACACCCTGCACCCCTGGGAAGTCGCCCAGCCGCTCCAGCAGTTCGCCCTCGCGCACCCCGTCGGCGCCGGACTCGTCATCGCCTTCCTCCAGGTCATCGTCGGCGTCCTGACCGTCCTCGGCTGCTGGCAGCGCGTCGCCGCCGTCGTCGGCGCCGTGCTCTCCGCCGCACTGCTGGTCACCGTCAGCTGGAAGAGCGTCCCCGTCTACGACGCGCCCGACATCATCTACCTCGCCGCCTGGTCCCCGCTGGTCATCGCCGGTGCCCCCGTCTACTCCGTCGACGGCCGCCTCGTCGCCCGCGCCTGGCGCCGTCTCGGCCCCCGTACCGACCTGTGGGACCTGCGCCGCTACGTCCTGCGCCGCGGCACCCTGATCACCGTCGTCGTCTGCGGGCTCACCCTGCTCGTCGGCTCGCTGCTCGGTGGGGCCGTGCGTGACTCCGACCGCGTGGTCGTCCCCGGGCCCGGCGAGGCCCCGCGCAACGAACTGCCCGGCTCCCCGCTCCCGGAGAAGCCCGGCAGGAGCAGGCAGGGGACCCCGTCCGCCTCCACCTCGCCCAGCCAGAGCGCCTCCGCCGGGACGACCGACCCGACCGACGGCACCGCCGGTACCGCCGGCACCGGCGCGACCCGGGACACCGGCGGCGCCGTCACCGGCGCGCCCAGCCAGACCCAGGGCACCGTCGGTGAGGCCCCGCCCCAGCAGTCCTCCCCGGTCGACCAGGCCCCGAGCACCAGCTCCGGCCCCACCTCCGGCGGCGGCACCACGGGCGGTGGCGGCGACGGCGGCACCCCGAGCGACAGCGGCGGGGACGAGGCCCCGTCCCCCGAGGAGCCCGGCCGGCTCGTGGGCGGCCTCCTGGGGTAGCCCGTCCGCGCGCTGACGACGACGGGGTCCCGCACGGTGATGTGCGGGACCCCGTCGTCGTGTCCGGCGGCGGTCGTGTCCGGTGGCCGTCGGGTCCGGGTGGCGGTGGTGTCCGGACGGGGGATCAGCGGTTCTGGGAGGCCAGCTCCTTCGACGCCTCGGTCAGGTCCTTCGCGGTGTCGATCGCCCGCCAGTAGGAGCCCTGCGGGATCGGGAACCCGGCCAGCCGGCGCTCACGGGCCAGCCGCGGGAACGTCGTACGCTCGTGGTCGCCACGCTCCGGCAACAGGTCGGCGAACCCGGGGGAGAAGACGTACACGCCCGCGTTGATCTCGACCGTCGACGGCGGGGCCTCGATGAAGTCGGTGATGTGACCGAACCCGTCGGTCTGCACGGCACCCCACGGAAGGCGCGGGCGGGCCAGGGCGAGGGTCGCGACGGCGTCCCGCTCGGTGTGGAAGTCGGCCATGTCGCGCAGCGAGAAACGGGTCCAGATGTCACCGTTCGTGGCGTACCAGGGCCGGTCCGGGTGCGGGAGGCGGGCGGCGGCGTACTTCAGACCGCCGCCGCGGCCGAGCGGCTCCGTCTCGACGACGGTGGTGACGGAGAGGGGCAGATCGGCGCTCTCCAGCCACTTCTGCAGCACCTCGGCGAGATGGCCGCAGGAGACCACCACGTCCGTGACGCCCTCCTCGGCGAGCCAGGAGAGCTGATGGCCGATGATCGGGGTCCCCGTACCGGGGATCTCGACCATCGGCTTGGGCCGGTCGTCGGTGTACGGACGAAGCCGGGAACCCTGGCCGCCGGCCAGGACGACGGCTTGCACGGGCCGCGACGCGGCGCTCGGATCGGTCATGATCGCACTGTACGTGGCAGCCGAGGGACCGGGCGGGCCGGGCGGCAGGCCCTCTCCCGCGGGCCTTGGTGCCGGGCCTTGGCGCGGGCTGCGGTGCCGGGCCGTGCTGCCGGGCTGCGGTGCCGGGCGGTGCTGCCGGGCCCCGGGCGGGCTCAGCCGTGGGCGGCGAGCACCCCCGACGCGAAGGAGGTGTCGCAGACCGGACGGGCGAAGGACTGGGCCTTGGTGGAGCCGTACATCCGGACCGCCTCCCTGCCCAGCGCACGTGCGATCGACGTGCAGTGCCGCGCCAGCGACGGACGGTCGTTCACCGCCTGCTGGAGATGGGTGAGGACGACGCCCGGGTTCTCCCTCCGCAACTCGACCAGGAGCGTGTCCCGCAGCACCTCGTGCGGGGCGCGCGCGGCGCCGCGAGAGGACGCGCCGGCCGAGGACGCGCCGGACACGGCCGTGTCCGCGGCGGCGAGCACCGGGCTCGAAGGGCTCCCCGACCAGTTGACGTGGGCGACCGCGAGGGTCCCGGAGAACACCAGGACGACGGGCAGGACGAAGGCGAGGGTGCGGCCGACCCGGCGGGCGGGGCCCCGGCCGCTTCGCGTCTGAGGCGTAGTGGAGTGCTTCACGCGTGTGAGAGTAGCGTCCAGTGATGGAATGGGGGCATTCAGTCACTGGTTCGGGTGACATGGGCGGCACGTTCCCTGGGTAGCGCGTTGACGCACACTGCTCGAAAAGCTCCGAATGTCGGGGTGTTCGTCGACAGTACGGGCGCATTGCAGAGGGCCCCGCAGCGGTCTGCGGGGCCCTCTTCATCAAGTCGGGTGAATCACCCGGGGTGGTGCGACGGTCCGGTCACGGCTCTCAGTCGGACAGGCGCGCGCCGGACGACGTCGAGAACACGTGCGTCTCACCGGACCGCGGCACGACGTGCAGCGTGCTGCCCTTCTCCGGCACGTTGCGGCCGCCGACGCGGACGACGAGGTCCTTGGACTCGCCGCCGACCTCGGTGGTGCCGTACACGAACGCGTCGGAGCCCAGCTCCTCGACCACGTTCACGGTGACCGCGAGACCCTGGTCGGACTCGGCACCGGCCACGTCGAAGTGCTCGGGGCGGACACCGACGGTGACGGTCTTGTCGGTGGCGGCGGCCAGCGCGTCACGGTCCACGGCCACCACCGAGTTGCCGAACTTCACGCCACCGTCCGTGATGGGCACCTCGACGAGGTTCATCGCGGGGGAGCCGATGAAGCCGGCCACGAAGAGGTTGGCGGGCCTGTCGTACATGTTGCGCGGGGTGTCGACCTGCTGGAGCAGACCGTCCTTGAGGACCGCCACCCGGTCGCCCATGGTGAGGGCCTCGACCTGGTCGTGGGTCACGTACACCGTGGTGATGCCGAGACGGCGCTGCAGGCTCGCGATCTGCGTACGGGTGGAGACACGGAGCTTGGCGTCCAGGTTGGACAGCGGCTCGTCCATGAGGAACACCTGCGGCTCACGCACGATGGCGCGGCCCATGGCGACACGCTGACGCTGACCGCCGGAGAGCGCCTTCGGCTTGCGGTCCAGGTACTCCGTCAGGTCGAGGATCTTCGCGGCCTCTTCGACCTTCTGCCGGATCTCCGCCTTGTTGACGCCGGCGATCTTGAGCGCGAAGCCCATGTTGTCGGCGACCGTCATGTGCGGGTACAGGGCGTAGTTCTGGAACACCATGGCGATGTCCCGGTCCTTCGGCGGCAGGTGCGTGACGTCGCGGTCGCCGATGCGGATGGCGCCGCCGTTCACGTCCTCGAGCCCGGCGAGCATGCGGAGCGAGGTGGACTTGCCGCAACCGGACGGGCCGACGAGCACGAGGAACTCCCCGTCCTCGATGTCGATCTCGAGCGCGTCCACGGCGGGCTTGGTCGAACCGGGGTAGATCCGGGTCGCCTTGTCGAACGTGACAGTGGCCATGGTGAATGGGCCCCCTTCTACCGGCAGGAACGTGCCGGACGATCCGAGTAGGAAGGTGGTGCCACGACGGGATGTTCCGTTGTGGTTCCGAGTGGTGCAGTCCACGGAAGCGAACTGGCACAGGACGGTACCCGCGTTCACCTGATCTGTCAGTACCCGAGGTCATGTGAACTTCGCGGAAACTTTCGCCGGCCGGTGTCGCCGGCCGGTGTCACCGCCCGGCCGCGTAACGCTCGGCGAGCACCGCCACGGCCTCCGCGACCGCCTGCCGCAGCCCCGGCGGACCGAGCACCTCCGCCTCGGTGCCGAGCCGGAGCAGATCGCCGACGGCGACCGCCTCCGACTCGACGGACAGCTCCACCTCGACCCGTCCCGCGCCGTCCGGCGGCCCCGCGTCCCGCAGCGCCCGGACGCCCGCCGCCCCGAACTGCATCGGCAGCAGCTTCTGTCCGCGGGGCGAGAGCCGCAGCCGCGCGGTGCCCTGCCGCAGCGCCCCCTCCAGCCGCCGGGAGGACTCCGCCCAGTACGCGGCGAGAGCGAACCCGGCGGGACGGGTGAACACCTCACCCGTCTCCTCCACCGCCTGGAAACGCGACACCCGGTAGGTGCGCACGATGCTCTCGGAGCTCTCGGAGCTCTTGGGGGCCTCGGAGTTCTCGGGGGCCCCGGCCAGCGCCACGAGGTACCAGATGCCGCCCTTCAGCACGAGCCCCAGGGGGCGGACCTCCCGGTGCACCTCGCCCCGCCAGCGCCGGTAACGGGTGCGCAGCACCCGCCGCTCCCACACCGCTCCGGCGATCCGTTCCAGGTGCGGCACCGGGTCCGCGTCGCGGAACCAGGCGGGGGCGTCCAGGTGGAACCGCTCACGCACCCGGCGCGCCTGCTCCGCGAGCGCGCCGGGCAGGGCGGCCTCAACCTTCAGCTGGGCACTCGCCAGTACGGCCCCCAGACCGAGGTCCCCGGCCGGCCCCGGCAGCCCGGCCAGGAACAGCGAACCGGCCTCCGCGTCGGTCAGCCCGGTCAGCCGGGTGCGGTACCCCTCCATCAGGCGGTAGCCGCCCTCCGGCCCGCGCTCACCCCGGACCGGCACCCCGGCCGCGCCGAGCGCCTCGACGTCCCGGTACACGGTGCGCACCGACACCTCCAGTTCCGCCGCGAGTTCGGGGGCGGTCATCAGTCCGCGGTTCTGCAGCAGCAGGAGCAGGGAGAGAAGCCGGTCGGCACGCACGGGAGGCATTCTCCCGCGCCCCGGCCGTACCTGACAGGAGATGTCAGGTACGGCTCCCAGGATGGTCCCGCCGGGCCGCCGCGGCACGACCCTCGCCGACGGCACGACCGAACACGACAGAAGGAGCCCCCCATGCCCACCACCCGGACCACCGGCCACTTCACCTTCGCCGACTGGAAGGAGGCCCCCGTGGGCCCGGAGGACACCCACCCCCGGCTCGCCCACGCCACCGTCACCAACGCCTTCACGGGCGGCATCGAGGCCGAGTCCACCACCTGCGACTACTCCATCTCCTACCTGACCGCCACGACCGGCTCCTTCGCGGGAATGGAACTCCTCCGCGGCCGCCTCGACGGGCGCGAGGGCACCTTCGTCGTCGAGGAGCGCGGACGCTTCGACCCCGACGGGACCGTCCACTGCTCCTTCGAGGTCGTCGAGGGCTCGGGCACCGGCGAACTGGCCGGACTGCACGGCACCGGAGAGTTCACCTACCGGCACGGGGAGACGAAGGTGCCGTACACCTTCGCGTACGGCCTGGAGTGAGCGGGCCGGGCCCGCCGCCCTCAAGCGCGTGGCCCGGCGAAAGCCGCTCTGTGTACAGTGGACCCGCCCTCGCGCGTTCCGCGCGTGCGCGGCGCCTCCTTAGCTCAGATGGCCAGAGCAACGCACTTGTAATGCGTAGGTCGTCGGTTCGAATCCGACAGGGGGCTCCACTGAGAACCCCAGGCCGCATAGTTTGTGACCCGGGGTTCTCTGTTGCTCGGGGCACGGCGCGTCCCACGACGGGGTGCCGGCTCTACTCTTCGGGCTTCTTCCACCGGGCCTTCTTCTCGCCCTCGGCACCGCGCAGGGCCGCTCAGGAAAGCAGGAACGCCGCACCCGCCGGTTGCGCCTGCCCGGAGAGCTGCGGCAGCGCGCGTGCCGAACCACGTCGTTCGGCACCCGGACGAGAGCGTGGTCCTGGGACGGTGGGTACGTGGGGTACGAGGCCGCTCATCGACCCCGACGAGGAGCGCGTGGCGCCGCGACGGGCCCTCAGGTCGTCAGCATGACCCCGGCGTACGCTGCGGCCGCGACGACCAGCCACGAACCCAGGCCGAGCAGTGCCATCCGCGGGCCGCCGGAACGGGCCAGGGTCGGCAGGTGCACGGCGCTGCCGAGGCCGAGCAGGGCGGCGGCGAGCAACAGTTCCTGCACGGTGTCCGCGGCGTCGAGCACTCCGCTGCCGAGCAGTCCGGTGCTGCGCAGTACGACCATCGCCAGGAATCCCACGACGAACAGGGGCAGCAGGGCGGGCCGGCGGCCGTCGCCGTCCACGGGGTGCCCGGCGTTCTTGCGGCGGCTCAGTGCCACTCCCGCGACCAGCGGCGCCAGCATCGCGACCCGGATCAGCTTGACCAGGACCCCCTCGGTCAGCGCCTGCGGCCCGGCGGTCTGGGCGGTGGCGACGACCTGCCCGACATCGTGCACGCCGGCGCCGACCCAGCGCCCGAACTCCGTCGCGTCCAGGCCGAGCGGGGTCTTGAGCAGCGGCAGTACGGCGATGGCGAGGGTGCCGCAGAGCGTCACCAGGGCGACCGACGAGGCGACCTCCGCTTCGTACCGCTTGTCGCCCCTGTCCTTGCCGAGCATGCCGCTGACCGCGCCGATCGCGGAGGCGCCGCAGATCGAGTAGCCGGTGGCGACGAGCAGCGACAGGCTGTCGGAGAGGCCGATCCTGCGGCCCAGCCACTGCGTCCCGAAGAACGTGACCAGGACGACGCCGACCACCATGACCAGGGTCTGCCAGCCGAGTCCGGCCACGTCGCCGAGGCTCAGTCTCAGGCCGAGCAGCACGATGCCGAGCCGCATCAGCCGCTTGCCCGCCATGGACAAACCGGGCCGGGCGGCACCGCGTACGAGAGGAGCGACTCCCGGCAGATGCGCCACGACGACGCCGAGCACGACGGCCGCGGTGAGCACCGGTACGGCGGGCACCAGCGCGTGCACCCCGAAGGCCGCCGCCACACCGATGGCGGCGAGCGCGAGGCCCGGCACGACGCTTTCTTCATGCGGGGCGGCGGGGGGCGGGGCGCGGTGCACGGACGTGCGGCGTTCGGGGCCGGAGAGAACCATGGCTTTCAGCGTGCGCCGGGTGGGCGGTGCCCACTAGATGTGATCTCGTGGGCAGGTCATAGGGTTTTCCTATGACTCCTGAGGCCTCCGACGCGCATCCACGACCGCTCCCCGATCTGCACGCCCTGCAACTGCTGGTCTGCGTCGCCGAGACCGGGAGCCTGGGGCGGGCTGCCGTGCGGCTGCGCATCAGCCAGCCCTCCGCGAGCGCCCGGATGCGCACGCTGGAGCGGCGTCTGGGCCTGCGACTGCTCGACCGCTCCACCTCGGGCTCCCGGCTCACCCCGGCCGGTGCCGTGGTCGGCGACTGGGCGCGCTCCCTGCTCGAACAGGCCGAGGCGCTGGTCGAGGGCGCCGCCGCGCTGCGATCCCGGCAGGACCACCGGCTCCTGGTGACCGCGAGCCTGACCATCGCCGAGGAACTGATGCCGGGCTGGCTGGTCGCGCTGCGCGAGGAGGAGCCCGACACCCATGTCGGGCTCACCGTCACCAACAGCTCAGGGGTGATCGAGGCGCTGCGCCGCAGGAGGTGCGACCTGGGCTTCGTCGAGGGCCCCTGGGTGCCGGACGACCTGCACCGCACCGTGGTCGGCCGGGACCGCCTCGCCGTGGTCGTGGCCCCCGGTCACCCCTGGGCCCGGCGCCGCCGCCCGCTGAGCGGCCGCGAACTCGCCGACACCCCGCTGCTGCTGCGCGAGCCCGGCTCCGGCAGCCGCGAAACCCTGGAGAAGGCGCTGCGCCCGTACGACGGTGTGGCCGTGCCGGTCCTCGAACTGGGCTCCACCGCGCCCCTGCGCAGCGCGGTCGTCCGGGGCCTGGCGCCCGCGGTGCTCTCCGCGCTGGCCGTTCACGAGGACGTGGACCACGGCCGCCTGGTCGAGGTCGAGGTCGACCCGGCGGTCCCGCTGCGCAGGCTGCTGCACGCCGTGTGGCTCAAAGGCCGTGAACTGCCGGAGGCGGCACTGAGACTGCTTGGGGTGGCACGGTCGGCCCAGGGGCGCTCTTCGAGCATCTGCTCGGCGTACAAGGGCGGTTCTGCGCTCCCGGGGTCCTCTTCTGTTTGAACCGATCGGGCGGTCGCGCAGCGCGGCGGAGCCCTGGGGCGGCCCCGTGCCGCAGCCCGTTCGTGCAGGGCGGGGAGAGCCCGCCGGATCGCGTGAGCGCTGCGTGCGCGGACGGGGCGGCACAGGGCGGACCCGGCGTCACATCGATCAAGGTTGCACGTCTTTGATCAGCGGAAACAAGATTCGGCGGCACCGCCTGGCACGATCCGGGACGATCTTGCAGGCCTTGTAATGCGTAGGGCGTCGGTTCGAATCCGACAGGGGGCTCCACTGGAAACCCCGGGTCACATAGTTTGTGACCCGGGGTTCTCCGTTACTCGGGCTTCTTCCACCGGGCCTTCTTCTCGCCCTCGGCATCGCCGCGAGGCTCTGTGGAAATGAGCGGTGCAGCCACTGAAGAGAGGCTGCCCGGACCTCTTGCGGCGCTGTGCCGAGGGCGCCGGTGAGCCGCCATGAGGGTTTTCAGGATCGTGGGCACCCCCGGCTCGGCCACTGAGGTTCCGCTGCCGTCACCTCCACGATCCACCGGCCTGCGGTGTGGTGGAGGGATCTCGTCCCACGCTGCCGACCGGGACATGGGTGATCGCGAGGGCCGCGGCATCGTCCTCGAGTTCTTCGGTGTGCCGGAACAGAGCGGCGAGCATGGCGTCCAGTACGGCCCCGGGGTCCGGGGGGAGGGGGCCGGTCAGCGGGGGGACGGGGTCGAAGAAGACGCCGTTTCGGTCGCGGGCTTCGGTGATGCCGTCGGTGAACATCACGAGCGTGGCGCCGGGGGGCCACACGAACTCGTCCACCGGGACCTCGGGCCCGGCCAGGTCGCCCAGGCCCAGCGGCAGTGACGGCTCCTCCGGTTCCAGGACGGTCACCTCGCCGTCGTGGACCATCAGCGGCGCCGGGTGGCCCCGGTTCGCCATGCGCAGCACGGAACGGTCGGGGGAGACCTCGACGACGACGGCGGTGACGAAGTCCTCGTACGTCGTATCGTCCCGGTGGCTCTTGACGTCCTGCAGCTGTACTTCCACGCTGCGGACGACGGCGGGCAGGTCCGGCAGCTGAAGGGCCGCCGCGTGGAAGGAGCCCAGCAGGGTGTTGACCAGGGTGACCGCCCGCGTGCCTTTGCCGCGGACGTCGCCGATCACCGTGCGGAGGCCGTAGGGGGTGTCGTAGAGCGCATAGAGGTCGCCGCCGATCAGGGCCTCTTCCTGGGCCGCCTGATACCGGGCGGCGACGGCCAGCCCCCGGACACGATCGGGCACGGCCGGCAGCACCGCGCGCTGGACGGCCTCCGCCACCTCCCGGGAGGTTCTCAGCTGTTCCCGTTCGCGTGCGAACATCCGGTTGAGGAACGCCGCGACGACGGTCAGGATGGCGATGGTCGAGAGCCCGATGAGATCCGAGCGGGTGAAGAGCTCCTTGCTTTCGAGAAAGGTCAGGAACAGCCCGACCAGGCAGGCCGCCGCACCACTGGCGATCGTCCAGGCCAGGGAGAGCATCGGTGCCGCGATCACGGAGACAGCCGCCAGCAGGGGAAAGGTGTTGACTTCCGGCCAGGCCAGGTCGATGAGGACCGAGGCGAGGAGCACGGCGGCAGGCAGGCACCGGGACCACCGCACCCTCCCGAAGGTGTGCTTGTACTGGTACCGCTCCATCCCTCGTGGTCCTCAAGTCGTCCTGTGCCGGTCTGGTCCCAGTTTCTGGTAGGTCCTTGTTCGGGGCGACCGCTGGCCGTCTCGGTGGTGCGCGGACCGCGGAGTCGGTCATCACGGCTCGTGTGCCCCAGGAGTGCCGGAGCAAGCGGTCCGGCACGGTCGACAAGGGTGTCCGTGGGCCGGGGGCCCAAGGTCCGGCCTTCAGGGGGCTCTCCTGAAAACCCCAGGTCAGAAAGTTCTGACCTGGGGTTTTTGTTCAGGGGGTGCGGTGTCGACGGCGGGCGCGGGCGGCGTGGCGCGTCCCTGGGGAGGTGGGCCCGCCCTGCACGTGCCGGTGGGTCCGGCTGATCCGGGTGTGCCGCGGGATCTCCATGGTGGTCGGCATGTCCACACCGAGTTCGTTCAGGATCGCGCCGGCGGGGAGCCGTACCCCGCCGGAAGCGTGTGGACGCGGACCGCGGTGGGTGTCATGATCACGCCGGTGTCCGGCGGAGGGCCGGCGCGCCGGGAGGGGAACCATGCGGCTTTATCTCGTCCTACCTTCTGTGGCGGTGGCGTTGCTCTTCGCTGCTTCGGGCGTAGCAGCGGTCACCCGTGGCTGGGTGCTTCCCTGGAACCGGCGTCACGTCCGCCGCGTTCGTCTCTACGGCTGGGGTCAGTTGGTGGCCGGCTTCGGCCTGTGCTGTCAGGTGGTCTTCGGGCTGGTGATCAGCGGCATCGGCATCCGGCAGTTCGGGACCTTTGCGGGGAGCGGGCTTCTGCTGACCGGTCTCCTCGTGATGGTGGTGAGCCAGTTCGGGGGTGACCGGCAGGGCAGCGGCACGCCTTGAGCGGGTCGACCGAAGCCAGGTGCTGATTCCAGGGCTGCCAAGGGGCCGACGACCCGCGGCGTGGTCATCCCGTCGCGCAGCCGCTTTGCCCGCCTGGTGATCACGGTGTCGGTGGGGTGGGTGCGGATCGTGGGGGGCGACGGCGCAGGCGGTGGGCGATCTCGAGGTCGAGGGGGGACGGGGGGCGGCCGTTCTCGATGTGCCACAGGCAGTTCTGGAGCAGGCGGGCGTGGGTCCAGGCGAGGGCCCGGTCGCGGTCCAGGCCGAGGACGTCGGTGAGCGCGTCGAAGCGCCAGGCGGTGTCGGCGGTGTCGTTGGCGTCGTCGGCGTCGAAGCGGTTGGCCAGGGCGGGCCAGAGGTCGAAGCCGGGGTCGCCGGCGAGTGGCTTGGGATCGATGGCGAGCCAGGGGGCGCGGTCGGCGGCCAGGACGTTGTCGTAGTGCAGGTCCCAGTGCAGGAGGCGGTCGCCCGATTCGTCCGCCACCTCCCGCAGGGCCGCGGCGCAGTCGGCGACGGTGCGGCGGACGGCCGGGTCCGGGATACGGGCCAGGGCTCCGGGAGCCCGCTCCAGCAGGGCGTGCGCGATGTCGCCGAGGCGGCGCAGGCCCGCCGGGGCGGGGGTGCTGGTGAGGTGCGCCAGGAGGCGGGCGATGACCAGGACGGCCTCGCGGACGTCGGGCAGGCGGGCCAGTGTCCTGGCGGGGTCGAGGCGTTCCAGGAGCAGGGTGCCGGTGGAGGCGTCGTGGTCCAGCAGGCGGACGGCTCCGTCGCCGTTCCAGGTGCGCAGGGCGACGGGCTCGCCCTCGGTCTCCTCGTCCGGGATCTGGAGCTTCAGCACGGCCGGTGTGCCGTCCGCGCGGTCGACGGGGAGGACCAGGGCGCTCACGCCGTGCATCGGCGCGCCGGTGACCCGCAGGTCCCAGTGGTCCAGGAAGGCGGCGGTCAGCCCGGGCAGCCCGGAGACGAAGGCGCGGCCCGCCTCGCCGTTGAACTTCTCCTGTGCCGCCGCGAGTTCCTCGGGTACGTGGATCACGGTGGGCACGATAGTGCGATGCTCACGGCTCCAGGACGACTTTCCCGGTCGTGCCCCGGCTCTCCAGGGCGCGGTGGGCGGAGGCGGCCTCGGCGAGGGGGAAGCGGTGGACGGCGGGGGTGAGCCGGCCTTCGGCGGCTTCGGTGAGGGCGCGCAGTTCGAGGGTGCGTACGGGGTCGGCGCCGCCGGCCCTGCGCATCATCTCGGGGCCGAGGACGTTGAGGGAGACGCCGTCGACGAGGTAGGGGCCGGTGCTGTCGAGGCCTTGAGCGGACCAGCCGAAGACGACGTGGCGGCCGCCGGGGGCGAGGAGGGTGACCGCCACGCGGGCGGTGTCGCCGCCGACGCCGTCGTAGACGAGGGTGATGTCGCCCTGGTGGGCGGAGAGCCGCTCGGGCCAGGCCGGGTCGGTGTAGTCGACGGCGAGGTCGGCGCCGTTCGCCGCCACGCGGGCTGTCTTCCCGGGGCCGCCGGCGAGGCCGATGACGGTGGCGCCGGCGTTCTTGGCGTACTGGACGAGGAGGGTGCCGATGCCGCCGGCCGCGGCGGGGACGAGGACCACGTCGCCGGGGCCGGGCTCGGCGAACTGCACGATGCCCATGACCGTGCGGCCGGTGCCGATCATGGCGACGGCCTGGGCGAAGTCGAGGCGCTCGGGGATCTCGTGGAGGCGGTCGGCGTCGGTGACGGCGAGCTCCGCGTAGCCTCCGGGGGCGAAGCCGAGGTGGGCGACGACGCGCTTGCCGAGCCAGCCGGCCGGCGTGCCGTCGCCCAACGCGTCGACCACTCCGGCGACTTCGCGGCCGGGGACGGTGGGCAGGGTCGTCGGGGCGGGCGCGGGTCCCTGGTGGCCCTGCCGCAGCGCGGTGTCCAGGAGGTGGACTCCGGCGGCCCGGACGGCGATACGGACCTGGCCGGGGTCGGGTCGCGGCTCCTCGACCTGCTCGTGGACGAGGTTCTCGGCCGGGCCGAAGGCGTACAGGCGGACGGCGTGCATGAGGCTCCCAGGGGTGCGATGCGGCTTCGACAGCGCCCCCACTGTTCAACCTCAAGCCCGCTTGAGGTCAAGCTTGTGGGGGCCCAGGTCCAGGTCCAGGCGCAGGGCGAGGGAGACGGCGGTGAGGGCGCTGGTGAAGGAGACCTCGGAGAGCACGCCGGGGGCGGCGACCTGGTCGCCGGCGAGGTGGACGCCGTGGCCGCGGTCGACGGCGGGCCGGTCGCGCCAGCTGGTGCCCGGCAGGTCGACGGCGCCGGTGCGTCCGGCCGCGACCGCCTCCCGCCGCCAGGTGACGCGCTCCCGCCAGCCGTCGAAGGCGAGGTCCAGGAGTTCTTCGGCGCGGGCGGTCCCGTGGGACTTGGACTCGTGCGGGGCGATGGGGATCTGACCCTGGATGAGCTGTTCTCCGGCCGGGGCGAGGGTGCGGTCCTGGGCGGTGAACCGTTCCAGCCAGCCGGTCGCGTCCAGGTCGGACACGACGAACGCGTCGCCGCGCCGGGTGCGCAGGGCGAGGTCGACGAGGACGGTGCGGCCGCTCGGCCAGGTCAGGGTGGGGTCGCCGAGGAGCCGGCGGGCGGCGTCCAGGGAGGTGGCGACGACGACAGGGGTGTCGGTGGGGAGGGTGTCGACGCGGGACAGGGTCTCCACGCGGACGCCCAGGTTCCGGGCGTGGGCGGCCATCCGGTCGATGAGGCCGCCCCAGCCGCCGCGCGGGTAGTGGGCCTCGGGGGGCAGTGCGGTGGCGCGGCGCAGGCGTTCCTGCACATAGGCGGCGGACAGCGAGCCGGGGTCGTGGTGGAAGAGGGCGACTGCGGAGTAGTGGGCGGCGGCCCGTGCGCCTTCCTCGCCCGTGATGCCGGTCGCCCAGGTGAGGAAGTCGGTGTCGACGGGGGCACGGGCGTTGCCGCGGCGCAGCAGCTTCAGCATGGCGAGGGGCGGGGTACGGCGCAGTGCGCCCCGGTGGCGGAGGCGGAAGCGGGTGGCTTCCAGGGGCGGGAGGGGAGCGAGGGGGCCGATGAGGCCGCGTTGCCGGAGCCAGGGCCAGTGCGGGCCGCCGCTGTAGAGGGCGTGCGGGCCCTCGTTGGTGCGGTAGGGACCGTCTGCTGTGCGGGCCCGGCCGCCGAGGGTGTGGTGGGCCTCGTGGAGGGTGACTTCGGCCCCGGCCTCGGCGGCGGTGATGGCCGCGGTCAGTCCGGCGAAGCCGCCGCCGATGACGGTGATGCGGTGCATGGCTGAGATCTCCCTCGGTCGGGGTGGCGCCTGCTGGATCGGAGGATCGGAGGATCGGAGGGGTCGGGGTGGAGCGGAGGGAACGGGGGTCGGAGGGATCGGGCGGAGTGGGCGGTTCGCGGCTACGACGGTTCGGGGCTCCGGGATGTGACATGTGCGGGGTTCTCGCAGGTCGGGGGGATTGTCAGTGGTGGGGTGCAGGATGGGCGCATGGTGAGGAGAGCGGTGGGCGGTGCGGGGGCGGTGCGCGGTGCGGGGGTGAAGGGCACGCGGCGGCCGGAGCTGCGGCTGCCGGTGCTGGAGAGGTACGAGGAGGGCGGGCTGGAGCCGGACGGGGACTACGACGGGCTGGAGTTCCGGGAGCTGGACCTCTCGGGGCAGGACGGCGCGGGGGCGCGGTTCATGGACTGCGCGGTGACGGGGTGCGCGCTGGACGAGACCCGGCTGCCCCGGGCCAGGGTGCTGGACTCCGTCCTCGCCGAGGTGCGGGGTGTGGGCACGGACCTCGCCGGGGCGACCCTGCGCGACGTCGAGCTGACGGACGCGCGGCTCGGGGGGACACAGCTGCACGGGGCGGTGCTGGAGCGGGTCCTGGTCCGCGGCGGGAAGATCGACTTCCTGAACCTGCGGTCCGCGCGGCTCAGGGACGTCGTCTTCGAGGGCTGTGTCCTGGTCGAGCCGGACTTCGGCGGGGCGAGGCTGGAGCGGGTGGAGTTCGTGGACTGCGCGCTGAAGGACGTCGATCTCAGCGGGGCCACCCTGACGGACGTCGATCTGCGCGGTGCCGCTTCGCTGGAGATCGCCCGGGGGGTGGACAGGCTGGCGGGGGCGGTGATCAGTACGGGGCAGCTGCTGGATCTGGCGCCGGTGCTGGCGGGGGAGCTGGGGATCCGGGTGGAGGGCTGAGCCGACAGGACCAGCAGGGCCGGCAGGGAAGGGCCGGAGGGAGCGCGGCGGGTCAATCCAGGCGGGGGTAGCGGGCCTGGAGGGTCCAGACGGCCGGGTTCTCGCCGAGGTCCTCGTGCAGGTCGGTCAGGTCGGCGAGCAGGTCGTGCAGGAAGTCGCGGGCCTCACGGCGGAGTTCGGTGTGGGAGAACGTCAGGGGCGGTTCCGAGGCCGGAAGCCACTCGGCCTCGATGTCCACCCATCCGAAGCGGCGCTCGAAGAGCAGCCGGTCGGTGGACTCGGTGAAGTCCAGCTCCGCCCACTGGGGGCGGGAGGCGCGGGAGCCCGCCGGATCCCGGTCGATCCGTTCCACGATGTCGCACAGCGCCCATGCGAAGTCGAGCACCGGCACCCATCCCCAGGCTGTGGACAGTTCCCGGTCCGCCTCGGTGTCGGCGAGGTAGACGTCGCCGCAGAAGAGGTCGTGGCGCAGGGCGTGGACGTCCACGCGGCGGTAGTCGGTCTGCGGGGGGTCGGGGAAGCGGTTGGAGAGGGCGTAGCCGATGTCGAGCACGGAGGTGATGGTGTCACGACGGACGCGGTGCCCCACCCGACGGTCCCCGGGTGGGGGGCGGCCCGTATGCCGGTGCCCCCGCCCAGGACGTGCCGGGGCCCCCGGCCGGTGTGCTTCGCGATGCCGTGGTGCGGTGCGCGAAGTGCCGGGCGGCCGGGGGCTCCGAGAGGGCTGCGGGGCGTCCGTCAGACGTTCACGCCGAAGTCCTGGGCGATGCCCGTCAGGCCCGACGCGTAGCCCTGGCCGACGGCGCGGAACTTCCACTCGGCGCCGTTGCGGTACAGCTCGCCGAAGACCATGGCGGTCTCGGTGGCCGCGTCCTCCGACAGGTCGTAGCGGGCGATCTCGGCGCCGCCGGCCTGGTTGACGATGCGGATGTAGGCGTTGCGCACCTGTCCGAAGTTCTGCGAGCGGTTCTCGGCGTCGTAGATCGAGACCGGGAAGACGATCTTGTCGATGTCGGCCGGCAGGGCGGCGAGGTTGACGTTGATGGCCTCGTCGTCGCCGGCGCCCTCACCGGTGCGGTTGTCGCCGGTGTGGACGATGGTGTTGTCCGGCGTCTGCTTGTTGTTGAAGAAGACGAAGTGGCCGTCGGAGTAGACCTTGCCCCCCGGGTTGACCGCGATCGCGGAGGCATCGAGGTCGAAGTCCGTGCCGGTGGTGGTGCGGACGTCCCAGCCGAGGCCCACGGTGACGGCGGTCAGGCCCGGAGCCTCCTTGGTGAGCGAGACGTTGCCACCCTTGGACAGGCTTACAGCCATTGTTGGGAGTCCCTTCCCTCGTGTACGTACGGCTACGAAGCTACAGCTACCCCCTTGAACGCGAGAGGGGGGCGCGAGGTTCCAGGCCGCTTTGCTTTCTTTACCGGGATGACGGGGGTGACCGGGATAACCGGGATAACCGGGTGACGTGGACCGGTCAGAGGCGGGAACATGTACGGCATGTCCGGTCCCTATGTCATCCGTGGCTCCGTCTCGCTGCCCGAGGCCGAGCTGATGTGGCGTTTCTCCAGGTCCTCGGGGCCGGGCGGGCAGCATGTGAACACCAGTGACTCGCAGGTGGAGCTCCGCTTCGACCTCGCCGCCACCGACGCGCTGCCCGAGGTGTGGAAGCAGCGGGCGCTGGAGCGGCTGGCGGGGCGGCTGTCCGGTGGCGTCGTCACCGTCCGGGCCTCCGAGCACCGCTCCCAGTGGCGCAACCGCGAGGCCGCCGCCGTGCGCCTCGCCGCGCTCCTCGCCGAGGCCACCGCGCCCCCGCCCAGGCCCCGCAAGCCGACCCGCATCCCACGCGGCATCAACGAACGCCGGCTGCGGGAGAAGAAGCAGCGCTCGGAGACGAAACGGGGGCGCTCCGCGCGGGACTGGGGGTGATCCGCGGAAGGAGGACCGGGGCCGGGACCGCCGGCCGTCAGGCCAGGTCCAGTACCCCGACCGTCTCGCCCTCGACGACCTCCCCGTTCTTACGGAAGCCCAGGCCGAGGTAGAAGCCCTCCGGGCCGTGCTCGCCGGGGTGCCAGGTGACGTGGAACTGCTTGCCGCCCCGGGCGCGGATCTCCGCGGCCACCGACTCCACGGCGAAGCGGCCGTAGCCCTTGCCCTGTTCCCCGGCGGCGATGTTCAGCCGCCACAGGCCCGAACGGACGACGCTGCCACCGTCCTCGTGCCAGTCGGCGTCGAGGAAGGCCATCAGGAAGCCGACCGCGCGGTCACCGTCCATGATCAGGCGGGGCCAGGCGGAGCCGGAGTGGACGTACGCCTCGGCGAGGGACTTCACGACCGGGGCGACCGCGAACTCCTGGTCGGGGCGGACGCGTACGCCGAGGGCGGCGTCGAAGTTTTTCGGGGTGATCTCTTCGAGGCGGAGGCCTGTGGTCTTCGTCACCTGGGCAGGGTAGGTGCCCGATCGCCTTTCGGTGGAAGGGGTTTCCGGTCCGGAAAGCGCCCGGGGCGCGTTCAGGCCAGGTGGCGGTAGCGGCCTCGGAAGTAGGTCAGGGGGCCGCCGTCGGCGCTGGGCAGGTGCGCCGTGAGGACGCGGCCGATCACCAGGGTGTGGTCGCCGGCGGGCACCCGCTGCTCGGTGCGGCACTCCAGGGTCGCGAGGGCACCGCCCACCAGCGGGGCCCCGCTGTGCTCGCCCCGTATGTACGGGATGTCGGCGAAGAGGAGGCGGTCGCTGATCCGGCCCTTCATCGAGAAGCGGCCCGCGATGTGCCGCTGGCTCTCGGACAGCACGGAGACCGACCACAGCGGCTGCTCGTCGAGCAGGTCGTCCATGCGGGAGCCCTCGCGCAGGCTGACCAGTACCAGGGGCGGGTCCAGGGAGACCGACAGGAACGCCGTCGCCGTCATGCCCACGTCCTCGCCGGCCGGCGCCCGCGGGTCGTCCGGGTCCAGCGGCGGCTCCTGCGCGGTCACCAGGACCACACCGGCGGCCAGGCGGGACATGGCGGCACGGAACTCGTCGTTGCTCACCCCCTCAGCATGCCGGGTGGCAGGCGGAGCGGCGGGCGCGGGCGGGGGCGGCGGGGGCGAGGGGGGTACGGAAGTGTTCGGCACACCGGAAACGCTAATCTCCGCTCCGTGCGCACCGCATCGGGCCCCGGCCCGAGGAGGGACCTAGGACCAGAGGCGGAGCGGAGTACGGGCCACCTGCGGGGCGAGCGGGGAAACCCTGCGGAAAAGGTGTGAAATGCACACTCGGCACCTTCGGTGAATTCGCGGGGAAACCCCGGAAAGGCCTCTCAATTGTTCACGTTTGGTTGTGACTTGAGTCACAAGGGGTGGTAATTGTTGACCCTGTGTACCGGGTGGGCAGCGCGCTGTGATTCAGTGGCGGGGATACTGCCAGGACGATACGTCGATGAGATCGCTTGATCCGCCGCGAGGTCCCGGGGGGAGGGTGAGCATGGAGACCGATTCTGAGCCCTACGTCCGTCTTGCCTCCCTGCGGCAACTCCACCAGGCCATGGCCGCCATGAACTCGGCCCGCAGTCTGGCCGACACCCTGCAGACCGTCGCCGACGGCGCCGTCGACGCCCTCGGCTACGAACTGGCCTGCGTCAACCTCGTACGCCCCGACAACAACCTGGTCGTGGCCGCCTTCTCGGGCAACGCCGCCGCCGAGGCCCTCATCACCGGCCGGGTCGGCTCACGCGACTCCTGGGAGCGCCGTCTCTCCATGGGCGAGGCCTGGGGCGACCTGATCTTCATACCGCACACCGAGGGCTGGGTCCTCGACGACGACGACGTCCCCCAGTGGTACACCGACGGCCCCGCCCCCCGCTTCGAGGACGAGTGGCACCCCTCCGACCGGCTCTTCGCCCCGATGTACGCGCCCGGCCCGCAGGGCGGCGAGACCTGCGGCGAGCTGATCGGCGTGCTCTCCGTGGACCGCCCGCGCAACGGCCGGCTGCCCGGCGCCTGGGGCCGCGAAGCGCTCCAGATGTACGCCTTCCAGGCCGCCATCGCGATCAGCAACGCCCGGCTGCGCTCCAACATGCAGCGCGCCCTGGTCCGCCTGGAGCGCGAGCAGCAGGCCCTGCGTGCCAGTGAGGAAAGCTTCCGGCAGGCCTTCGAGTACGCCCCTTCCGGCATGGCCGTCGCGGAGCTGGGCGGCGACCAGCACGGCCGCATCCTGCGCACCAACGACGCGCTGTGCCGACTGCTCGGCCGCCCCGCCTCCGCGATGCGCCGCTACTCCTTCTCCGACCTCGTGCACCCCGAGGACATCGGCACGCTGCTGCGGACCTCCGCCGAGGGCGGCCGCGCCGAACTGCGGCTGGCCCGCAGGGACGGCACCTACCTCTGGGTGTCCCTGCGCAACTCCGTCGTCGCCGACGCCGCCGACGGGCCGCGCTTCCTGCTCACCCACGTCGAGGACATCGAGGAGCGCAAGCGCCGCGAGCTGCACCTCGCCCACCGCGCCTCCCACGACTCCCTCACCGGTCTGCCGAACTCCGCCGAGCTGCGTGCCCGGCTCTCCGCCCGCCTGTGCCGGCAGCGCCCGCAGGGCGTACTGCCCGCCGCCGTGGCCGACTCCCTGGCCGCCTTCGAGTCCTTCGAGCCCTTCGACTCCCAGGACGCCGCCCACGGCCCGCCCGCCTTCGACCGGGGCCACGACTTCGACTTCCCGCCCGAGGCCGAGACGTTCGAGGGCTACGACCACCATGTGCACGCCGTCGCCCCCGACGAGGGCCGCGACGACGGTGCCAAGGGTCTCGCCGTGCTCTTCTGCGACCTCGACGGTTTCAAGTCGATCAACGACCGGTTCGGGCACAACGCGGGTGACGCGGTCCTCATCGAGGTCGCCCGCCGGCTCAGCGCCGGTGTCCGGGACGGCGACACCGTGGCCCGGCTCGGCGGCGACGAGTTCGTGATCCTCGCCAACGGGCTCGGCCGGGCCGACGCCCAGGACCTCGCCGTACGGCTGCGCAACGAGATCATCCAGCCCATCCGGGCCGAGGGGCGGGCCGTGCGGGTGGGCGCCAGTTTCGGCATCGGATGGGCACACTGCGGCATGACCGCGGACGAGGTGTTGAAATCCGCTGACGAGCGGATGTACGTCGAGAAACGATCTCGTCCCAAACAGCACCGGCGCGCGGGATGAACCGCAGATCAGTGAGTTGATGCGGCGAGAGTCACCCGATCGGGTCATCGGGTGGGGGTAGGCTCGCCTTTCTCACCACTCGTACCGCAACCGACCCGCACCTAGGAGCACCAAGGGATGACGCCCGGCAACAACGGCGCGAGCACGCCCGAGGACGACGACCCGTTCGGCTACCTCTACGCCGACGGGCAGGCCAACGGAGCCCAACCGCCGTCCGGGGGCTACGGCTATCCGAACTCGGTCAACCGGGTGCGGCCGGTCGGGACCCGCCAGTACGGCCAGCAGGCCCCCGCTCCGCAGGCACCGCCGCAGCAGGGCACCTACGGCCAGCCGGCCGCGCACTACGCGGCACCGGAGACGCTGCCGGGCGGTGCCGCCACGACCCAGTCGCACCAGTCCTCGCACGGCGGCGGCGGCCGGGGCCGCGGCCCGAACACCAAGGGCCTGCTCATCGGCGCCGTCGCGGTGGTCGCCGCGGTGGTCATCGGCATCAGCGTGGCCATGCTCAGCGGCGACGACAAGGACGACAAGGGCGACAACCAGGCGGACGCGTCCCCGACCCAGTCCCAGGAAAGCTCCGAGCCGAGCCCGTCGGCGAGCAGCAGCGGCGACGAGAAGGAGGAGGAAGCGGCCGAACTGCCGAGCAGCGACGCGAAGACGCTCCGCCTGGACGGGGGAACGGCCACGGCCTCGGACATCAAGGGCGCGAAGGCCGACGGCGGCGTCTATGTGGCGGGCTTCGACAAGGTGGGCGCGAAGGTCACCTGGACCGTCAACGGCATCAAGGAAGGCACCTACCGGTTCTACGTGGGCTACGCCACGCCGGGTGAGGACACCAACGCGACCGTGGTGGTCAACGGCAAGGCCTCGACCCGGCCGATGGACATGAGGAACTTCGGCGGAACACCCAAGGGCGACTGGGAAAAGGGCTGGAAGGACACCTGGTCCAACGTGAACCTGGCCGACGGCACGAACACCATCGAGCTCGCGTGCAACGAGGGCAACCAGTGCAACGCCATCCTCGACCAGTTCTGGCTGACGGAGGAACCGCCGAGCTGACCGCAGGAAGCAGCCGACCACAGGAAACGACGGTGGCCGGCTCGTGGTCGAGAACGTCGAAAAGGGTGGCGCCGCCGCTTCGCCCGGCATGGCTCAGGCCGCGCCGGCCTCCTCTGTGATCGCCACCCGTCCGAGCAGTTCCTCGTAGGTCCCCCGGTCGAACTCGCCCGCGGACGGTGCCAGGACCGTCGCCGCCGACAGCGCGACCGCGCGGGCGAGGCGGTCCGGCCAGGGCAGTCCGGTGACCAGGCCCGAGAGCAGGCCCGCGACGGCCGAGTCGCCGGCGCCGGTCGGGTTGCCGTGCAGGGCGGCCGGTGGAGCCGCGTGCCAGTGGCCCTCCGGGGTCACCGCGAGCAGCCCCTGCGGGCCGAGGGAGGCGACCACCGCGCCGGCGCCGCGGCGGCGGGCGTCCCGGGTGGCGCGCGAGGGCTCGTGGGAGCCGGTGAGTTCGGCCAGTTCGTCGGCGTTGGGCTTGAGGATGTCGGGGCGGCCCGCGACCCCGCGGCGCAGGGCCGCGCCGCTGGTGTCGAGGAGGACGGGGACTTTGGCGGCGCGGGCGGTGCGGATCAGCCCGGCGTAGGCGCCGACCGGGACGCCCGGGGGCAGGCTGCCGCACAGGGCCACCGCCGAGACACCGGCCAGCAGGTCCTCGTAGACCTCCTGGAAGGCGTTCCACTCGGCGGCGGAGACGGTGGGGCCGGGCTCGTTGAGCTGGGTGGTGGCGCCGGAGCGTTCGTCGACCACGGCGACGGTGCGCCGGGTCGGGCCGGACACCGGGACCAGCGCGTCCACCAGGCCCGGCACGGGGGTGAGCCGGTCCCGCAGGAGCCGTCCGGTGAGGCCGCCCGCGAAGCCGGTGACCGTCACCTCGTGGCCGAGGGCGGCGAGCACCCGGGCCACGTTGACGCCTTTGCCGCCGGGGCGTTCGATCACCTCGGTGACCCGGTGGGAGGCGTGCGGGCGCAGGGCCGGTACGCGGTAGGTGATGTCGAGAGCGGTGTTCAGCGTGACCGTGAGGATCACCGGGCCGACCTCCCCCCTTGGCTACGTCTGGCGTTCGCCGTCTGCTGTGCGTTCCGGGGTTCCGGAACACCGGGGTCCTGATCATGCCAAACAGACGGCGGTCGGCCCACCCCTGAGACCGGCCACCGACTCTGACCGGCCACCAGCTCCTGACCGGCGGACGGCTCCTGACCGGCGGACGGATCAGCCCCGTCGGGGATCGACCACCCACTCACCCCGGCGCATCACGCCCCTGAGGGTGAACTCCGCGTCGAGGACCACCAGGTCGGCGTCCTTGCCGGGTTCCAGGGAGCCGATCCGGTCGTCCATGCCCAGCAGCCGGGCCGGATTGGCGGACAGGGCCGCCACCGCGTGCTCGACGGGCAGCCCGTCGACGGTCACCGCACGCTTGAGCGCACGGTCCAGGGTGAGCGTCGAGCCCGCGATGGAGCCGCCCTCCACCAGGCGGGCCACGCCGTCCTCGACGTCCACCTCCAGCGGGCCGAGCATGTAGCGGCCGTCGCCGAAACCGGCCGCGTCCATCGCGTCCGTGATGAACGCCACCCGCCCGGGGCCCGCGTGACGGAACGCCAGCCGGAGGGCGGCCGGGTGCAGATGCGTACCGTCGTTGATCAGCTCGACCGTGACCCGCTCGTCCTCCAGGAGGGCGGTGACCGGGCCGGGGGCGCGGTGGCCGAGCGCCGGCATCGCGTTGAACAGGTGGGTGGCGACCGTGGCGCCCGCGTCGATGGCCGCCACGGTCTGCTCGTACGTCGCGTCGGTGTGGCCGACGGCCGCGATCACGCCGTGCTCGGCCAGCAGGCGTACGGAGTCGAGGCCGCCGGGCAGTTCGGTGGCGAGGGTGACCATCCTCGCGTGGCCGTGCGCCGCGTCGATCAGCTTGCGGACCTCCGCCGGGTCGGGGTCGCGCAGCAGTTCCTCGGAGTGCGCGCCCTTGCGGCACGGTGAGATGAACGGCCCCTCGAAGTGGACGCCGGCGATGTCGCCCTGCTCGGCCAGTTCCGCCAGCAGGCCCGCGCGCCGGGCGAGGAAGTCCAGGTCGCCGGTGACGGTCGAGGCGACCAGGGTGGTGGTGCCGTGCAGGCGGTGGGTGTGGATGCCCTTGAGGACGTCGTCGACCGTTCCGGAGGTGAAGGACGCGCCGCCGCCGCCGTGGTTGTGGAGGTCGACGAAGCCGGGGACCAGCCAGTGACCGGTCAGGTCGAGCGTCTCGGCGGCGCTTTCAGGAGTGTCGGAGGGGGCGTTCGCGGGGGCCGTGGCGGTGATGCGCGTGCCGTCGACGGTCACGCGGCCGTCGTCCACGGTCCCGGTGGGCAGTACCACCCGGGCACCGGTGAGAACCTTCGTGGGGGCCATCAGGCGGTTACCTCCGAGGAGTCGTCCGAGGGGGCGGTGGGGGCGGTGTCAGGGGTGGTGGCAGCGGTGGCCTCGAGGAGGTCCCAGGCGAGGAGCCCCGCGCCCCGGCATCCGGCGGTGTCCCCGAGGACGGCCGGGACCAGGGACGGCGGTTTCTGGAAGGTGACCCGCCGCCGGACCGCCTCCCGCAGGGGTGCGAACAGGGTTTCCCCTGCCTCGGCCAGCCCGCCACCGATGATCAGGGTGCGCGGGTCCAGCAGGGTGAGCGCGGTGACCAGCCCGTCGGCGAGGGCGTCGACGGCCTCCTGCCAGACCTCCCGGGCCCGTACGTCGCCGGACTCCACGGCCTGGGCGCAGTCGGCCGCGTCCGCGCCCGGGTCGCCGCAGGCCGCCGCCCAGGCCTCGCCGACCGCCGCCGCGGACGCGAACCGCTCCAGGCAGCCGCGCTGACCGCACGGGCAGGGGGCGCCCCCGGGCCGTACGACGATGTGGCCGATCTCTCCGGCGAAGCCGTGCGCGCCCGCCTCCACCCGGCCGTCGATGCCGATGGCGCCCGCGATGCCGGTGCCCAGCGGGACGAACAGGAACCGGTCGGCGCCCCGGCCCGCCCCGACGCGGCCCTCGGCGAGCCCGCCGGTGCGGACGTCGTGGCCGAGGGCGACGGGGAGGCCGCCGAGCCGCTGGGCGAGCAGGGCGCGCAGCGGGACGTCGCGCCAGCCGAGGTTGGCGGAGTAGACGGCGACGCCCTCCGTCTCGTCGACGATGCCGGGGACGGCGAGGCCGGCGGCGGAGGCGGGCTCGCCGTAGCGCTCGACGCCATGGGCGCGGAGTTCGGCGGCGAAGCCGAGGATGCCGGCGACGACCGCGTCCGGGCCGCGGTCCCGGCCGGTGGCGCGGCGGGCCTGGTGCAGCAGCTCGCCGTCCGCTCCGACCAGGGCGGCCTTCATCCCGGTGCCGCCCACATCGAGGGCGATGACGTGTTTCACGTGGAACAGTGTGGCCCCGGGACCCGCAAGAGGTCTAGTCCACTTACGTGGTGTAGACCTTATTCCGAATATCGGACTACCGGAAAACCTTCGAACGGATGGCGCAGAGCGCCGGGTTGGGGCAGGAAGCAGTGCAGCGTCGGGGCTTGGCAAGGACGATCGCGGTGGTGTCCGCACTGGGACTGACGGGAGTCCTCGGCGGATGCGGTGCCGGCAAGGGCTCCTCCGACGTGACGCTGAGACTGGTCGCCGCCGACTACGGCACCGGCGGGGCCGACAGCTCCGAGAAGTACTGGGCCGCGCTGACGGAGCGGTACGAGACCGAGCACCCGGGCGTGAAGATCGACGTCAGCGTCCACTCCTGGAACGACGTCGACCGCGAGGTCAAGAAGATGGTCGACGCGGGCGACCCGCCGGACATGGCCCAGATCGGCGCCTACGCCGACTACGCCGCCCAGGGCCTGCTCCACAAGGCCGACGACGTGCTCTCCATCCCCGTCCAGGCCGACTTCGTCTCGCAGTTGGCCAACGCGGGCCAGGTCAACGGAGTGCAGTACGGCATGCCGTTCGCCGCCTCCACGCGCGTGCTGTTCTACAACAAGACCCTGTTCGAGAAGGCCGGCCTCACCCCGCCGAAGACCTGGGACGACCTCGCCGCGAACGCCGCGGCGCTCAAGGCGGAGGGCGTGAAGTACCCCTACGCGCTGCCCCTCGGCCCGGAGGAGGCGCAGGCCGAGACCATGCAGTGGCTGCTCAGCGGCAACGGCGGCTACGTCGACTCCCTGGGCTCCTACGGCTTCGACTCCGCGGAGAACACCGCGACCGTCACCTGGCTGAAGGACGAACTGGTCGGCAAGGGCCTGACCGGCCCGGTGGCGCCCGGAAAGCTCGACCGTGCCGAGGCGTTCGCCGCCTTCGCCGACGGCGACGTCGGCATGCTGAACGGCCACCCCTCGCTGATCGAGACGGCCGGGAAGAAGGGCGTGGAGTTCGGCACCGTGCCGACGCCGGGGATCGACGGCGAGAGCCGGGCCACGCTCGGGGTCGCCGACTGGATGATGGCCTTCAACAAGAACGGCCACGACGACGAGATCGGCGAGTTCCTCGACTTCGTCTACAGCGAGAAGAACGTGCTCGACTTCTCCCGCAACCACAACCTGCTGCCGGTCACCACCTCCGCGTCCCGGACGATGGACGGGGCCGAGCAGGACAAGGACCTCAAGCCCTTCCTCGGCGAGCTGGCCACCTCGGAGCTCTACCCGGTCGGCAACACCTCCTGGGCCGCGGTCAACGTGGCCGTCAAGCAGCAGATCGGCAAGGCGGTCGCCCCGGGCGGCAGCCCCAAGGGCGTGCTGGGCGGCCTCCAGGCGACCGCGACGCGCGCGGAGAGCTCGCACTAGGACTCCCCGTGACCCCCGCCGCCGGTGACCCGATGTCAGTGGCGGGGGCTACCGTCGGGGCATGGATGAGGAACGGCTGGCCCGGCGCGAGCAGGACATCATCGCGCTGGAGCGCCGCGGCTTCCTCGGCCCCGGCGTGAAGGAACGGGCGATACGCGAGGAGCTGGGCCTGGCCCCGGTGCGCTACTACCAGCTCCTCAACGCCCTGCTCGACGACCCCCGCGCCCTGGCCCACGACCCGGTCACGGTGAACCGGCTCAGACGCGTCCGCGAGTCCCGCCGCACGCAACGCTGACCGCGGCCGCCCGGGGCACCGGAGCCGATCCCGGCGGCGGACCGGGCGGGGCGGACCGGCCGGGGGCGCCGGGGCGCACCGGGAGGCGGGACGCGGAGGCGCGCCCGCCCGCCGGGCGGGCCGGGATGCCGGGAGCCGCGCCCGGAGGCGTTCGCGAACCCGAGAGCCCGAGCAGCCGGCGGCGGGCACACTCGCGCGCCGGGACACCGGAGCGGCACCGGGACGCAGAAGCGGGCCCGCCCGGCGGGCCCGGGGTGCTGGGAGCCGGGTTCGGACGAGTTCGGGGCCGAGGCGCTGGCCCCGGACTCGAACGAGCCCGGGGCCAATACGCCGGACCCGGGGCCGGAGGTCCGGGGAGACGCGTTCGTGGGGGCAGGGCCGGGTCAGGCGGGGTGCAGGGACGATGCCAGGGCCCGGAGCAGGCGTACGACTCCGGCGGGGCCGTCGACCACCAGGTCCGCGCGTTCCCTCAGCTCGGGGACCTCGTCGCTGCCGCTGCACACCAGCAGGCCGGGGACGCCCTCGGAGCGGAGCTCCTCGACGGCGGCGTACGCGGGAAGGTCACCCAGGTCGTCCCCCGCGTAGAGGACGGACCCGGCGCCGATCTCACGGGCGTGCTCCAGCAGGGCCACACCCTTGTCCATCCCCGGCGGACGCAGCTCCAGGACCATGCGGCCCGGCTCCACGACCAGGCCGTGCCGGGCCGCCAGCTCGGCCAGCGGCCCGCGCAGCGCCTCGAACGCGCCCCGGGGGTCGGCGGCCCTGCGGGTGTGGACGGCCACCGCACGGCCCTTCTCCTCGATCCGGACACCCTCGCCGGCACCGGCCCGGTCGAGCAGCCCCGGCAGTTCCGCGCGCACCCCGGCGACACCGGGGTGCGGGGCGGGCGCGGTGATGTCGCCGGTGGCGGCGTCCCAGCGTTCGGCGCCGTAGTGGCCGAGGACGACGAGGTGCTCCAGACCGGGGACGCCCGCGAAGCCGCCGTTGCGCACCGCGACCTCGGGCGGCCGGCCCGTGATCACCGCCACGGAGGCCACCCCCGGGGCGAGCGCGGTGAGCGCGGGCACCGCCTCCGGGTGGGCGCGGGCCTGCTCCGGGTCGGGCACGATCGGCGAGAGCGTGCCGTCGAAGTCGAGGCCGATCAGCGCCTTCCCCGGCCGCGCGAGCAACGCGTCGAGCCCCTCCCGCCCGGCCCGCGTGGCGGGCGTCGGCAGGGGCTCCGCGGCGCTCGGGCCGGCGGTGTCCGCGTGTGTGGCATGCGGGTCCGTGGAATCCGTATGACTGCCCATACCGCCAACCTATCCATGCCCGCCCCGCGGCACGCCACCCCGACCGGCCGTACAGGACAGATCCCCTCGGGGACCCGCCCGGCCTACGACTCCTCGCGGAGGGCGTTCAGCTGGTCCAGGAACCACTTCTGCGGTGGCAGCGCGGTCGCCGCCGCGGTCAGGCGCTTGGCGCCTTCGGTCCGCTCCGCCGGGCCCGTCGTGAGGGCCTCGTGCAGGGCGCGCGCCGTGGCGACCACGTCGTACGGATTGACGGTGATCGCGTCCTCGCCCAGCTCCTCGTGCGCGCCCGCCTCCCGGGACAGCACCAGCGCGCAGCCCCCCTCGGCGAGGATCGGGATCTCCTTGGCGACCAGGTTCATCCCGTCCCGGATGGGGTTGACCAGCGCCACGTCGGCCAGCCGGTACGCGGCCAGCGAGCGCGCGAAGTCGTCCCTGACGTGCAGCACGACCGGACGCCAGCCGGGCGTCCCGTACCGCTCGTTGATCTCCTCGGCGACCCGCCGCACCTCGGCGGTGTACTCGCGGTACACGGCGAGGTCCTGCCGGGACGGATAGGCGAAGGCGAGGTGCACCACCCGTTCGCGCCACTCGGGGCGGTCCTCGAGGAGCTGCCGGTACGCCAGCAGACCGCGCACGATGTTCTTCGACAGTTCGGTCCGGTCGACCCGGACGACCGTCCGCCGCGCGGTGCCGTCGGGGGCCGTGCCGATCTCCTCGCGCAGCGTGAGGAGCCGCTCCTCGACGTCCGCCTCCCGCGCGCGCCCGCGCAGGAAGTCCGCGTCGGCGCCCAGCCCGTGCACACCGATCCGGGTGTCGCCGAGCCCGCCCACGAACCGCTCGCAGCACGCGGTGAACGCGTCCGCCCAGCGGTGGGTGAGGAAACCGAGCCGGTCCGCGCCCAGCATCCCGCGCAGCACCTGCCCGGCGATGTCGTCGGGCAGCATCCCGAAGTACTCCGGCGGCGCCCACGGTGTGTGCGAGAAGTGGCCGATGTGCAGGTCGGGGCGGAGCTCCCGGAGCAGCCCCGGGACCAGCGTCAGGTGGTAGTCCTGCACCAACACCGCGGCCCTCTGCGCCGCCTCCTCGGCCAGCGCCTCGGCGAAGGCCCGGTTGTAGGCCTCGTAGGAGGCCCACTGCCGCCGGAACTCCGCGTCGAAGACGGGCTCCACCGGTGTCTGGTACAGCATGTGGTGCACGAACCACAGCACCGAGTTGGCGATGCCGTTGTACGCGTCGGCGTGCACGTCCGCCGGGATGTCCAGCATCCGCACGCCGTCCTCGCCGACCCCGCGCCGCACGGCCTCGCGGTCGCCGTCGGACAGCGCCGAGCACACCCACAGCGACCCCGCGTCCGGCCCGATCGCCGACAGCCCGGACACCAGTCCGCCGCCACCGCGTCCGGTCCGCAGCGAACCGTCCTCCTCCACCGTGTACGAAACGGGGCCGCGATTCGACGCGACCAGCACCCGGGCACCTTGCATGGAAGCCATACGCCTGAACCTAGCCCGCCTCCGAAACGCTCAAACGTAACGGATCAGCCGTATACGGCCCGGGCGTTCCGGCCGGGGCGTGCCCGTCGTGCTCAGGCCACCCGGCGGGACCGGTACTCGGCGATCTCCGTCATCGGGGGCCGTTCCTCGGTGTCCACCGAGTGGGTACGGGGCTCGAAGCCGGCGCCGATCCGTTCGAACTGGGTGAGCGCGGGGCGGATCAGGTGCCCGCGGGCCAGGCGGAGCTGGGCGGTGCGGTAGATCGCGGCGGCCATGCGGCCGAGGGCCTGGCCGTCCTGATGACGGTGCCTGCGGACGCCGACGTCGACCTGGGCGAGGGCGTCCAGGCCCACCAGGTGCAGGGCGTCGACCAGCATGCCCAGCTCCACGCCGTAGCCGACGGGGAAGGGCAGCCGCTCCAGGAGCGAGCGCCGGGCCGCGTACTCGCCGCCGAGCGGCTGGACGAAGCCGGCCAGCTGCGGCCAGTGCATGTTGAGCAGCGGGCGCGCCATCAGCTCCGTGACCCTGCCGCCCTGACCGGCCGTACCGGCCGTACCGGCGGTGCCGGCGGTACCGGCCGTGTCTCCGTCGGACACCGTGAGGGGGCGGTCGTACATCGCCTTCACCAGGTGGACGTCCGGCTCGGTGAGCAGCGGGCCGACGATGCCGGAGACGAAGTCGGCGGAGAACTCCCTGAGGTCCGCGTCGACGAAGCAGACGATGTCCCCCCGGGTGACGAGCAGGGAGCGCCACAGCACCTCGCCCTTGCCGGGCACGGCGGGGAGGCGGGGCAGGATCGTGTCCCGGTGCACCACCGTCGCGCCCGCCGCCGCGGCCACCTCGGACGTGTGGTCGGACGAGCCGGAGTCCACGACCACGACCTCGTCGACCAGCGGGACCCGGAGCATCAGCTCGCGCCGGACGACCCCGACGATGTCACCGACCGTCGCCTCCTCGTTGAGCGCGGGCAGTACCACGCTCACCGTCCGGCCCGTGGCGCGCTTCGCGGCCAGGACGCGGTGCAGCGGGCGGTCGGCCACGGACCAGGAGCGGTCGGCCAGCCAGCGCTCGACTTCTTCCAGCACGGTCTGTGGCTCCTCACCTCTGTGACCTCTGTGATCCATACACCTGGCACCCGTTGATCCATCTCGCGGTTCGGACGCGCACTCTCCACCGTCCGAGCCGTCGGTTACAGTCTTGAACAACGCGGGCGCCCCTTGCACACCGGGGGTCTCGACCCCCCTTGCGTCCGCGGCGCACGACCGCGTCACCGCATGACACACAACCGAATACAGCTCATCCAGAGGGGCAGAGGGATACGGCCCGATGAAGCCCCGGCAACCCTCCAGCCGGTTCTCGTGGATCACCGTCGATCGACGATCACAGCGGAACACCGCACGCTGATCGCTGATCGTCCACGCGAGGCTCCCGGCTAGGGAAGGTGCCAAGTCCGTCTCACGACGAAACACGTCGTGAGGAAGATGAGGAGAAAGGGCCTCGCCTCACATGGCTGTGCAGACCGTCGCAAGCACCACCGACTCCGTCGCTGAATCCGCTGCGCCCTCCGTCGATCTCGGCCCCGCCGCCGCGCTGTCCTGCCGCGAATGCGGCCACCGCGTCCCCCTCGGCCCGCTCTTCGCGTGCGAGGAGTGTTTCGGTCCGCTGGAGATCGCCTACGACTTCTCGGCCTACGACACCGAGGAACTCCGCCGGAGCATCGAGGCGGGCCCCGCGAACATCTGGCGCTACGCGCCGCTGCTGCCCGTCCCCGCCGACGTGGCGACCAAGCCGAACATCAACCCCGGCTGGACCCAGCTCGTCCAGGCCGACCGCCTCGCCCGTGAACTCGGCGTCACCGGCGGCCTGTTCGTGAAGGACGACTCCGGCAACCCGACCCACTCCTTCAAGGACCGGGTCGTCGCCCAGGCCCTGGAGGCCGCCCGCGCCTTCGGCTTCACCACCCTGTCCTGCTCCTCCACGGGCAACCTCGCCGGTGCCGTCGGCGCCGCCGCCGCCCGCGCCGGCCTGCGCTCCTGCGTGTTCATCCCGCACGACCTGGAGCAGGGCAAGGTCGTCATGGCCGCCGTCTACGGCGGTGAACTCGTCGGCATCGAGGGCAACTACGACGACGTGAACCGCTTCTGCTCCGAGCTGATCGGCGACCCGGCGGGCGAGGGCTGGGGCTTCGTCAACGTCAACCTGCGGCCGTACTACGCCGAGGGCTCCAAGACCCTCGCGTACGAGATCTGCGAGCAGCTCGGCTGGCGGCTGCCCGACCAGCTCGTCGTCCCCATCGCCTCCGGCTCGCAGCTCACGAAGATCGACAAGGGGCTGCAGGAGCTGATCCGGCTCGGCCTCGTCGAGGACAGGCCGTACAAGATCTTCGGTGCGCAGGCCGAGGGCTGCTCGCCGGTGTCGACCGCGTACAAGGCGGGCCACGACGTCGTCCGGCCGCAGAAGCCGAAGACCATCGCCAAGTCGCTCGCCATCGGCAACCCGGCCGACGGTCCGTACGTCCTGGACATCGCGCGCCGCACCGGCGGCGCGGTGGAGGACGTGACGGACGAGCAGGTCGTGGAGGCCATCCGGCTGCTCGCCCGGACCGAGGGCATCTTCGCCGAGACCGCGGGCGGTGTGACCGTCGGCGTGACGAAGAAGCTGATCGAGAACGGCCTCCTGGACCCGTCCCTGACCACCGTCGTCCTCAACACCGGCGACGGCCTCAAGACCCTGGACGCGGTGGCCGACACCGGCCTGACCGCGACCATCCGCCCCAGCCTCGAGTCGTTCCGAGAGGCCGGCCTCGCCTGACCTCCTCCTCGGAGTCCCGAGGAGACCGACGGTCGCCCGTGGGGCATCGCGCCGCACGGCCGACCGTCCCCGGGGCGCACCCGGGCCGGGGTCCCGCACCGGCTTCACCGGCCGACACCGCCGACCCGGCGGCCGACACGCAGAGTATTCCCCTCGTCACTGGAGGTCGATCCGCATGGGCGTGACCGTTCGCATCCCCACCATCCTGCGCACCTACACCGGCGGCAAGGCCGAGGTGAGCGCCGAGGGGGCGACCCTCGGCGACGTCATCGCCGACCTGGAGAAGAGCCACACCGGGATCTCCGCCCGGGTCCTGGACGACCAGGGCAAGCTGCGCCGTTTCGTCAACGTCTACGTCAACGACGACGACGTCCGCTTCGAGCAGGGCCTGGAGACGGTGACCCCGGACGGTGCCGGTGTGTCGATCATCCCGGCCGTCGCCGGCGGCTGATCATTACCCTCGGTAACCGATGTGACCGAGGGTTTACCGTGTCGCCCCCTCCGTGAGAGAAGCGGAGGGGGCAATTCCATGGGGTTGAGCGCGGTAGGGTTGGGGAACGCGGTCCCGGCTCCCTGTTCTGGAACCGCCAATTCCTGCCGCACACCCGACTGGATGCAGCCAAAATCCGGTTCGCTTCTGCGGCATTTGCGGGCTTTGCCCCACCTGACTTGCCCTGAAATCAGGTGAATTCCCGTTACATTCCGGACTGGCGGCGTCCAGATTTCTCGTCCGATTGACCTGTTGCAGAGGGCAGTTGGACGGATACATTCGGCCGCGGTCGACGCGTTCCGGCGCACGCCCCCAGTCGTTGGGGGGTGAGGTCTGACCCGGATCCGCGAAGTGTGGATCTGTGCAAGGGCCAGTAATAGGGGAGTTAGGCATGGCTCAGGGCACCGTCAAGTGGTTCAACGCGGAGAAGGGGTACGGCTTCATCGCGGTCGACGGTGGTGCGGATGTTTTCGTCCACTACAGCGCGATCCAGATGGACGGCTACCGCACCCTCGAAGAAGGCCAGCGGGTCGAGTTCGAGATCTCGCAGGGCCAGAAGGGCCCGCAGGCCGACATGGTCCGTCTCAGCGCCTGAACGCGCTACCACCGCAAGAATTTCCTGCCGACGAAGGGTCCGCACCCCCAGGGTGCGGACCCTTCGTCATGCCGGGACCCGGGTGGTGACCGGCGCCCGGGGGCGTTCGCGCGCGGCCGGCTCCGCGCCGCCCGCGCTGTTCGCGTGCGGCTGACTCTTCCCCGCGATCCACGGGGGGCGCTTGCACTCGCATGGGTCGAGTGCTAATCATTGGCGTTAGCACTCTGAAGGTGAGAGTGACAACGTAAGGACCGGGTCGGTGAGGCCCGCAGGCCGGTGGGGCAAGGAACCGCCGGTTCTGTGAGCCGTCCGTCGCGGGCGCGGGCGCGGTCCTAGGAGTCATCACCCCCAGTCCTGGAGGGACCACTTCACATGGCCAAGATCATCGCGTTCGACGAGGAGGCGCGGCGCGGCCTCGAGCGCGGCATGAACCAGCTCGCGGACGCCGTCAAGGTGACGCTCGGCCCCAAGGGCCGCAACGTCGTCCTCGAGAAGAAGTGGGGCGCCCCCACGATCACCAACGACGGTGTGTCCATCGCCAAGGAGATCGAGCTCGAGGACCCGTACGAGAAGATCGGCGCCGAGCTGGTCAAGGAAGTCGCCAAGAAGACGGACGACGTCGCCGGTGACGGTACGACCACCGCGACCGTCCTCGCCCAGGCCCTGGTCAAGGAGGGCCTGCGCAACGTAGCCGCCGGCGCCAACCCGATGGCCCTCAAGC
The DNA here is from genome assembly GCF_029760955.1 of Streptomyces cathayae. GTDB lineage: Bacteria > Actinomycetota > Actinomycetes > Streptomycetales > Streptomycetaceae > Streptomyces > Streptomyces cathayae. Next base: position 4,367,971 of record NZ_CP121682.1, read on the forward strand.
GCGGTATCGAGAAGGCCGTCGAGGCCGTCTCCGGTGCCCTGCTGGAGCAGGCGAAGGACGTCGAGACCAAGGAGCAGATCGCCTCCACGGCCTCCATCTCCGCCGCCGACACCCAGATCGGCGAGCTCATCGCCGAGGCCATGGACAAGGTCGGCAAGGAAGGCGTCATCACCGTCGAGGAGTCCCAGACCTTCGGTCTGGAGCTGGAGCTCACCGAGGGTATGCGCTTCGACAAGGGCTACATCTCGGCGTACTTCGCCACCGACATGGAGCGTATGGAGGCGTCGCTCGACGACCCGTACATCCTGATCGCCAACTCCAAGATCGGCAACGTCAAGGACCTGCTGCCGCTCCTGGAGAAGGTCATGCAGTCGGGCAAGCCGCTGCTGATCATCGCCGAGGACGTCGAGGGCGAGGCCCTGTCGACCCTGGTCGTCAACAAGATCCGCGGCACCTTCAAGTCCGTCGCGGTCAAGGCCCCGGGCTTCGGCGACCGCCGCAAGGCGATGCTGAACGACATCGCCATCCTCACGGGCGGCGAGGTCATCTCCGAGGAGGTCGGCCTCAAGCTCGAGAACACCGGCCTCGAACTGCTCGGCAAGGCCCGCAAGGTCGTCATCACCAAGGACGAGACCACCATCGTCGACGGTGCCGGCTCCTCGGAGCAGGTCCAGGGTCGCGTGAACCAGATCCGCGCCGAGATCGAGAACAGCGACTCGGACTACGACCGCGAGAAGCTGCAGGAGCGCCTGGCGAAGCTCGCCGGCGGTGTCGCGGTCATCAAGGCCGGTGCCGCCACCGAGGTCGAGCTCAAGGAGCGCAAGCACCGCATCGAGGACGCCGTTCGCAACGCGAAGGCGGCCGTCGAGGAGGGCATCGTCGCCGGTGGTGGCGTGGCCCTGCTCCAGGCCTCCCAGGTGTTCGAGAAGCTGGAGCTCGAGGGTGACGAGGCGACCGGCGCCAACGCCGTGAAGCTCGCGCTCGAGGCCCCGCTGAAGCAGATCGCCGTCAACGCCGGCCTCGAGGGCGGCGTCGTGGTGGAGAAGGTGCGCAACCTGACCCCGGGTCACGGCCTGAACGCCGCGACCGGCGACTACGTCGACCTGGTCAAGGAAGGCATCATCGACCCGGCCAAGGTGACGCGCTCCGCGCTGCAGAACGCCGCGTCGATCGCCGCGCTGTTCCTCACCACCGAGGCCGTCATCGCCGACAAGCCGGAGAAGGCCGGCGCGGCCGCCCCGGGCGGCATGCCGGGCGGTGACATGGACTTCTGAGCCTGACTCACCTCAGGTTCGGACCCGGTCCGTCAGTACCGAGGGCGGCACCCCCTGTTTCGGCAGGGGGTGCCGCCCTCGGGCGTTTCCGCGTTTCCGCTCTGTTGCCCGACCGGCTGGAGCGCGACGAGCTCGAGCCGTACGACGCGGCGTCGCTGCGGACGCCGAGCCGAGCCGAGCCGAGCAGAGCTGCGGGCCCCGTCGACTACAGGTCGCGCATCGGTTCGATGTCGTGCCGGACCGGCGTGCCCCACACGCGCAGTACCTCGTAGTCGGTGAACTCGTGCACCACCCGGTACGCCGTGGCGGGCCGGGGCCCGCGCCGCTGCGCCGCGATGTACAGCTCGGCCTCGCGCCGGTCCCGGCGTGGGGTGCCGCACAGCTGCCACGCCTGACCGTTCCACAGCTCCGGCAGCCAGCGCTGCTGCGGCTGGGGGCGGTCGCCGTGCATCCCGTACCGGGACGGGACGGGCTCGGTGGGCGGCTGGTGGGGCGCCGGCCCGTTGAACTCGGCGCGGCGGGCGGTCCGGCGCCGGGTCTCGCACAGCAGGCACAGGTCGGGGGCGCTCTTGTCGACCGGCCCGGTCGGGTGCTCGGCACAGCGGGTGCTGGGCGCGGCCGTCTCGACGCTCTCCTCCAGCCGGTCCAGCGCGCGCTTCAGGTCGGCCCGTACCTCGTGCAGCTTGGCGTCCGGCGTGTCGGCGGCCAGCGCCTCGCCGTGCTCGCCGAGGACGCGCAGGGCGCGGCCCAGGGCGGTGAGCTGCGCGTGGTTCATGATTCGTCTCCGGGTGGGGGAGGTCCAGTATCCCAGTGTTCACCGGGGGCGGTCACCGTCGTGCGGAGCGGTCGTCCCGGACTGCTCGAGGCCCGGACGAACCGTGCGGGCGGTGTGGATCCAGCCGCCCGCCGCGTACGTGTTCCGGCATCCGATGAGCCGGGACCTTGCCGGGATCCGGCATGTCGCACGCCCGTGATGCCCGTTTACCCTGCTCGGACACATCCGGTGTCGGCACTGACCGGGACGGACGGCCGACGAGGGGAGGGGCGCGATGTTCTCGGTGGCCTGGGGGGTGTTCGCGACCGCCTTCGGCTGGATCGTCGCGACGGATTTCCGGGGGGCGGCCCACCGCTTCCACGCGATGTCCCGCGCGGCCACGCCGTTCGGCGGCGCCGGCGCCTCGTGTGTGGGCGTCGGCTTCCTCCGTGCCGTGGCGGGGGTGTTCGGCCTGATCGGCCCGTTCGTCCTGGGCGCGGGGCTCCTGGACCTGTGGCGTGGTGAGGCGGGGCCGGGCGGATTGCCCCCGGTGCCCTCCTTGCCCGCCTGGCTCCTCGTGTGTGAGGCGCTGGTCGCCGGTGTCGGTCTGTGGATGACGTGGCGGCGTTCCGGCATGCTGCGCCGTGAGTGGGACGCCGGCACCGCACTGCGGCGTGCTGCCGTCGTCGTTCTCACGGCGTCGGTCGCCGCGTTCCTCGTGATGCTGAGCCTCGGTCAGGGCGGATGGGCGGTGGTGAGCTGGCTGGTCGGCGGCCTGTGCAGCCTCACCCTGCTCCTGGGCCGCCGAACCGATCAGCCCTCCGCCGCCGGTCCGGCCCCTGCGGATTCCTGACCGCTCACCTTCGCCAGCGCGGCGCGCAGGTGGCCGGCGGCCTCGGTCAGCAGGCGGGTGGCCGTCGGGCCGTCCACGTCGGCGAGCAGGACCAGGATGGCGTGCTTGACCTCACCGTCCGTGGCGGCCAGGGCGCGCTCGATGTCGGCGTCCGCCGCGCCGGTCGCGAGGGCGACGATACGGCGGGAGCGGGCGCGCAGCTTCTCGTTGGAGGCGCGGACGTCGACCATCAGGTTCCCGTACGTCTTGCCCAGCCGGATCATCGTGATCGTCGAGATCATGTTCAGGACGAGTTTCTGGGCGGTGCCGGCCTTGAGGCGGGTGGAGCCGGTGAGGAGTTCCGGGCCGACGACCACCTCGACGCCGTGCTCGGCCGCCGCGGCGAGCGGGCTGTTCGCGTTGCAGGCGAGGCCCACGGTCAGCGCGCCCCGCTCGCGGGCCCAGGTGACGGCGCCGACGGCGTACGGGGTGCGCCCGGAGGCGGAGACGCCGACCACCGAGTCGTCGGCGGTCAGCCCCAGCGCGGCCAGGTCGGAGGCGGCCAGCTCCGCCGAGTCCTCGGCGCCCTCGACCGAGGTCACCATGGCGCCGGGACCGCCCGCGATCAGGCCGACGACCCTGGCGGGGTCGGTGTTGAAGGTCGGCGGGCACTCGGAGGCGTCCAGGACACCGAGCCGGCCGGCGGTGCCCGCGCCCGCGTAGACCAGCCGGCCGCCCCGGGCCATCCGGTCGGCGACGGCGTCGATCGCGGCGGCGATCCGCGGCAGCTGTCCGGCCACGGCACCGGCCACGGTGGCGTCCTCGCCGTTCATCAGCCGGGCGATGTCGAGGGTGGGCAGCCGGTCGACGTCCGCCAGCTCCGGACGGAACGCCTCGGTGGTCAGGGTCTCCAACTCGGCGCGGAGACCACGGGGTTCGGGCGTGGGGGTCATGGAACGGTTCTCTCCGGTGGTCTGTGTCCGGTGGGCTGCGCCCGGTGTCTTCGGCCGGTGTCCTCGGCCTGTGCGGGAACGCGGGAACCGCGGTGGGGCGTGAACGGCTCCGGTGTCCCGTCCGCTACCGCGGACCGCTCCGGTGCCGGTGGGCCAGCGCCTCGTACGACGCGGACAGGGCGGGGGCCGCCGACTCGTAGGTGCGCTGGGCGATGCCGACGAACAGACAGTCCACCACCAGGAGCTGACTGGTCCGGGACGACATCGCGGCCGGGCGCAGCTCGCTCTCGCGGGCCGTGGACGTGGTCAGTACGTGGTCGGCGTACTGGGTGACGGGTCCGTTCGGGCGGCCGGTCACCGCGATCGTCGTCGCCCCGTGCTCGAAGGCCACCCGCAGCGGTTCGATGACGTCCCCGGTCGACCCGGAGTGCGTGATGGCGACGGCCACGTCACCGGCGCGCAGCTGCACCGCGTTGGTGACGGCGAGGTGCGGATCGCCGGGGGCGTGGGCTATCAGGCCTATGCGCAGCAGCTTCTGGGTGAGGTCCTGGGCGACCAGGCCGGAGGCGCCGATGCCGTACACGTCCGTCCGGCGGGCACCGGCCAGCGCCGCGACGGCCGCGCCGAGCTGGACGGTGTCCAGTCCGGCCGCGGTGTCGGCGAGGGTCTGCTGCTCGTCGTAGGCGAGTTTGGCGACGACGTCGGCGATGGGGTCGTCCACCGCGATGTCGGTCGTGATGGAGGGCGCGCGGCCGGACTGCTGCTGGGCGGCGAGCCCGGCGAGGGCGAGCCGCAGGTCGCGGTAGCCGGGGTAGCCGAGCAGGCGGGCGGTGCGGACGACGGTGGCCTCGCTGGTGCCGGTGAGCTCGGCGAGGCCGGTGACCGTGAGGGCGGCGCAGCCGGCCGGGTCGCCCGCGACGGCCTCGGCGACCCGCTGCATGGAACGGGTCATCGAGGGGGCCAGCGTGCGCACCTTGGCCGCGAGGGCGGCGGGGGCGGGCGGAGCGAAAATTTCCTTCACGTCCTGGGTCACCCCTGAAAGATATTTTCGTTTCGGTGGTGCGGTCAAGGGTGCGCACAATGGGGGCATGGCCCCCCATGACGATCCCGTCGATCCCGTCGATCCCGTCGATCCCGGCAATTCCGACGACACCCCCGTCGGCCCTGTCAGCTCCCTGGAGCAGGCGTTGCACGCGGCCCGCGCGCTGGTGCTCGCGGACCTGGTCGCGCACGAGGTCGCCGAGGCGGACGTCGTCTCGCTCGTCGAGGAGTCCGTCGCGCACCGCCGCTGGTGGGTCGAGCAGTGGCCGGAGGGCATCGGGTTCCTCGCCGGTCTGGTCGCCCAGGACGTGCAGGACGCCCTGCTGGAGCGGTACGGCCGCTGGCCGCTGTGCCCGGTGTGCGGCTCCGGCGACCCGCACGCGCTGGAGGTGGAGCCGGAACTCGGCCCCGATCCGCACTGGGTGTGCCACCTGGCGGGCGTGAAGGTCGCGGCGGTCGGCTCGCTGGGCGGGGCGGCCTCGACGTGACCCTGTACATCGACCCGCCCACCTGGCCGGGACACGGCCGGCTCTGGTCCCACCTGGTCAGCGACGTCTCCTACGACGAACTGCACGCCTTCGCCGCCGGCCTCGGCGTCCCCCGCCGCGCCTTCGAACGCGACCACTACGACATCCCCGAGCACCGGTACCCGGACGTCGTGCTCGCCGGGGCGCTGGAGGTCAGCAGCCGCGAGGTGGTGCGGCTGCTGTACGGGGCGGGGCTGCGGGTGCGCAAGAGCACGGTGCGCGAGGGCGTGGTACGCGCCGACGTGGTGCGCACCGCCGTGGTGCGCGTCAGCGAGGTTCAGCGGCGCAGCTCGTAGACGTACTCGCCCGCGTTCTCCCCCGCGTTCTCGGCGGCCCGGGTGAATCCGGCGCGGGTGACGACGTTCCGCGAGGGCAGGTTGGCGCGGTCGATGACGGCGGTGACGGTCCGTACGCCGTCCTGCGCGAGCGCCCACGCCGACAGCGCGCGCAGCGCCTCGGTGGCGTAGCCGTGGCCGCGGGCACCCTCGACGAGGTCGTAGCCGATCTCCACCCGGCCGTCCCCGTCCGGCGCGCGGTGGAAGCCCATGGCGCCCACCGCGAGGTCGTCCTCCCGCCGGACCAGTACGTACATGGTCCACGCCGGGTGGAAGGTCCCTTCCCCGTACTGCTCGACCATCAACCCGGCCCCCACCCGGGTCCCGTCGGCGGGAGCGGCGCCGACCCACCGGTAGCCGCCGTCACCGCTCGACGACAGATCGGACGCGACCGCGGGAGTGATGCTCGCCAGGGTGAGGCGGTCGGTGGGTATGCGGATCGTGTTCTCGCCCGCCGGCTCGTCAGCCCTTGTCATCCTCGCCCCCTTCGTTCCCCGAGTCGTCCGGTACGACCGACACGATGGCGCAGGTCGGGGGAGCCGGGTGGGGAAGGTGGACATACGTGACGGACAAGGCGGGGCAGTTCGTACGGGCTTCGACACGCGTCACCCGGACCTCCGCGCCCCGGTCGAGTACACGGACGCGACGGCCCAGCTGCTGCGTCCGCTCCAGCTCCGTACGTAACGCCTCGACGACCGCCTCAGCGGCGGGGCCCAGGAGGTCGAGGCGCTTGCGTGCGGTGTGCGTGACTTCCACGGCGGCCGTCGGCTCGGTCAAAGGGGACTCTCCAGCTTCAACGCGCGGGCCAGCTCGACGCCTTCGGCGAGGGAGGCCTCGAAGTCGGGATCGCAGCGTGTCAGGACATGCCCGCGATACGTCGCGATCAGCTCGGACACCTCACGCAGGTCCGTGAAGTCGACACGGTTGAGGGTGGCCGCCAGTTCGGCTTCGAGGCGGGCCAGGTCGCCCGGGAAACCAAGCCCGGCGGCAAGGGCGGCCCGGACTTCGCCGAGGGTCCGCATGGGCGGCGGTTCGACGGGCGCTTCCGGATGGACGGGCTGTTCACTCATGGAGGGTGATCCTTCCTGCGGAGAGCCGGTCCACGACGCTACTCCGGTCGGCCTCATTGCGTCAGCAGTTCCAGCTCGGAGCCGATGTTGTACCGGGCGGTGGCCTCCCGGTGCTCCTGTCCGTGCGGCGTGCGGAACAGGCGGGGCAGGGCGAGGAGTCGGCGCAGGACGGCGGCGCGGCCCTCGCGGAAGGCGTCGCCCGGCACGAAGTGGTACTCCGCGCGGACGGCGGCGGTGTAGGCGGCGTACGCCGACGGGGGCGAGGCGAGGACCGCCAGGTCGGCGTCGCACAGCACCTGACCGTCCCGGTCGTCCTCGGCCGGGTCGTGCGTGACGGTGAGCCGCACCAGCCGCGCCACCTCGGCGACCTTCGCCTCCGGCACCCCGGCCTCGGCCAGCGCCCGCTCGGCGAGCCGCGCGGACCGCTCCTCGTTCTCGGAGCGGTCGGGCAGGTACACGGCGTCGTGGAACCAGGCCGCGAGCCGCACGACGTCCGGGTCGTCCGCGTACGCCGCCAGCTCGTCGACGTGATCGAGCACGGCGGTGAGGTGGGCGAGCGTGTGGTAGTGCCGCTGCGGCTCCTGCCAGCGGGTGATCAGGTCGTCGGCGTAGGGCGCCGGATCGGGCCCGCCCCCGGAACCCCGGGCCCCCTCCAGGGCGCGGGCGAAACGGGCACGCAGGACGTCGGTGTCGGCCATACGGCCATTCTTCCCGACCCGGTGGAACGCGGGGACCTCGCCACAGAGCTCCGGCTCGGCCCGTACCGTGAGGTACCGGACGGGGTCGCGCCGCGCCCTGTATCTCTCGGGGCGTGCCTTGCGCGCAAGCGGAAGGGGCCGTTACGGGTAGTGCGGGTGATCTTTCGCTGGGTAGTGTGAATCGCCGGAGCGTGAACATCCGTCCGCGCGTGCCGCCGACCCGAAGGAGACCGGAAGAAGTGAGCAACCAGGTGCAACCGACGTTCGTACTGGTCCACGGGGCCTTCGCGAACTCCTTCTCCTTCGCGCCGCTCCAGGCCGAACTCGGCCTGCTCGGGCACCGTTCGGTCGCCGTCGACCTGCCCGGCCACGGCTTCGCGGCGACCTACACCCGCGCCTACCAGGCGCCGCAGGATCCCGGAGGGCTCGCCACCGCGCCCGGTGCGATCAAGGGCGTCACGCTCGCCGACAACGCCGCGCACCTGATCGGGGTCCTGGAGCGGGCCAGGCGGAACGGCCCGGTGATCCTCGTCGCCCACAGCCGGGGCGGCGCCACGGCCACGGCCGCGGCCAACGCGCGGCCCGACCTGATCGACCGCATCGTCTACGTCGCGGCCTGGTGCCCGGTCGCGCTCGACGTCGGCGACTACTACGCCGAGCCGGAGATGGCCACGGTCGACGCCGCCTCCCTGGGCCTGGCGATGGCCGGGAACCCCGCCGAACTCGGCCTGCTCCGCGTCAACTTCCGCACCGCGGACCCGGCCGCCCTCGCGGCGCTCAAGGATGCCTTCCTCGCCGACGGCACCGACGAGGAGTTCCTGACCTTCCTGAGCACCTTCCAGCCCGACGAGAACCTGGACGTCGGCACCTCCGCCGACCGGGCGCAGGCGGCGACCTGGGGCCGTATCCCGAAGACCTATCTCCGCCTGGCCGACGACGCGAGCATGCCGCTCGCCCTGCAGGACCGGCTGATCCGCGAGGGCGACGAGCTGACGCCGGACAACCCGTACGACGTCCGCACGCTCGCGGGCAGTCACCTGAAGTGGCTGGTCGATCCGGCGCCGGCGGCCCGGGTCCTGGGCGAACTCGCCACGCTCCCGGCCCCGTCCGCGGGGTGACTCCCCTCCCAGGGGCGGAGCCGCCACTAGCGTGGGCGGCATGACGACTCCTGCGGATGTGCAGAACGTACGAGACCCGGAGCTGCCCGGGCGGCTGCTGACCGCCGAGCGGGACGTGCTGATCCCGTTGTTGCGGGGGAGGGCGGACGCGGACTTCGCGCTGCCGGTGGTGGCGTGTCCGGGGTGGACGGTGCGGGATGTGCTGGCGCACTGTTCGGCCGCGTTCACGCGGGTGCTGGAGCGCCGGTTCGAGGAGGGGGTGTTCTCGCCCGCGTCCAACGGCCGGGACATCGCCGAGCGGGCCGGGTGGAGCAACCGGCGCGTCGTGGACGAGCTGGAGCGCGGGATGACCGAGGCCGGTCCGGTGATCGCGGAGGCGGGCGGGGCGCTGGACGTCCTCGCGCTGGGCGAGTGGGTGCACGCGGGGGACGTGCGTGAGGCGTTCGGGGAGCCCGGCGCGTACGCGGGCGCGGGGCTGCCGTCCGCGTTCTCCCTGCTGGCCTACGTGACCGGCCGGAAGGGGCACCTTCCGCTGCACGCCGACCTCGACGACGTGGACGAACCCCTGCGGCTGGGCGAGGCCTCGGGCAGGCGGCCCCCGGCACGGTACATCGGGGACGGGCCGACGCTGGTACGGCTCTACGCGGGACGGCCGGTGGACGGCGCCGCGTACGAGCTGGCCGGGGCACGGGCGGCGGAGCTGAACATCTTCGGCGAGTGAGGCGCGGGGAGGGCGCTCGGGGCGCGGATCTCCGGGCGGCGGGCGTAGGGTGGATTGGACTAGACCTCTAGTCGCCGCCGACCGATGCCGAGGAATGGGGTCCCATGAGCGAGCGTGCAGTCCTGGAGGTGATCGCCCTCGACGTCGAGGACGCCGTCGCCGCGCAGGCCGGGGGCGCGGACCGGCTCGAGCTGGTCACCGACATGGCCGCCGACGGGCTCACCCCGTCCGCCCGCACCGTCGCCGCCGTGCGCGCGGCCGTCGACATCCCGCCGCGGGTGATGCTGCGCCTGGCGGACGGGTTCGCGGCGGGTGATCTCGACCGGCTGGTGGACACGGCGCGGGAGATGCGGGACGCGGGGGCCCAGGAGTTCGTGCTCGGGTTCCTGGACGCGGACGGCGGCGTGGACCTGGGCGCGGTGGAGCGGGTGGTCGGCGCGCTGGACGGCTGCCGCTGGACCTTCCACCGCGCCATCGACCGCGCCGCCGACCGCGACGCCCTGCGCAAACAGCTCGACGGCCTGCCCGGCCTCGACGCCTACCTCACGGCCGGCGCGCCCGGCGGGGTGGCCGACGGGCTGCCGACGCTGCTCGCCGAGGCCCGGCGGGGGAAGCAGGACGAACCCGGGTACGAGCAGCAGCTGCTCGTGGGCGGCGGGCTGCGGCTGGAGCAGGTGCCCACACTGCTCGGCGCCGGGATCCACGCCTTTCACATCGGGGGCGCGGCCCGGCCGGACGGGTGGGGCGGGCCCGTCTCGGCGGAGGCCGTGGCCGAGTGGCGCCGGGTGGTGGACGGGGGCTGATTCCGGCAGGCACCGGTCGGCACCGGCTGATTCCGGCAGGCACCGGCAGGCACCGGCCGGCACCGGCCGGCACCGGCCTCACGGACCGGCTCAGTGCGGCAGCAACTGCTCCGGCAGCGGGGCCGCGTGGGTCACGATCAGGCCCGAGACCGCTCGGGTCAGGGCGACGTACAGGCGGCGCAGACCGGTGCGTTCGTCGGGCTCGGCGTCGACGACGGCGCATGGCTCGTCCAGGACCACGTAGTCGTACTCCAGCCCCTTCGCCAGGGACGCAGGGACCAGGGTGAGCCGGGTGTCGTGCGTCGTCTCCTCGCCGGGCGCGACGTGTCCGAGGCCCGCCGCGGTGAGCTCCCGGGCCAGTTCCGGGACGCGGGCGTCCGCGGCGATCAGGCCGACCGAGCCCTCGTGGCCCAGCAACTCCCTGCAGGCCGACACCACTTCGCCGCTGCCGGTGATCGGACGGACCGCGAAGAAGCCCGGGTTGTCGCGGATCGACGCCACCGGCGTCAGCCCCGGCGCGATGTGCGGGAGCAGCCGGGAGGCGTACGCGATCACGTCCGTCGGAACGCGGAAACCGGCCGTCAACTCCTCGACCACGGCGTCCCGTTTGCCCAGGTGGGCCAGTGCCTCCTCCCAACTCCGGGTCGCCCACGGCGTGGTGCCCTGCGCCAGGTCGCCGAGGACGGTCGCCGAGCCGGTGGTGCAGCGCCGGCCCACCGCCCGGTACTGCATGGGGGAGAGGTCCTGCGCCTCGTCGAGCACCACGTGCCCGAGGGAGGGGGTGCGCCGGATCAGGTCGGTGGCCTCGTCGATCAGGACCGCGTCGGCCGCCGACCACTTCGCGGACCTCACCGACCGCGCCGGCTTCGTCCACAGGATCGCCTTCCGCTCGTCCTCGTCCAGCAGTCCGGCCGCGTGCTCGGCCAGGAAGTCCGGGTCCGCCAGCAGGCGCAGGACGAGTTTCGCCGGGTCGACGGCCGGCCAGACCGTCTTCACCGCGGCCTTCACGGCGCCGGTGCGGGCCACCGTGTCCTGCACCCTGTCGTCCGGCGCCTCCCCGGCGCGCTCCATCCGCACCAGCACGGCGTGCGCGACGCGCTGCGGGAGGGCCTCGCGGGCGGCGCCGTAGCGGATGTCGCGGTCGAGCAACTGGCGGACGATCTCCTCCAGTTCGTACGCCGGTACCCGCCAGCGGCGTGAGCCGCGCACGACGACGACCGGTTCGGTGGGCATCGTCACGTGCGAGTGGAGGGCCCGGCGCAGGACCTCGGCCATCCTCGCGTCGCCCTTGACGAGCGCGGCCCGCGGGTCGTCCGTCCCGCGCACCTCGACATGGGCCACCAGGTCGTCCACCGTCGCCTGCCCGACCGTCAGCTCGCCCAGTGCGGGCAGCACCTGCTCGATGTAGTGCAGGAAGGACCGGTTCGGCCCGACGACCAGCGTGCCGGTGCGGGCCAGCCGCTCACGGTGCGCGTACAGGAGGTACGCCACCCTGTGCAGGCCGACGGCGGTCTTCCCGGTGCCGGGGCCGCCCTGCACGCAGACGCTGCCCGAGAGGCCGGAGCGCACGATCTCGTCCTGCTCGGGCTGGATGGTGGCGACGATGTCCCGCATCGGGCCGACGCGCGGCCGCTCGATCTCCTGCTGGAGCAGCTTGCTGGTGGCCGATGCCTCGGCCGGGTCGGACAGGTGCTCGTCCTCGTACGCCGTGAGGTCGCCACCGGTGTAGCCGAAACGGCGGCGCAGCGCGAGGTCCATCGGGTCCTTCCTGGACGCCCGGTAGAACGCCTGCGAGACCGGCGCCCGCCAGTCGATCACCATCGGGTCGCCGTCGACGTCGTGCACATGCCGGCGACCGACGTAGAAGCGCTCGCCCTCGGCTCCTTCCGCCTCCTCGGCGCCGTGGGGGTCCCCCTGCTCATGGGGGTGCCCCCGCTCGAGCGGAGTCGAGAGTGGGGGAGGAGCCGAGAGTGGGGGAGCGTGCAGGTAGTCGAGGCGGCCGAAGAACAGCGGGGTGTCGCTGAGGTCGGCCAGTGCCTTGACGCGCTCCGCCATCTGCCGTTCCAGGATCTGCGTGTTGACCCAGTTCGCGGTGACGTTGCCCAGGTCGAGGGCCTCGACGTCCGCGCGCATGGCCCGCAGGGCGGTACGGGACGCGGCGAGGTGGGCCCGCTCGCGGTCCAGCGGGCCGGTGTCGGCGAGCGCGGGCGTGGGAGCGGGTTCGGGGACGTGCGTGGGCACGGGGCTGCCTCCGGCTGGTGCTGACGGTGATGCCGCCTGGTGCTGACGGTGATGCCGCGTGACCACGGCATGGCTGACCGGCCGGTTTCCGTCCGGGCGGTGGCGCTCCGGCGAGGGAGGCGGGGAGGCCCCGGACGGCGCGGCCGGGGCGAGCGGGAGATTCTAGTCGGCCGCAGGCCCCGGGGGCGAACGGTTTCCCTCCCGGCCGTTTCCTGCAGGCGGATGGGGAGTCCGGGAAACGCCACGGCAACGAGACCATCCGCATCGGCCCGGACGGTCAGGTCGGTATCAAGCTGCCCGCCCCGCTTGCCGGGCTGGCCAACGCCCCGCGCGGCCGGTACGTCCTGACCGGCCGGGTGGCGTTCGCGCACCGGGGCGAGCAGTGGGCCGACCGCGTGTCCGCGAACCGGGCGGTGGCCTACCGCATCCACTACGACGTGGACCGGGGCCGCTGGTACCTCACGGCCTCGTGGACGATCCCCCCGGTCCAGACCGTGTCCCTGGCGCAGGCCCGCTCGGGTGGTCTGATCGGGGTGGACACCAACGCCGATCACCTCGCCGCCTGGCGGCTGGACGAGCACGGCAACCCGTGCGGCGAGCCCCGCCGCTTCTTCTACGACCTCGGCGGCACCGCCCACCACCGGGACGCCCAGGTACGGCACGCCCTCACCCGCCTGCTGCACTGGGCACGACGCGAAGGCGTCGCCATCGCGATCGAAAACCTCGACTTCGGCGCGGAGAAGACCCGCGAGAAGCACGGCCGCAAAAAGCGGTTCCGCAAGCTCATCAGCGGCCTGCCCGTCTCGAAGCTGCGGGCACGGCTGGTGTCGATGGCGGCCGAACTCGGCATCGCCGTCGTCGCGGTCGACCCCGCGTACACCTCGATGTGGGGCGCGCAGCACTGGCAGAAGCCCCTCACCTCGAAGAACCGCAGGACCACCCGTCACGACGCCGCCGGCGTCGCGATCGGAAGGCGCGCCCTCGGGCACCGCGTCCGGCGACGGACGGCACCGCCCCCACACGACCGGAGTGATCGTGTGGGGCATCGGACCGCCCAGGCCGGACATCGTGCCCGGGGGCGTGAGGGAACCCGCCCCCGCGTTCCCGGACCACGGACACGATGCGTGTCGCCGGATGCGGAGCGAACGCGGGCGACCAGTGCATCCACCACCGTTCGGGATGCGCCAGATGTTCAGGGCTGGGTCCAGGACTCACTCCTGCTCACTGATGAGGAACGGTTCCGGGTCCTTCTCGCAGGGGAGACCGGCTGCCTCAGGGGGGACCGGGCGGGACCCGAAGCCGGTCCCAAGGTCTGATGCCCCGAACGGGTGATCCGGCGAACTCTGGACACATGAGCGCAGCTACCTTCATCCCAGGCAACCGGGCCGGTGGCCAGGGCCCTCCGCGCCGCGGTGCCACCGCCACCGGCTCCGTCCACCACTCCCCGCACCGTCTCGGCAACGCCCTGCGCGCCGTCAGGGCCTTCACCGAGGCCTTCTTCTCGGTCACCGTCCTCGGCGAGTACAACGAGGAGGCCGGCGTCCGCCGCCGCCACTGATCACGTACGCGGCGGAAGCAGACCCTCGACGACCTCCAGCGGCCAGGCGCCGTACGGCGACGGCGGCGGACCGTCCGGGGTCGCGGCCCGCGGCAGGCTTCCGGCAGGCGTCCCGGCCTGCGCCCGCAGGGGTTCCGACGCCGACGGCGCCTCGGCCGGCGGGGCGAACGGCGGGAGGTCCTGCGTGCAGCGCGCGCCCTTCGGCGGCAGCTCTCCGGTGAGGAAGTACCGCACCACGTGCCGTCCCACGCACGCACTCGGGTTGTCCAGCGCGGTGTGCCCGTACCCGTCCAGCGTCAGCAGCCGCGCGTCGCCCAGCTCCCCGACCATGTTCTGGGCCGCCCGGTACGGGGTGGAGGGGTCGTGGGTCGTGTTCACCACCAGCACCGGGTGGGCGGTCGCCCGGTCCCACGGGCCGGTGTACGGGTCGGCGGCCCGGGCCGGCCAGGTGGCGCACGGCTCGTTGGCCCACACCCACCAGTGGGCCAGCTCCCCGGCCTCCGCCACCGCCCGCCGTTCCAGCTCGGGGTAGCGCAGTGGTGACCGCGGGTTGGGGCTCTCCGCGCACATCACCGCGAGCGGCTGCTCGAAGCCCGGGTAGGGCACCGGGACGCCCGTCGGGACGCCCGGTGCCAGGAGGGGCCGGCCGGACCACAGTGCCTCCAGCAGGTCCGCGACACCGGTCCAGCCGGGGTGCACGGTGTAGAGCCCGCCGCGCACCTCGCTCACGGCCCTCGCGTACGTCCTGTCACCGGCCGGCCGCGCGGCGAGGCGCCGCATCAGGGTGTCGTACTTGTCGCGGGTGGCGGCCGGGGTGCCCGCCGAGAAGACGCACCGGGTCACGGGTGCGCGCCCGCAGTGGTCGAGGAACTGTGCCAGCGTGTCGGCCGAACCGAGGTGGGAGCCGAGCCGCAGGAACGTGTTCACCGCCTCGGACCCACCCGCCGTCCCGGACCCACCCGCCGGGACGGCCTCGCCCGCCGCCCCGGCCTCACCCGCCGGGCCGGTCTCGCCGAACCAGGTGAGCGGGTCCACGTTCCCGTCGAGGACGAGCCGTCCGGCCCGCTCGGGGAACAGGTTCGCGTAGGTCGCGCCGAGCAGTGTGCCGTACGAGACGCCCCAGTACCGCAGCTGCTCCTCGCCCACCGCGGCGCGCAGCAGGTCCAGGTCGCGGGCGGTGTCGGCGGTCGAGACATGGCGCAGCAGGTGCGGATCGCGCTGCTCGCACCGCTTCGCGAGGTCGGCGTACGCGGCGACGAACGCCTGCTGCTCGCGCTCGCCCACCGGGAACGGCGGGAGCTTCGACTGCCAGGCGACGGCCTCCCCGGCGGTGTCGAAGCAGCGTACGGCCGTGCTCTCGCCGACGCCGCGCGGGTCCCAGCTGACGATGTCGTAGCGGTCCCGCAGTTCGTCCGGGAACTTGGCGTACAGCTGCGGCAGTCCCAGGGTGCCGGGGCTGCCCGGGCCGCCGGGGTTGAAGAACAGCGTGCCGACCCGCTTCTCCGGCGCGGCGGCCCGGTGTCTGATCACCGCCAGCTCGATGGTGCGGTCCCCGGGGCGGGTGTGGTCCAGGGGCACGTTCGCCGTCGCGCACTCGAACCCGGTCTGCGCGACGTCCGGGCAGTCCTGCCACCGCAGCACCACCCCGCCACCGTCACCGCCGTCGCGGCCGCCACCGCCGTCGCCGTCACCGCCGCCCGGTCCGCCCGCGGACGCCGGGCCGACCGCCCCGAGCAGCAGGATCAGTGCCCCGGCCGCCGCGCCGGCGGCTCGGGTGAGGGGTATCCGTGTGGCGGTGGCGGTGGCGGTCCGTGGCATGGGCAGGCCCTTCCCTCGCAGCGACCGGGAGCCGGGCCCGCGGCAGCGGACCCGCTGTCATACCACCGGCGGTCCGCCGGGCGGGCAACCGACACGCGTCCGATCGGGTGCTGAAGTGAGGGGCCCGCCCCCTCCGTCCGGGGACGCGGTCTGAGTACGCGCGCCGATGCGCGGGCACCGGTCACGCGGCTTGACCGGCTCCATGAGCCACGACCCCTCCGCCCCCCTGACACCCCCGGTGCTTCACCCGGCCGACCGGGACCGCCGGGCCTGAGCGGCGCCCACCGTCGCGACCGTGCTCCCGACGTTCCCGGGGCCGGTGGCGCTGCCGGTGGGAGCGACGTCCCCGAGGGCGACCGACAGCTGTGGCCCCGACGACTGTTCGCAGGCCCTGACGACCGCCCTGGACGTGGTCCTCCGGGCGATGCCCCTCGACGGCGTCCTCACCTTCGGCGCCCGGCTCACGTCCTGGCTGCTGCCCCGGAACACCCGCTAGACGACCCTGCGCATCACAGCGGCCTTCCCCTCCCTGGCACCGCCGCTGTTCGTCGTCCTGCTGGTGTTCGACCTTCCCGAAGGATGACGACCCGGGGACGACGCCCCGGGAACGAGGCCCCCAGGGACGACGCCCGGGAACAACGCCCCCAGGGACGCCCGCTCAGCTCTCCGCGAGGAGTTCGTCCGCGTCCATGATGCGGTAGGCGTAGCCCTGTTCCGCCAGGAAGCGCTGGCGGTGGGCCGCGAAGTCCTGGTCGATGGTGTCGCGGGCGACCACGGAGTAGAAGTGGGCCTGGTGGCCGTCCGCCTTGGGCCGCAGCACCCGGCCCAGCCGCTGGGCCTCCTCCTGCCGGGACCCGAAGGTGCCCGACACCTGGACGGCGACCGTGGCCTCCGGCAGGTCGACCGAGAAGTTCGCGACCTTGGAGACGACCAGCACGCCGATCTCGCCCTGCCGGAACGCCTCGAACAGCTTCTCCCGCTGCGCGTTCGACGTCTCGCCCTTGATCACGGGGGCGTCCAGGTGCTCGCCCAGCTCGTCCAGCTGGTCGATGTACTGCCCGATGACGAGGATCTGCTGACCGGCGAAGCGGCGCACGATCGCCTCCGTCACCTTCCGCTTGGTGGCGGTCGTCGCGCAGAAGCGGTACTTCTCCTCGGTCTCCGCCGTCGCGTACGCGATCCGTTCGGAGTCGGTGAGGTTGACCCGGACCTCCACGCAGTCGGCGGGCGCGATGTAGCCCTGCGCCTCGATCTCCTTCCACGGCGCGTCGAACCGCTTCGGGCCGATGAGGGAGAACACGTCCGACTCGCGGCCGTCCTCGCGGACGAGGGTCGCCGTCAGACCGAGCCGACGGCGGGCCTGCAGATCGGCGGTGAACTTGAAGACGGGGGCGGGCAGCAGGTGCACCTCGTCGTAGAGGATCAGGCCCCAGTCCCGGGAGTCGAAGAGTTCCAGGTGGGGGTAGACGCCCTTGCGACGGGTCGTCAGCACCTGGTAGGTGGCGATGGTGACGGGACGGATCTCCTTCTTCGTCCCGCTGTACTCGCCGATCTCGTCCTCGGTCAGCGAGGTCCGCTTCACCAGCTCGTGCTTCCACTGCCGGGCCGAGACGGTGTTGGTGACCAGGATCAGCGTGGTCGACTTCGCCTGTGCCATCGAAGCGGCGCCGACCAGCGTCTTGCCCGCGCCGCAGGGGAGGACGACCACGCCGGAGCCGCCGTGCCAGAAGTTCTCCACGGCCTGCTTCTGGTACGGGCGCAGTGTCCACCCGTCCTCGACCAGCTCGATGGAGTGCGCCTCGCCGTCCACGTACCCGGCGAGGTCCTCGGCGGGCCAGCCCAGCTTCAGCAGCGTCTGCTTGATCTGCCCGCGCTCCGAGGGGTGCACGGCGACGGTGTCCGGGTCGATGCGGGCGCCGACCAGCGGGGCGATCCGCTTGGAGCGCAGCACCTCCTCCAGGACGGGCCGGTCGGTGCTGGTGAGGACGAGACCGTGCGCCGGGTGCTTGAGCAGGCTGAGCCGGCCGTAGCGGTCCATCGTCTCGGCGATGTCGACGAGCAGCGCGTGCGGCACCGGGTAGCGGCTGTACTGCACCAGCGCGTCCACCACCTGCTCGGCGTCGTGGCCGGCGGCCCGCGCGTTCCACAGGCCGAGCGGGGTCACCCGGTAGGTGTGGATGTGCTCCGGGGCCCGCTCCAGTTCGGCGAAGGGCGCGATGGCGCGACGGCAGTCGTCCGCCTGCTCGTGGTCGACTTCCAGGAGAAGCGTCTTGTCGGACTGGACGATGAGCGGACCATTCACGCGCGGCTGCCTTTCTGCGACGGGCTCGGCACGGGCACTGCACGGGCACAGCTCGGCCAAACGTCCAGTTTGCCTGATCGCCCGCCCTCCGGGACCCGGAGTGACGCCCGCCACTTCGGGTCCCGGAGGGTGTGAGCCCGTCAGCAGATCGGGCCCGGCTCGGCCGCTGTGGCCCGGAGCAGGTCGCGCACCAGGTCGAAGTCGATGGTCGCCGGATCCTCCGGCCTGCGGAACCGCAGGCAGCCCTTGCCCATGTCCTGCCCGGCCAGCCGGTTCTCGAAGGCCGTACGGACATCGCCGCGCAGGAGGTAGAAGGACAGGTACCGCTTCTGGGAGGCGAAGGCGATCTCGGCCGTGCCGTCCCGTTCGTAGGCGGGCATGCCGTACGCCATCACCTCGGTGAAGCCCGTGAGTTCCGCCCTGCACAGCCGCCGCAGTTCGGCCAGCGCGGCCCTGCGCGGCTCAGGGGCCTCTGCGAGGTAGCTCTCGACGTCCTGCACTGTGCTCCGCACCATGGACGGAGCCTACGCCGCGCCGCGGAGCGGGCTCAGCTCTCGTCGTCCGCCAGTTCCGCGACGCCCGTGATCCGGTGCAGCGGATAGGTGCGGACCTCGTCGGCGGTGTGGTCGTACGCCGTGACGAAGCCGCCCTCGACGCGGACCGGGGCGATGACGCGCTGGCTGGCCGCGCCCTCGGCGTTGACGTAGCCGATCCACAGTGCCTCGCCGGTGAGGACGGCGGCCTGCACGGTGGCGAGGGTCTCGGCGGACCCGGTGCGCGGCAGCTCGCCGCCCCCGCGCCCGGCCCGGGGCTTGCGGGGGGCGGTGGCGGCGAGGTCGCCCGCCCGTACGGCCCGGATCGCCGCCGTGAGCAGGGTGTCGTCGGGCACCGGCGGCCCCTCCGGAACCGGCTCGGGCGGCGTGCGCGGCGGGGTGCGGTGGGCATGGGCGCGGGTGATCAGGACATCGCCCTCGGCGGACTCGGCGGCCGGCGCGAACCCCATCCGGCGCAGCCCCTCCAGCAGGCCGGCCGGGTCGGCCCGCGCGGCCAGCACGGTCGGCGCGAGACGGCGCAGCCCCAGCTCCGCGGCCCGCTTGTCGGCGAGGATCTCGTTCAGCACCGCCTCGTCGTCGCAGCGTACGTACGCGGAGGCCGCGCCCACCCGCAGATGCCCGTGTCTGCGGGCCACGTCGTCGATCAGGTACGCCAGCGGCTGCGGAACCGGTGTGCGGGAGTGCGCCGTGAGGAAGGCGTGCAGGTCGGCGGCGGTCTGCCCGGCGTCCAGGGCACGGCGTACCGAGCCCGGAGTGAACCGGTAGACGGTCGCCCCGCCCTTCGACTCCACGTCCGCGAGCACGTCCAGCATGTCCGCGAGCGGCCGTCGCAGCGGGCCCGGCGCGACGGCCGTCAGGTCGGCCTGGAGCAGGACGTGGTCCAGCGGTTCGGGCAGCAGCGGTGCCAGCAGCCGGGCGGCGGCGGTGACGTTCTTCGGCTCGGCGGGGGAGAACCCGGCGGGGGAGAGGAGACCCGGCGGCGGGGCCGGCCGGTGGTGGACCGGCAACCGGTCGCCCGGCCCCCGGGGCTCCGGTTCGGCCGGGTGGTCCGGACGGTCCGGTTCCGGCGCGGGCAGGCCGAGCAGCGCCCGCCCGTGGGCCGAGAGCGCCCCCCGGCCGGTGATTCCCAGTGTCTCCGCCTCGGTGAGCGTCCACCGGGCGAGCCGGGAGCGCAGGTCCTCGCCGTCGCCGGTGCCGGGGCGCGGCGGGCGTTCCCACCGCAGCCGCGCCGGCACCGACTCGGCCACCGGAGCCGTCCCCTCCGGCAGGCCCGCCAGCAGCGCCAGCACCCGGTGCCGCACCTCGGGCGCCGCCGACCGGTCGAGCCCCGGACCGAGCGCCGCCACCGTGTGGTCCTTCGCGTCCCGCTCGCCGACCAGTCCCGGGGTCCGGGTCGCCGCCAGCCACGCCGTGGCCAGCACCGTCCAGCGCTCGGCGGCGGGCCGCTCCAGCCAGGTGTCGTACGCCGGGGTCGCCGCGTACCGCTCGTCGGCCTCCCCGTCGGAGGCCAACAACCCTGCCGCATAAGCCAGTTCGACCCAGAACGCGGCGACCGGCTCGGGCACGTCCAGGGCGACGGCGGTCCGCTTCAGGTCCCGCACGCTCAGCCCGCCGGACCGCAGCACCGCCGGACCGCCCTCGTCCCAGTCCTTCAGCAGTTCCTCGACGGCCGCCAGCGCCGTGTACGCCTGCCCGGCCGCCGCCGCGTCCACCACCTGTGGACGGTGCGCGGGCGCGGGTACGGGTTCAACAGGTGGCGGCACCGGCTCGGTCGCCCGGTGCGCCCGCCCGCCCCGCAGATGCAGCGCCACCTCACGCGGCAGCACGACCGTGCCGGGCGCCGTCGGCAGCAGCAGCCCCCGGTCCAGCAGCAGACGCAGCCGGGGCGCCGGATCGGCGGTGACCTGGCCGTAGGGCGGCCCCCACACCAGCCGTTCCAGCGTCTCCGCAGACTCGGGCGGCACCTCGGCGAGCAGCGCCGACATCCGCGCCCGGTCCGTGAACAGCCCGGTCAGGGCGGCCACCGCGGAGACCGAGTCATGGGTGGACGGCAGCCCGGCCGCCGTGACGATCTCCTGGATCCGCCCCGGGGACATCCCGGCCGTCGCCTCCCGCACGGTCGGGCCGAGACCGGTCGGCGAGGGGTGCTGCGCGGAGGGGGAGAGCAGCTCACGGGCCGTACGGACCAGCCGCAGCCGGTCGTCGCCGCCCCACACCAGCGCCTGTTCGCGCAGCGTCCGCACGACGTGCGGCAGCGCGGCGGACACCGCGGGATCGCCCTCGTCGCCGGCCAGCAGCCCGAGCAGCTCGTCGTACGGCGCCGGATCGGCCGCCACGGCCAGCGCCTGCGCGGTCTGCAGCGCGAACCGGTCCAGCCGCTCCAGGGCCCGCACGACCGAGGCCCGGGTCCCGGCCCGGGTGGCGAGCTGGGTGAGGTCGGTGGGCACGGGCGTGACGAGGTCCGGCCTGCTGCGCAGGAGCGCGGCAAGCCCGACGTCGTCCCGCCCCCGGAGCTCTTCCGCGAGGGATCGGGGGGCCGCCGCGGGCTTCTCCTCGGTGCTCATCCGCATCACGGTAGCGGGTGGGTACGCCGGTGGGGTGCGCGGAGTTGGGTCGGCCGACCGGACTCGCGGTACCGTCGTCCGACGTCGTGTACCAACGCATCCGCCCCGGAGGGCACTTCGTGGGTATCGAGAGTGACCAGGTCGTCTACGAGTACCTGAGCCGCGTCGGTGACGTGGCCCAGCAGCGGCAGCTGCCGTCGGCGACCCGGATGGGCCTGGTCGCCCGGCTGCGTGACGAGATCGACCGGCGCCGGGCGAGGACCGCGGTCGACTCCCCGGCCGCCGTGCGCCGCATCATCTCCCGCATGGGCACCCCGGACGAGGTCGTGGCGGCGGCCGCGGACCCCTCCGGGGCGGCCGGGGCCGGTGGCGCGGATCCTCGGCCGGAGGGGCCCACCGCGAACAGGCCCGCACCGCCGCCCGCCGAGGTTCCCGCCCAGCGGAGCGGGGACCTCGGCGGGCGCGCGCGGGACGTCCTGCGCCGCGCGGTCCCCCGCCCCCGTCCGGCCGGGAACCCGCACCCCGGGCCCGCCGCCGGCGTACCGTCCCCGCCGCACCGGGCCGGTACGGACGAACTCGGGGACAGCGCTGCCCAGCCCGACTGGTGGCGGGTGGACGACAGCCCCTTCGGCGTCGGCGACGAGGTCACCGGTTTCGTCGGCGGAGTGGAGATCCCCGAACTGCTCAAGCCCCCGCCGGCGAAGGAACCGGACGGGGCGGCGGGCCCGGACGGGAAGGCCCCCGCGCCGGCCGTCGTCGAAGCCGGGACCGACACCGACACCGGTGCCGGAACCGCGGCCGGGTCCCGGTCCGCCCGGCGTCGGTTCGTGCGGCTCCCCTCCGGCCGCTGGAGCAACCCCCTGCTCCTGGTCGCCGCGGGCCTGCTGGTCGTGGGTGCCGTCCTGGGCAACTGGTTCGCCCTGTTCCTCGGCTGGGTCATCGCCTACGCCTCCCGCCGCCTCACCCGGGCCGAGATCAAGTGGGCGGTCGTCGTCCTGCCGGGCCTCGCGATCGCGGGCGGGATCGTCTGGCTCTGGGGCCGGACCGAGGAACGCTGGGGCACCCCCGTCGCCGACGGCGCCATGAACGACGCCGTCTTCGAAACCTGGCCCTGGGTGGTCCGGGCCGCGGCGGTGACCTCGGCCCTGTTCCTCACCTGGCGCTCCCAACGCCCCCGCTGACCTCGCACGAGCCGCAGGCACAATGGCGGGCATGGCCTCCACGACCCCGCTCCCGTCCACCTCGCTCCCGTCCTCCCCGCTCCCGTCCGCGCCGCTCACCGTCGGCTTCGACCTCGACATGACGCTCATCGACTCCCGGCCCGGCATCCGCGCCTGCTACCTGGCGCTGGCCGAGCGGACCGGCACCCCCGTGGACGCCGATCTCGTCGTCACCCGGCTGGGACCGCCGCTGGAGGACGAACTGATCAACTGGTTCCCGGCCGAGCGGGTCGAGGAGGCGGCGGACCTGTACCGGTCGATGTACCCGACCTACGCCATAGCCCCCACGCCGGCGCTGCCCGGCGCCCGCGACGCCATGGCGGCCGTACGGGAGGCGGGCGGACAGGCGATCGTCGTCACCGCGAAGCACGAGCCCAACGCCAAGCTGCACCTCGCCCACCTCGGCATCGAACCGGACGCGGTGATCGGCGATCTGTGGGCCGAGCAGAAGGCGCTGGCGCTGCGCGAGCACGGCGCGGGCGTGTACGTCGGCGACCATGTGGGTGACGTGCGCGGCGCGCGGGCCGCCGGAGCACTGGCGGTCGCGGTCGCCAGCGGCCCGTGCGACCCGGCGGAACTGCGCGCGGCGGGCGCGGACGTCGTCCTCGCCGACCTGACCGAGTTCCCCCGCTGGTTCGCGGACCACCGCGCGGCGCGCCCCTGACGGCTCCCCGCCGGGGCGCCCGACGGCCTACCGTCCGGCGCGTGCCTGACGGCGGCCGGCCGCGGCCGAGCGGAGCACTCCCGCACCGGCCATCAGGAAACCGACCCCCATGAGCATGCTCAGTACGAACATGTACGTCGGGAAGGGCTCCGTACCGAGGAACAACGGGGCCACCGTGACCAGAGTGGCCACGGTACCGATGAGGAAGACGACGCCGCCTGCACGGACCAGGCCGTCGCCGGGCGCCGCGGAATTCGCTTGGGTTTTGTCAGCCACCGGACCAGGGTAGTTCCTGGCCGGAGGGAACTACCGGGCGACGTCTTGTCACCCGCCCGAAGACCATTAGCCTTGGTTGCGGTGGGTCACCAGGATCTGCCCGAGCGTTATCGAGAGCTGTTCCAGAAGCGGTTTCCCGACGAGTACGAGGACGAGGACAGACGTGCCCACCGGCAAAGTCAAGTGGTTCAACAGTGAGAAGGGCTTCGGTTTCCTCTCCCGTGACGACGGCGGTGACGTCTTCGTCCATTCCTCGGTCCTCCCCGCCGGAGTCGAGACCCTGAAGCCGGGCCAGCGGGTGGAGTTCGGCGTGGTCGCCGGACAGCGAGGTGACCAGGCCCTGTCCCTGACCGTCATCGACCCGACCCCGTCGGTCGCGGCCGCCCAGCGCAAGAAGCCCGACGAACTGGCCTCCATCGTCCAGGACCTGACGACCCTGCTGGAGAACCTCGCGCCGAACCTGGAGAAGGGCCGCTACCCGGACCGCACCTCCGGAAAGCAGATCGCCGGCCTGCTCCGCGCGGTCGCCGACCAGCTGGACGTCTGATCCGGCCGGCCGGCACCGGTACCGACACCCGTGCCCGCACCGGTAAGGGTCAGGGGAACCGCAGGGCGTCCGGGCCGAGGGGCGGCACCAGTCCCTCGGCCGCCGCACGCGTCAGCAGGCCCCGTACGGCCGCGTAGCCGTCCTCGCCGAGGTCGGCGGTGAACTCGTTGACGTACAGCCCGATGTGCTGGTCGGCGACGGTCGGGTCCATCTCCTGGGCGTGCGCCATGACGTACGGCCGGGCCGCCTCGGGGTCGTCCCAGGCGGCCCGTACGGAGCGGCGGATCGAGTCGGCGAGCAGGGTCAGCGTCCGCGCTCCGAGGGACCGCCTGGCGATGATCGCGCCCAGCGGGATCGGCAGCCCGGTGGTCCGCTCCCAGTGCTCACCCATGTCCGCGAGCCGGTGCAGCCCGTACTCCCGGTAGGTGAAGCGCGCCTCGTGGATGACGAGCCCGGCGTCGACCTTCCCGTCCCGGACGGCGGGCATGATCTCGTGGAACGGCATCACCACGATCTCCCCGACCCCACCGGGCACCACGTCCGCCGCCCACAGCCGGAACAGCAGGTAGGCCGTCGACCTCTCGCTGGGCACGGCGACCGTGCGCCCCGCCAGGTCCAGCCCTTCCTCCCGGGTCAGCACCAGCGGTCCGCAGCCCCGGCCCAGCGCGCCCCCGCAGGGCAGCAGCGCGTACGCGTCGAGGACGTAGGGGAGGGCCGCGTACGACACCTTCAGCACGTCCGACTCGCCGCGCTCGGCCATGCCGTTGGTGACGTCGATGTCGGCGAAGGTGACGTCGAGGGCGGGCGCGCCGGGGACGCGGCCGTGCGCGAGGGCGTCGAAGACGAAGGTGTCGTTCGGGCAGGGGGAGTACACGATCCCCAGCCGCTGCTGCTCAGCTGTCATACCGGTTCCAACTCTCCAGGACGGGCGCGATCTTCCCGAAGCCCTCGGTGAGGGCGTCCAGGGCGTCACCGATGCGCCAGGCGGCGCGGTCGCGCGGGCCGACGGGATTCGACACCGCCCGTACCTCCAGCACGGGCAGGCCGTGCGCGGCGGCGGCCTCGGCGACGCCGAAGCCCTCCATGGCCTCGGCGAGCGCGCCGGGGTGGCGGTCGCGGAGCCGGGCGGCGCGGGCCGCGGTGCCGGTCACCGTCGACACGGTGAGCACGGCACCGGTGAGCGCGCCGGACGCGGCGGCCACCTCCCGGACCAGGGCGGCGGGGGGCCGGTGGGTGACGGTGCCGAAGCCGAGGTCGGTCACCGGCAGGAAGCCGTCGGCGGTCTCGGCGCCCAGGTCGGCGGCGGTGATCTCGTCGGCGACGACGAGCGAGGCGAGGGGCGCGTGCGGCGGGAAGCCGCCGGCGATCCCGGCCGAGACGACCAGGCCGTAGGGGCGGCCGTCCAGAGCGGCGGCGGTGAGCGCGGCGGCCGTGGAGGCGGCGGCGCGGGCCGGGCCGACACCGGCGGCGATCAGATCGGGGCCGTCGGCGATCGTGACGACCTCCACCCCGGGCAGGGCCCTCCCGTGCGCGGCACCGGGAAAGGCCCTGGCCACCGCGTCCCGTTCGGCGGGGACGGCGGTGGCCACGAGGACTCCTCCCCGCGCTCCCGGTCTCGTGGGGGCGGGGGGCGCCTCGGCGGACGACGCGATCAGGCGTCCTTCTTCAGCCGGAAGGACCACAGGCCGGTGGCCTCGTTCTCGCCCTGCTTGACCGACACCAGGGTCGAGTTGCCCTGGGCGCCGTACTGGGCGTTGAAGAACACGCTGCCGGGGATGGTGCGGTAGGTCTTGGTGCTGGAGTCGGTCAGCGGCTGACCGTTCATCAGGATCGTCCAGCCCTTGTCGGCGAGGTCCGGGTCGACACCGAAGCGCACGGTCTCGTCCGGGTCGACCGAGATCTCCTTGATGTCCTTGTCCTCCAGGCACGACGTCAGGTCGGAGGCCTTCAGGGCCTTGCCCTCGCCGCCGCAGGTGGCCTCGGAGGCCACCGAGTCGCTGCCGACGGTGATCGTGGACATGGCCGTCGGCTTGTCACAGGCCGACAGGACGAGCAGTCCGGCGGAGACGGCACCGGCGACGACGACGGCACGGCGCCGTCGCACAGCGCGGTCACTTCGAGCGGCTGTGCCGCGGGGCAACGTGGTCATGGGCGAAGGTTATCGGGCACGTCCGGTCCACTTCCCACGTGGGGTACGGCGTGGCCGGAGCGTTACGCCACTCGCGCGCGCCCGCGGCCCCCGTGCCGGGCGGAGCCGATCAGCGCGCGGACGGTGGTCAGCCAGCCCGCGGCGACGATCGCGGCGCCCACCGCGAGGCCCAGCGACCCGATCAGCGGCATCGCGATACCGATCGCCCCGCCCAGCACCCACGCCATCTGCAGCAGCGTCTCGGAGCGGGCGAACGCCGATGTGCGGACCGTCTCGGGCACGTCCCGCTGGATCAGCGCGTCCAGGGACAGCTTGGCCAGTGCCTGCGCGAAGCCGGCGATCCCGGCGAGGCAGGCCACCACGACCGCGCCGAACAGCGCCGCCGCCGTGATCGCCGCGGCCGTCACACAGGCCACCACCGTCACGATGATGATCTCCGGCGCGCGGGACCGGAGCGACGCGCCGACGGCCGTACCGAGCGCGTTGCCCGCGCCCGCCGCCACCCCCACGATGCCCAGGGACACGACGGCGCTCTGGCCGGACATCGGATGCTCGCGCAGCAGGAACGCGAGGAAGAAGATCAGGAAGCCGGTCAGACAGCGGATGGAGGCGTTGGCGGTCAGCGCGTGGGTGACGGCCAGGCCGACCGTGCGCAGACCGGGCCGCCTGCCGGACCTGCGGTGCGGGCCGTGCAGATGGGCCTCGTCCGCCGCGAGCAGCGCCGTGTCCTCACCCTTGGCGGAGTCCACCACCGGCGGCAGCCGGAAGGACAGGAACATGCCTGTGACGAAGAGCACGAACGCCCCGTACAGCGGCCAGCGCGGTCCGATCTGGTGCAGTCCCGCACCGATCGGCGCCGCGACGCCGGTGGCCAGCAGCCCGCCGAGGGTGACCCGCGAGTTGGCTTTCACCAGGGAGAACGCGGGCGGCAGCAGCCGGGGCACGACGGCGCTTCTGACCACCCCGTACGCCTTCGAGGAGACCAGCACGCCGAGCGCGGCCGGATACAGCTCGAGGCCGCCGGTGACCACCGCGCCGGACAGCACCAGGGCGAGCAGCGCCCGGGCGAGCATCGCGCCCGCCATCGCGGCCCGGCGGCCGTGCGGGAGACGGTCCAGGAGCGGGCCGATCACCGGGGCCAGAAGGGTGAACGGCGCCATCGTGATGGCGAGGTAGAGCGCGACCCGGCCGCGTGCCTCGTCGGTCGGCACGGAGAAGAAGACGGTGGACGCGAGCGCGACGGTGATCATGACGTCGCCGGCGCCGTTCACACCGTGCAGCTCGATCAGTTTGCCGAGCCCGGACTCCCCGGCGCCGTGCGCGTGGGTGGCCCGGCGGATCCCGCGTGCGGTTCCGGTCACCGGGAAGCGCAGGACACGGCCGGCCGCACGCAGACGGCCGCCCGGCCTGCCCGATGTGAGGCGCGGGCCCTTTCCTCTGACTCTGACCCCTCTGGCTTCGTGCGGCCCACCGGTCCCGGTGGCGCCCTGGGGTGTCCTCGCGGTAGCCACGACGTTCATAGTGCCCTGATACGGCGGTCCGTAGTGCCCCGACCGCCTCGACGGCCCCACGGTGTGCGGCTTCCGGCGGAACGCGGCGCCGGCGCGCGATGCCCGGGAACAGCTGAGAACACTCGAGAACAACCGTCGGTGTAGGCCCAGGGCACGCGAGCAGGTAGCGTGCGTATCTCAGCCATCCCGCAGAATGGATGGAGGCGCGCCCGAGCACGATCAGGCGTGGACGTCGACGCGGTCCTCCGGTCCGCTCCGTCCGCCCTCGCGCCGGGAGTGGCGCACTCGTGAGACGGCGTAGGAGAGAAGCGATACCTGTGAAGGCAGCGACAACGCGAAGCCGCACCCCCGACCGGCTGTGCGCCGAGGCCGTCGACCTCGCCCGCGCGGCAGCCGAGGAGGCCGCCGCGCCCGGGGTCGTCGGCGAACACGAAGGCATGCTCTCCGAGGGCGACCGGGTCGTCACCCACTACTTCGCGTGCAGGGAACTCGGCTACCGCGGCTGGCGCTGGGCCGTCACCGTCGCCCGCGCCTCCCGCGCCAAGATCGTCACGGTGGACGAGGCGGTCCTGCTGCCCGGCCCCGACGCGATCCTCGCGCCGGAGTGGGTGCCGTGGAGCGAGCGGCTGCGCCCCGGCGACATGGGCCCCGGCGATCTGCTGCCCACCGACGCCGAGGACCTGCGGCTGGAGCCCGGCTTCTCCGGTGAGGACGCGCCGCCGCCGAACTCGCCGGTCTCCGAGGAGTTCACCGAACTGGCGGAGGCCGAGGACGCGGACGTCACCGAGGGCACCCCGGCGCACCAGGCGACCGTCCCGGCCCGCGGGTCGATCGCGGCCCTCGCCGAGGAACTCGGCATGCGGCGCGCCCGCGTCCTGTCCCGCTACGGCCTGCACACCGCCGCCGACCGCTGGGAGGAGGCCTTCGGCGCCAAGACCCCGATGGCGCAGGCGGCCCCCGCGTCCTGTGTGTCCTGCGGCTTCCTCGCCCCGATCGGCGGATCGCTCGGCCAGGCCTTCGGTGTGTGCGCCAACGAGTTCTCCCCGGCCGACGGCCGTGTCGTCTCCCTCTCCTACGGCTGCGGCGGCCACTCGGAGGCCGCGGTCATGCCCAGGCCGCCCCAGCCCGTCCCGCCCCGGATCGACGAGACCCGCGTCGACCCCTTCCCGCTGCGCCCCTCCCCCGACTCCGGCTCGGTCCCGGCGACGGAGGACGCGTCCTCGGCGGAACTGGGGCACTCGTAGGCTGCGGCACTCGTGCCAGGGTCCGAGGCGGACTCGGGCCCTGACACGGGTTCGGTCCCTCGTCGTGCGTGCCGGGAACCGTGAGCGGTCAGCGGCCACGTGTCGTCCGGGCGCTCGGGTGAGCGGCATGTGGACGGATGCGGCCGAAGTGCTCACGCGCGCGCGGACGGTGGTGTTCCGGTGGGGCGAGGCGCAGTCAGGAGCAGGCGGACCGGCTGATCCGGTTCCTCGGCGTCCGGGGAATCCGCGATCAGGGAACGGGCCGCCTGGCGCGGCTCGACGAAGGTCCTGGCCCCGTCGGGCTCCAGGGCCACGATGCGCGCTGCCTCCGCGGCTCCGAGTTCAGCGAGCCGCCGGTGGCCGGGATCCGCGGCGTCGCACTCCGGTCTTCGGGCCTCCGGCGGGGGACGGGCGAGTACGCACTGTGGTCGGAGTCCGCCTGTCCGTCATCGAGGAGGTACCCGGTCCGCTTCCGCTTCGGGGCGGAGCGTCGCTCGAACGCCCCGGGGCCGACCGGGCTGTCCTCGGCGGGGTCCCGTGGAGGGGTACCTTCGGTCTCACGCCGATCGGGGCCGATGAGGAGAGTGACCGTGAGCATGTTCGTACGGCCTGCGGACGAGGGCGCCGACCCGTTCGGGACGGTGCGGTTGCGGCGTGGGGTGCTGGACGCCTGGGCCGCCAGTCCCGCCCGGTTCCGTGAGGACGCCAACGCCGAGGAGGACCTCGTCCTCGGCGGGTACCGGGACCGCCTCGTCGTCGAACTGGCGCAGAACGCCGCCGACGCCGCCGCCCGCGCGGGGGTGCCGGGACGGCTCCGGCTCACGCTGCGCGACGGGGTGCTCGTCGCCGCGAACACCGGCGCCCCGCTGGACGCGGCCGGGGTGGAGTCGCTGTCCACCCTGCGGGCGTCCGCGAAGCGGGACGAGCCCGCCGGGGCCGTGGGCCGGTTCGGCGTCGGGTTCGCCGCCGTCCTCGCCGTCACCGACGAGCCCGCCCTCGTCGGCCGGCAGGGCGGGGTGCGGTGGTCGCTGGCCGAGGCCCGGGAACTCGCCGGTGACAGCGCGGGGCACAGCGCCGGTCTCGGCGACGAGATCCGCCGCCGCGACGGGCACGTACCGCTGCTGCGCCTGCCCTTCGCCGCCGAGGGCACCGCCCCCGACCCGTACGACACCGCCGTCATCCTGCCGCTGCGCGACCCGGCCGCCGCCGACCTCGCCGAGCGGCTGCTGCACGCCGTCGACGACGCCCTGCTGCTCGCCCTGCCCGGCCTGGAGGAGGTCGTCGTCGAGATCGGCGACGCCGAGCCCCGCACCGTGCGCCGGAGCGCGGAGGGCGCCCTCACCGTCGTCACGGACTCCGGCCACGGCGCCACCCGCTGGCGCACCTCCGCCGCGCACGGCCCGCTCACCCCGGACCTGCTCGCCGACCGTCCCGTCGAGGAGCGGCTGCGGCCCCACTGGTCGGTCACCTGGGCCGTCCCCGTCGACTCCGACGGCAGCCCCGTCCGGCCCCGCACCGGCCCCGTCGTGCACGCCCCCACCCCCAGCGACGAGCCGCTCGGCGTCCCCGCCCTGCTCATCGCCTCCTTCCCGCTGGACTCCACCCGCCGGCACGTCGCCCCCGGCCCGCTCACCGACTTCCTGGTGGAGCGCGCGGCCGACGCCTACGCCGGTCTCCTCGCGGAGTGGCATCCGGTGACCGCCGGGATCATCGACCTGGTGCCCGGCCCGCTCGGCAAGGGCGAACTGGACGGCGCCCTGCGCCAGGCGGTCCTCGGGCGGCTGCCCCGCACCTCCTTCCTGCCCCCCGCCGTCCCCCCGCGCGAGCAGGACGACGACTCCGGTCTGCCCGAGTCCCTGCGTCCCCGGGACGCCGAGATCGTCGAGGGCGCCGGGGCCGACACCGTGCGGGTGCTCGCCGAGGTGCTGCCCACCCTGCTGCCCGCCGGGCTCGAACGGCGGACGGAACTGCGTGCCCTGGGCGTGCCCCGGGTCCCGCTGGCCGACGCGATCGACCGGCTCGCCGGGCTGGAGAAGGCGCCCGAGTGGTGGGGGCGGCTGTACGAGAGCCTTGCCGGGGTCGACCCGGACCGGCTCTCCGGGCTGCCCGTGCCGCTCGCCGACCGGCGTACCACCATCGGCCCCCGGCAGGTGCTGCTGCCCGGTGCGGAGGCCCCCCGGATCGATCCCGGGGTGCTGGCCCGGCTCGGCCTCAAGGTCGCCCACCCGGACGCCGCGCACCCCCTGCTGGAGAAGCTCGGTGCCCTCCCGGCCACCCCGCGCGCGGTGCTCACCACCCCGCAGGTGCGGGCCGCCGTCGCCGCCTCCCTCGACGACGAGGGCGGCATGGCCGCCATGGGCTGGGAGGAGGAGGCGCCCGACGCCGAGGAACTCGCCGACACCGTGCTCGGCCTGGTGCGTGACGCCGGTCTCGAACCCGGCGACGAACCCTGGCTGGGCGCCCTCGCCCTGCCCGACGAGGACGGCGGACTCTCCCCGGCCTGCGAACTGGTCTTCCCCGACGGCCCCTTCGCCCGTGTCATGCGCGAGGGCGAGCTCGCCTCGGTGGACATCGAGTTGGCGCAGAAGTGGGGCGAGGCCCCGCTGGCCGCCTGCGGGGTGCTGGTCGACTTCGCCCTCGTCCGCGCCACCGACGTCGTCCTCGACCCGGACGAACTCGAGCCGCGGGAAGGGGACTACGCCGAACCCGACGACGCGGGCCTGCTCGACGCGGTGGACGTGTGGAGCGAGGACATCCTCGACCGCTTCCCCGACAGCCCGGTGCCGCCGGTCGCCACCGAGATCGTCGCCGTGCGCGACCTCGACCTCGTCGACGACGACCAGTGGCCCCGGGCCCTCGCCCTGCTCGCCCGCCCGCCGCTGCGCGACGCGCTCACCCAGCCGGTGCGCGTCCTGCTGCCCGACGGCACCCACGAGGTGGTCCGCCCGTACACCGCCTGGTGGCTGCGCGGGCACCCGGTGCTCGGCGGCCGCCGGCCGGCCGGTCTGCGCGCCGCGGGGAGCGACCCGCTGCTGCGCGGCCTGTACGACGAGGCCGACGCCGCCGGCTTCGAGGACGAGCAGGTGCTGCGGGCGCTCGGGGTGCGCACCTCCGTGTCCGCGCTGCTCGACGAACCGGGCGGCGCGGCCGAACTCCTCGACCGTCTCGCCGACCCCGGCCGCGCGGTCACCGCCGCCCAGTTGCACGCCCTCTACGGGGCGCTGGCCGACCTGGAGCCGGAACAGGTGACCCTGCCGGACGAGCTGCGCGCGGTGGTCGACGGCCGGGTCGAGGTGGTGGACGCCGCCGACGCGGTGGTCGTCGACTCGCCCGACCTGCTGCCGTTCACCGCGGGTGTGGCCCTGCTGCCCGTCCGCCCCGCGCGGGCGGCCGAGCTGGCCGAACTGTTCCAGGTGCGGCGGCTGAGCGAGTCCGTCACCGGGGAGGTCGGCTCTCGGGGCACCGAGTACGACGTGCCGGAGTCCGTGCGGGTCCTGCTCGGGCCGCGCACCCCAAAGACGTACGTCGAGCACGAGGAGCTCGTCGTGGACGGCGTGGAGATCGACTGGCGGCTGACCGGCGACGGCGTGCCGCACGCCGCCACCCTGGAGGGCGTCGCCGCCGGGCTGGCCTGGGCGGCCGGTCAGTGGCCGCGCCGCTTCGAGGTCGCGGCCCTGCTGGAGGATCCGTCCAGGACGGAGGAACTGGCACGGGACCGCTGGTTCGACTGAACGCGTGGGGGGTGGGCCGGGGTCGCCCCCGGCCCACCCCCACGGCGGACCTCTCGCCTGCTCCTGTCGCTACTGCTGCGTGGGCGCCTGGGCGCCGGACTCCTTCGCGTACGCCTCGAGCTCGCGGGCGAGCGTCGCCGCGTCGTACGGGCCGGTGTGACGGCGGTTGCCGACGAAGAACGTCGGAACCCCTCGGGCCCCGCTGGCCTCGGCGCTGGCGGCGTCCGCCCGTACGCGCTCGGCCGTCTCCTCGTCGTCGAGGTCGCGGAGGAACTTCTCGACGTCGAGTCCGAGGTCGGCGGCGTAGCCGGCGCTGTCCTGGTAGTCGAGCTCGTCCTGGTGCCGGTAGAGCAGGTCGTGCATCTCCCAGAAGCGGCCCTGCATGCCGGCGGCCGTCGCCGCCCGCGCGGCGAGCTCGGCGTGCGGGTGCACGTCGGGCAGCGGCAGGTGCCGGAAGACGTAGCGGAACTGGTCGCCGAAACGCTGCCGCAGTTCCTGGGTGACGCCCGTGGCGCGGGCGCAGAAGGGACATTCGAAGTCGCCGTACTCCACCAGGGTGAGGGGCGCTTCGGGGGGTCCGAGGATGTGGTCCGTCTCCGGGTCGACCGGACGGTCCAGATAGCGGGGCAGGTCCGCGTCGGTCTCCCCGCGCAGGACCGCGGCCAGATGGAACACGAGCCAGCCCGCGAGGGTGGAGAACAGGGCGGCCAGCAGGACACCGACGGTCCCCTCGGCACGGATGACCGGATCCTCGAAGGCGAGCCCGACGATCAGCAGGGACACGGTGAAGCCGATGCCGGACAGGACACCGCCGCCCAGGACATGGCCCTCCCCCACCCCGGTCGGGAGCTTCCCGAGCCCGGTCCGGGTGCCGAGGTGGGCGCCGCCCCAGATGCCGACCAGCTTTCCGACGACGAGACCCACGACCACGGCCCAGGTGACGGGGGAGGTCAGGGAGTCGGTCAGGACGCCGTTGCGCAGGTCGACACCGGCGTTGGCCAGTGCGAACACCGGGACGATGACGTAGCTGGACCAGGGGTGGAGCACCGTCTGCATCCGCTCGTTGACGGAGACGGCCTGCTGGAGCCCCCTGCGTGCCGTCTTGCCGACGTCCGCGAGGGGGGACTGACGGAAGGCGCGGAAGAGCCGCGCGGCCTGTTCCACTCCCTCGCGCGACGGGTTCCGGGCAGGGATCAGGAGGCCGCCGAGCATGCCGGCGATGGAGGCGTGGAGACCGGCCTGGAGGGTGGCGAGCCACATCACCAGGACGATCAGGATGTACGGGGCCGCCTGCCAGACGCCGAAGCGGGTCAGTGCGGACAGCAGCACGCCCAGGAGGAGCGCGATGACCAGCTCCGTCACATTGATGCTGCCGGAGTAGACCACGCCGATCACGGTGACGGCCACGATGTCGTCGATGACGGTGATGGCCAGCAGGAAGACGCGCAGCTGTGTGACGAACCGCGGGCCCACGATGGCGAGCGCGCCCAGCATGAACGCCGTGTCGGTGCCGATGACCACGCCCCAGCCCATGGCGGCCTCGCCCCCGGGCGCGATCGCCAGGTACAGCAGGACGGGCACGAGCATGCCGCCGATCCCGGCGAGGAGCGGGATCATGAGCTTGCTGCGGTTGTTCAGCTCACCGACGGAGACCTCGTAACGGACCTCCAGGCCGATGATGAAGAAGAACAGGGCCATCAGTCCGTCGTTGACCCAGTGCCCCAGGTCCATCGACAGCTCGGCGTTGCCGAGGGAGAGGGACAGGTCGGTGGCCCAGAGCGACGTGTACGTGTCCGACCAGGGTGAGTTCGCCCAGATCAGGGCGACCGCGACGGCTATCAGGAGCAGGCCGGCGCTGCCGGCCTCGGTTTCCATGAAGGAACGCACGCGGGTGGAGAGCTGTCCACCCAGTGAGCGCCGCTTCGCCCGGGACTGCGTGTCCGGAGTCTTCGTCGGGCTCATCACTGAACCACAGTACCCATCCGAATGGTGGACAAGGCCTGGAAATGATGCTGGCAGGGGTTGTCGCGGACGGGTGTGAGCATGCGGGACCCTCCTTCGGGTTCTTCAGATTTTTCTGGCCTTTCGGGCTCTGCTTGCGGCGCGCGGCGGCCGGGGCCGTGATCTTCAAGAATCGCACACAAGTTTTCGATCGCTCGTACAACCATTTGCCGGTGTGACGTATCTGATCCCCTGAGTCAACAGACTCCCAGGTCACTCGGGCCCCGGAAGTGACGACGAGCCGTTGGAACGACGACCGTCGGGGCCCCTTCTCCACATGGAGAACGCATGCGTATCCGAGCCACCGTCGCCGCAGTCTCCGGCGCCCTGGCCCTCTCCGCCCTCGCCGCCCCGGCCGCGCAGGCGTCCGGCGACGCCGCGAGCCGCGCGGACATCGCGAAGGTCCGTGAGGCCGCGCACGCCGCCTCGTCCGACAAGGCCGCATTCAGCGCCCGTGCCGCCACCTACGACGAGCCGTACGCCCTGAACGTCACCTTCTCCAACTTCAAGATCGCCAAGGCGATCAAGGTCGGCACGAGCAACCGGGTCACGACCAAGGTCACCTACACCCTGACCCACGGCGCGGACGTCGACGTCACCGCGCTCGGCTTCCTCACCGACCCGTTCCTCTACAAGGGCAGCTTCGCCGCGCCGCAGAACGTGCTGATCGGCGACGACTTCGGCCACTGCAAGGCGACCTCGGCGACCAAGGCCACCTGCTCCGGCACCATCGACATCCGTCCCAAGGACGGCGAGCTGCTGAACGCGGACGCCGGCACCTGGAAGGCCGGCGCCTGGGCCATCGCCTTCAACGGCGAGGACCCGGACTCCGACGACCTCGACATGGCCGAGGTCGGCTACGCGGAGAAGGGCGGCCTCGGCACCACCAAGGTCCAGCGCTACTCCAAGCTGACCGTCAACGCCTCGCCGGAGCCGGTCAAGAAGGGCAAGACCCTCACGGTCACCGGCAAGCTGACCCGCGCCAACTGGGAGACCAACAAGTACGCCGGCTACACGAAGCAGCCGGTGAAGCTCCAGTTCAAGAAGAAGGGCACCAGCACCTACACCACCCTCAAGACCATCACGACCGACGCGAAGGGCAACCTGAAGACCACGGTCAAGGCCTCCGTCGACGGTTACTACCGCTACTCCTTCGCGGGCAACACGCCCACCCCGGCGGTCAACTCCGCGGGCGACTTCATCGACGTGAAGTAAGCCGCGTCCCCCTGGTCGCGCGGTTCACCGTGAAGTAAGCCGCGTCCCTCTGGTCGCGCGGTTCACCAAAACGCCCCGTCAGGGGCGCGGGGAACTGCGCGACCAGCCCCCACCGGCCCGCAGGGCCAAGCGACCAGCCCCCACCGGCCCGCAGGGACGAACCGACCGTCCCCTCCCGAGCCGAGCGCTAAGCGAAAGCGCGGTCCACCCACCGCCACAGGAGTTCCAGGACGGCCGCCGCCAGCACCGCGATGCCGACCGCGATCCACGGCATCGTCATCCCCACCAGCCTCAGCGCGAAGAACTCCTGCAGCCACGGCACGACCAGCACCAGCAGGAACCCCGCGGCCATCGCCACCACCAGCCCGACCCGCCACCAGGTGTAGGGCCGGGCGATGATCGCCAGCACCCACAGCGAGATCAGGAACAGCGTCAGCGTCGCCGCGCTCGTCTCCGCCTCCAAGGCCCCCGCACCGCTGTAGTGGTGGCGGGCGAGCAGATACGTGGCGAACGTCGCCAGCGCGGCCAGCACCCCGCCCGGGATCGCGTACCGCATGACCCGCCGTACGAAGTGGGGCCGGGCCCGCTCCTTGTCGGGGGCGAGGGCCAGGAAGAACGCCGGGACGCCGATGGTGAGCGTGGACAACAGGGTCAGATGACGCGGCAGGAACGGGTACTCCACCTGCCAGCACACCACCAGCACCGCCAGCAGCACCGAGTAGACGGTCTTCACCAGGAACAGCGTCGCGACCCGGGTGATGTTGCCGATCACCCGCCGCCCCTCGGCCACCACCGACGGCAGGGTGGCGAACCTGTTGTCGAGCAGCACGATCTGCGCGACCGCCCGGGTGGCCTCCGAACCGGATCCCATCGCCACCCCGATGTCGGCGTCCTTCAGCGCCAGCACGTCGTTCACCCCGTCGCCGGTCATGGCGACCGTGTGCCCGCGCGACTGGAGCGCGCCCACCATGTCCCGCTTCTGCCGCGGGGCGACCCGTCCGAACACCGTCCCCCGGTCCAGCGCCTCGGCCATCTCGTCCCGCTCGGCGGGCAGCCGGCGCGCGTCGACCGCCGTACCGCTCAGCCCGAGCTTGGCCGCGACCGCACCGACCGACACGGCGTTGTCGCCGGAGACGACCTTGGTGCGGACGTCCTGCTCGGAGAAGTACCGCAGGGTGTCGGCCGCGTCCGGCCGCAGCCGCTGCTCCAGCACCACCAGCGCGGTCGGGCGGACGTCCTTGGCCGCGTCCGGGTCGCTCACGGGCACGTCGCTCCCGGCGCGGGCGAGCAGCAGCACCCGCAACCCCTGCTCGTTCAGCCGCGTGGTCCGCTCCAGGGCCGGGTCGTCGGCGTCCAGCAGCACGTCGGGCGCCCCGAGCAGCCAGGTGACGGGCGGCTGCCCGGTGCCCTCGTCGCCCTCGGCACCCTCGGCGAAGGTGGCGCCGCTGTACTTGCGGGCCGAGGAGAACGGCAGGGTGTCGGTGCAGCGCCGGTCCCCGGCGTCCGGGTAGGCGTCGGCGATCGCCCGGAGGGACGCGTTCGGCCGCGGATCGGACGCGCCGAGCGCCCCCAGCACCTTCCGCACGTACGTCTCGTCGTCGCCGTCGAGCAGCCGCAGCCCGGTGACGTCCATGCCGCCCTCGGTGAGGGTGCCGGTCTTGTCCAGGCAGACCGTGTCGACGCGGGCCAGCCCCTCGATGGCGGGCAGTTCCTGCACCAGGCACTGCTTGCGCCCCAGCCGGATCACGCCGATCGCGAAGGCGACGGAGGTGAGCAGCACCAGCCCCTCGGGCACCATCGGAACGATCCCGCCGACCGTGCGGGCGATGGAGTTCCTCAGCTCGTTCTCCTTGACCACCAGCTGGCTGATGATCAGCCCGATCGCGGTCGGGACCATCATCCACGTCACGTACTTGAGGATCGTGGAGATGCCCGAACGCAGCTCGGAGTGGACCAGCGTGAACCGGGACGCCTCCTCGGCGAGCTGCGCCGCGTACGCCTCGCGCCCCACCCTGGTCGCCTGGAAGGAACCGCCGCCCGCGACCACGAAGCTCCCGGACATGAGCCGGTCCCCGGGCCGCTTGACCACGGGATCGGCCTCGCCGGTGAGCAGCGACTCGTCGATCTCCAGCGCGTCCGCCTCGGCGCACACCCCGTCGACGACGACCTTGTCGCCCGGTCCGATCTCGATCAGGTCGTCCAGCACGATCTCGGAGGTGCCGACCTCGGTGCTCGCCCCGTCCCGGCGCACCGTGGGCCGCACCTCGCCGATCAGCGCCAGTGAGTCCAGGGTCTTCTTCGCCCGCCACTCCTGGACGATGCCGATCCCGGTGTTGGCGAGGATCACGAAGCCGAACAGGCTGTCCTGGATGGGCGCGACGACCAGCATGATCACCCAGAGGACACCGATGATCGCGTTGAACCGGGTGAAGACGTTCGCGCGGACGATCTCGAGCACGGACCGGCTGCTGCGCACCGGCACGTCGTTGACCTGCCCGAGAGCCGCCCGCTCGGCCACCTCCGCGGCGGTCAGGCCGGTCACCGGCGAGGTGACGGTGCCGGGCCGCGCGGCACCGGTCTGCGGGTCCGCGTCGAGATGCGTCATGCAGTCGACGGTACGTGCGGCGTCACGGCTTCACCCACCGGATGCGCGGAAGATCCGACCGGGGGAGGAGGACCGCGGGGCGGCCGTAGTGCCGTGGTCGTACGGGAGCGGCGGGGGTCAGTCGGCCGACGACGGGGAGGACATGCCGGAGGGGGCGCCGGAGGAGGTTCCGGAGGGCCCGCCGGCCGGTTCCGTCTCCGCTGTTTCCGCGGTCCGCGCAGCCGCCGCGGTCGCCGCGGCCCGGTCGCGCTTGATCGCGGCGTCGCGCCGGCGGACGTACCAGATGCCGATGAACCCGAGCCCGCCGCCGGCCAGGCAGGTCCACAGCCACCAGGTGCGGCCGTGGTCGTCGAACCAGCCGTAGAAGGGCAGCTGCACCAGGAAGAGGGCGAACCAGATGATCGTGCCGCCGACGATGGTGGCGACCACGGGGCCCTCCAGGGGCTCCGGCGCCTCGTGCTTGGGGGTCCCCGTGAACCAACGCGAGAGACCCGAGAAGAAAGCGGCCATGCGGACAGCTTACGAGGGCGGACGAGGGTGAGGTTCGCCGCACCGGTCCGCGGATGTCTACGCGCGGAGATAGCGTGGCTGTCGTTATATCTTCATACTGAATCTGTTTGTCTCTGGCTCGTTCTGATCGTAGGAAGCGCCAAAGGACTTTGTTGGAAGTCCGACGGTGATGAGGTTCCGCATGTCCACGTCGGCCCCCAGCAAGGCCCCCCTGCCCGATCAGCCGGGACCCGCGCCCGCACACGGCGCACTCGACCGCTACTTCAAGATCTCCGAGCGGGGCAGCAGCCTGCCCCGCGAGATCCGTGGCGGATTCGCCACCTTCTTCGCGATGGCCTACATCATCGTGCTGAACCCGATCATCCTCGGCAGCGCGAAGGACATGTACGGCAACCAGCTCGACAACGGCCAGCTGGTCACCGCGACCGCCCTGACCGCGGCGTTCACCACGCTGCTCATGGGCGTCATCGGCAACGTGCCGATCGCACTGGCCGCCGGCCTCGGCGTGAACTCGGTCGTCGCCCTCCAGCTCGCCCCGCGCATGGCGTGGCCGGACGCGATGGGCATGGTGGTGCTGGCCGGCTTCGTCGTCATGCTGCTGGTCGCCACCGGTCTGCGCGAGCGCGTGATGAACGCCGTCCCGTACGGTCTGCGCAAGGCCATCGCCATCGGTATCGGCCTGTTCATCATGCTGATCGGTCTGGTCGACTCCGGTTTCGTCTCCCGGATACCGGACGCCGCCCAGACCACCGTCCCGCTCCAGCTCGGCACCGGCGGTCACCTCACCGGCTGGCCGGTTCTCGTCTTCATCCTCGGCGCGCTGCTCACGCTGGCGCTGATCGTGCGCAAGGTACCCGGCGCGATCCTCATCTCGATCGTCGCGATGACGGTCCTCGCCGTGATCATCAACGCCGTGGCCGACATCCCCTCCTGGGGCCTGACCAACCCGACCTGGCCCGGCAACCCCCTCGCCACCCCCGACTTCGGCCTGATCGGCGAGGTCAGCCTGTTCGGCGGCTTCGCCAAGGTCGGCGTGCTGACCGGCGTCCTGTTCGTCTTCACCGTGCTGCTCTCGTGCTTCTTCGACGCGATGGGCACGATCATGGGCGTCTCCGACGAGGCCAAGCTGACCGACGCCGACGGCCAGATGCCCGGCATCAACAAGGTCCTGTTCATCGACGGTGTCGCGGTCGCCGCGGGCGGCGCCAGCTCCTCCTCCGCCACCACCGCCTTCGTGGAGTCCACGGCCGGCGTCGGCGAGGGCGCGCGCACCGGCTTCGCCAACGTCGTCACCGGCGCGCTGTTCGCCGTCGCGCTGTTCCTCACGCCCGTCGCCACGATGGTGCCGTCCCAGGCGGCCACCCCGGCGCTGTTCGCGGTCGGCTTCCTGATCCTGGCGGGCTCGATCAAGGAGATCGACTGGGCGGACTACACGATCGCCGTCCCGGCCTTCGTGACCATGGTGATGATGCCGTTCACCTACTCGATCACCAACGGCATCGGCATGGGCTTCATCACCTTCGTGCTGCTGCGCCTGGCGGCCGGGCGCGGCCGGGAGGTCCCGGCCGCGATGTACGCGGTGTCGGCGGTCTTCGCCTTCTACTACCTGATGCCGGCACTGGGCCTGACCTGACCTGGCCCGACCTGGGCCGGTCTGGCTTGACCTGGCCCGACCTGGGCCCGGCCCGACCTGGCCCGGCCCGGTACGGGCTCAGGTGACGCCGTAGAACTTCTCCGTCTCCTCGACGGCGGTCTGGAACCGCTGGTCGAAGTCATCGCGAATGAGCGTCTGGACGACATAGTCCTGGACGCTCATTCCGCGTTTGGCGGCATGGCTCCGGAGTCTTTCGAGCAGTTCCTGGTCCATGCGCAGGCTGAGTACGTCGGTCCCCATGGGCATGAGCCTTGCCGTACTTCCCGGCCCGGTGTGCCCTGTTCCGCTCAGGGATCACTCGTACGAGTGGTTTATGGCGTGCTCTGTGGTGTGATCCGCGACACGAGTGGCCGATGTCACGAGTGCGGGCGGGATTCGGGTGCGCCCCGGTCGGTCCTTTAGCGAAGGTAATGAGTTACGCTAAAGAACATGCCGGACCTCAGCCATGGCGACGACGCGGCCGCCGTCAACGCCCTTCGTTCCGCCGTGATGCGACTCTCCCGTCGACTCAGGCACCAGCGCGTCGACGAATCCCTCAGCCCCACCGAGATGTCGGTGCTGGGCACCCTCACCCGCTGCGGTCGGGCCACCCCGGGCGAGCTCGCCCGCAAGGAACACGTCCAGCCGCCCTCGATGACCCGCATCGTGGCCCTGCTGGAGGGCAAGGGACTGGTCCGGCTGGAGCCGCACCCCGACGACCGGCGCCAGAAGGTCGTGACGCAGACCGAACAGGCCGAGGCGATGCTCCACGAGAGCCGCCGCAAGCGGAACGTCTTCCTGGCCACCCTCGCCGAGGAGCTCGACGAGGACGAATGGGCGAAACTCCGTGCCGCCGCACCGGTGCTGGAGAAGCTCGCGCACCTCTAGGAACACCAGCAGTTTTCGCTAGGAGGCGAACTTTGAGTACGGGACCCGGAGCAGACTCCGCCCCCGGACCTGACACCCGCTCCACCCCCACCGGCGGTGACACCCCGCCCGACCCGGGGAAACCGGGACGGAGCATCCGCACGTCCCGGATGTTCTCCTCGCTGCAGATCAGGAACTACCGCCTGTTCTTCATCGGCCAGGTCGTCTCCAACATCGGCACCTGGATGCAGCGCATCGCCCAGGACTGGCTGGTGCTCACCCTCACCGCCTCCTCGGCCGCCGTCGGCATCACCACGGCCCTGCAGTTCCTGCCGATGCTGCTGTTCGGCCTGTACGGCGGCGTCCTCGTGGACCGCCTGCGCAAGCGGCCCACGCTGCTCGTCACCCAGTCGGCGATGGCCCTCACCTCGCTGGTGCTCGCCGCCCTCACCCTCACCGGACGGGTCGAGGTCTGGCACGTCTACCTCGCCGCCTTCGTCACCGGTCTGGCGACGGTGGTCGACAACCCCGCCCGCCAGTCCTTCGTGGCCGAGCTGGTCGGCCCCGGTCAGCTGCAGAACGCGGTCAGCCTGAACTCCGCGAACTTCCAGTCCGCCCGCCTGGTCGGTCCCGCCGTCGCGGGCCTGCTGATCACCGGCGTCGGCACGGGCTGGGCGTTCCTCCTCAACGGCCTGTCCTTCATCGCGCCGCTGGCCGGCCTGATGATGATGCGGGCCCGCGAACTGCACGCCGTCACGCCCGCACCGCGCGGCAAGGGGCAGCTGCGGGAGGGGCTGCGCTATGTCGCCGGGCGTCCCGAGCTGGTCTGGCCGATCGTCCTGGTCGGCTTCATCGGCACGTTCGCCTTCAACTTCCCCGTCTATCTCTCGGCCTTCGCCGACGACGTCTTCCACGGGGGCGCGGGCGTCTACAGCCTGTTCAACACCCTGATGGCGGTCGGCTCCCTGGCCGGCGCCCTGCTCGCCGCCCGGCGCGGCACGGCCCGTCTGCGGCTGCTGATCCTGGCCGCGCTGGCCTTCGGCGGACTGGAGATCGTGGCGGCCGGGGCACCCACCCTGTGGCTGTTCGCCCTGCTCATGATCCCGATCGGCCTGTTCGCCATGACGGTCAACGTCACCACCAACACCAGCATCCAGATGTCCACCGACCCGGCCGTACGCGGCCGCGTCATGGCCCTGTACATGATGGTCTTCCTCGGCGGCGCGCCCGTCGGCGCCCCGATCGTCGGCTGGATCACCGACACCTACGGCGCCCGTATCGGCTTCGCGATGGGCGGTGCCGTCGCG
Source organism: Streptomyces cathayae (assembly GCF_029760955.1). Lineage (GTDB taxonomy): Bacteria > Actinomycetota > Actinomycetes > Streptomycetales > Streptomycetaceae > Streptomyces > Streptomyces cathayae. The sequence continues at coordinate 4,410,614 of NZ_CP121682.1, forward strand.
GTCCTCGCCGCCGCGGTGATCGGTCTGATCCTGGCCCGCGTCGGCAACCTGCGCCTGACGGTCGGCTGGGACCACGGCCACCCCCGGGTGCGGTTCGTACCGCGGGAGCGGCAACGGGAGCTGACGGCGGTGGCCTGACGCCGCCGGCCTGACGGCCGGACCCGCTGCCCCGACGAGTTCCCCCGCGATCAGTCGCGGGGGAACTCGTCGGTCTTGAGCACCAGCCCGACGACCGTCCCGGTCAGGTCGACCTCCTTGCCGAAGGGGAGACTGACGGTGCCGTGGTACCTGCCGTCCTTCGGCAACGTGTGCAGGTGCCACTCACCGGTGTACGGGTCCACGATCAGGTAGACGGGGACGCCGACGGAGGCGTACGTGTCCTTCTTCGGGCCGTAGTCGTTGGCTGCGGTGTCCTTGGAGATCACCTCGGCGATGAACTCGACGTCCTCGTGGCGCCAGCGTCCGTGGGCGTCCTCCTTGGCGTCCTCCGCGAGCCCCACCACGTCGGGCGCGAGCCCGTTGAGACGTCCCGGGTAGTCCATGCGGACGTCGGACGTCACACGCTCGCGCGGGTACTTGGCGCGTAGTTGCTCGACGATGTTCAGGATGATGTCCCAGTGGGCGCGGCGCTGCGGCGTCATGAAGATGTGGCCCCCGACGATCTCGGTCTTGTATCCCTCGGGGATGGGCATCTTCTCCAGCCACTCGAACATCGCGTCGAGCGTGAGCTCGTCTCCGGTGTCGGCCATCTCGATCCTGTCGTCAAGGACGGTCATCGTGGCGCTCCTCCCCGGCTGCGCCCCGGACGGGCGCAGCCGCGCAGTACAACGATACGCACGGTGACCAGGACACGCGTGGGCGTACACGCGTTCCCCGGTGAGACTGGAGGCATGAGACTCTTCGCCGCCGTGGTGCCGCCCGAGGACGTGATCCGTGAGCTCGCCGTCGAGGTCGAGGAACTGCGGCGGCTGCCCGGCGCGGACGCCCTGCGCTGGACCGGGGTTCCCGGATGGCCCCGCGGCGGAGCCGCTGATTGGCACTTCACGCTGGCCTTCTACGGAGAGGTCGACGACGACCTCGTCCCCGAGCTGACCGCCCGCCTGGAACGGGCCGCGTCCCGGAGCGAACCCTTCGAGCTGGCGCTGTGCGGCGGTGGCCGGTTCGGCCACGGGCGGACCCTGTGGACCGGGGCGGACGGTGACCTGCACCCCCTGAGCCTGCTCGCCGACCGTACGGAGGCGGCGGGGCGCAGGGCGGGCGTGGTGATGGGGGAGCACCGCCGCTACAAGGCCCACCTGACGCTGGCCCGCAGCCGGACCGGTGCCGACGTACGGCCGTACGTGGAGACCCTGGGGCGGTTCCGGAGCCGCACCTGGACCGTGGACGAGGTGGCGCTGGTGCGCAGCAACCTGCCGAGGTCGGGGGTGCCGGGCGAACAGCCCCGTTACGAGGTGGTCGCGCGCTGCCCACTCGGCGCGGCCGGTTAGGCTCGAGGGCGTGGACCCGAAAACCCGGAACCGGATCATGGCCGGTGCGCTTGTACTGATGTTCGCGGTAGTGGCCGTGGCGGCGGCGCTCGGAAACTAGCCCCGCCGCCACCAGGCACCCCCGGCGATCCCGGCATGCCCGCCGGGAAGGCGGCGTCCTACCAGGCGAAGGCCTCCGGGGACGGCCCCGGGCCCGGGAAGATCTCGTCCAGCGAGGACAGCAGCTCCTCGCTCAGCTCCAGCTCGACCGCCCGCAGCGCCGACGCCAGCTGCTCGGTGGTGCGCGGACCGACGATCGGCCCCGTCACCCCGGGCCGGGTGAGCAGCCAGGCCAGCGCGGCCTCGCCGGGCTCGATGCCGTGCTTGTCGAGCAGGTCCTCGTACGCCTGGATCTGGGCGCGGGCGGTGGGGTCGGCGAGCGTTTCGGCGGCCCGCCCGGACGCCCGGCGCCCCTGGGTGGCCTCCTTCTTGAGGACGCCGCCCAGCAGACCGCCCTGCAGCGGCGACCAGGGGATGACCCCGAGCCCGTAGTCCTGCGCGGCCGGGATGACCTCCATCTCGGCGCGGCGCTCGACGAGGTTGTACAGGCACTGCTCGCTCACCAGGCCGATGGTCCCGCCGCGTCGGGCCGCGACTTCGTTGGCCTGGGCGATCTTGTACCCGGGGAAGTTGGACGACCCCACGTAGAGGATCTTCCCCTGCTGGATCAGGACGTCGATCGCCTGCCAGATCTCGTCGAACCGCGTGCTGCGGTCGATGTGGTGGAACTGGTAGAGGTCGATGTGGTCCGTCTGCAGCCGCTTCAGCGAGGCGTCCACGGCCCGCCGGATGTTCAGGGCGGACAGCTTGTCGTGGTTGGGCCACGCCTCACCGTCGGCGCCCATGTTCCCGTACACCTTGGTGGCGAGCACGACCTTGTCGCGCCGCTCGCCGCCCTGGGCGAACCAGTTGCCGATGATCTCCTCGGTGCGGCCCTTGTTCTCGCCCCAGCCGTACACGTTGGCGGTGTCGAAGAGATTGATACCGGCGTCCAGCGCCGCGTCCATGATGGCGTGGCTGTCGGCCTCGTCGGTCTGCGGACCGAAGTTCATCGTCCCGAGGACGAGCCGACCGACCTTGAGTCCCGTGCGTCCGAGCTGTGTGTACTCCATGAGCACCAAGCCAACGTCCTGGAGCGCGCTCTATGCAAGGGGAGGCCGGTCCCGGGGGAAGCCGCTGGTCCTCATGGTCAGGTCGGCCACGGTGCCCGTCAGATCGATGTCGTCGCCGAAGTCCACCCGCGTCCTGGTGACGTAGTCGCCGTTCTTGGGGTCGGTGTAGACGTAGCAGCGACCCCGGTAGGGGTCGGCGATGACGTAGAGGGGTACCTCGGCGGTCGCGTAGGCGGCCTTCTTCGGGCCGTAGTCGTTGGCGGCCGTGCCCTCGGAGATGACCTCGAAGACGAACTCGACGTCCTCGTAGCGCCAGCGGCCTTCGCCGTCCTTCTCGGCGGAGGCGCGAAGCACGGCCACGTCGGGGCAGAGGCCGTTCTCGTGGCCTGGGAAGTCGATGCGGACGTCCGAGAACACCGGCACGTCCATCCCGAACCTGTCCTCGATGGCTCGTACGATCCGGCGGATGATCCCCCAATGGGTGTCCCGCTGCGGTGTCATGTAGACGTTGCCCCCGACGATCTCGACCCTGAATCCTTCGGGGACGGGCATCCGCTCCAGACGCTCGAACCACTCGTCCAAGCGCTGTGTGTTGGTGTCGGCCATGGCGATCCTGTCGTCTACGACGGTCATCGTGGCACTCCTCCCCGGCTGCCCCCATGGACGGGTGCAACCGCGAGGTACAACGATACGCACGGTGACCGGGACACGGGGAGAGGCGCATATGCCGCCGCAGCGCCGTCGCCGGTTACGGCGTGCAGGACGCGGAGTAGGGCCCGCCCAGCTCCCAGCCCTCGTACATCGTCTCCGCGAAGGCCTCCGCGATCTTGTGTTCGCCGCTCGCGTTGGGGTGGGTGCCGTCGTAGGTGTCGGTGTGGAAGTCGTACGACGGCGGGACGGCGGCCAGGAGGAGCGGGGAGCCCGGGGTGTCGAGGTCGGCGGCCGTCTTCGCGAGCAGCTCGTTGAAGCGGGTGACCTCGCCTGCGAAGGACGGGTCGGCCTCCGCGCGGATGTTGGGTATCACCGGGAGCAGGACCAGCCGGACGCGGCGGTTGGCCGCCCGCGCCCCGGCGACGAAGGCACGGACGTTGTCCGCGGTCTGCTCGGCGTTCGTGTAGAAGCCGAGGTCGATCAGGCCCAGGGAGACCAGGAGCACGTCGGCCCGCTGGGACCGGACGCTCTCGCCGATCAGCGGCGCCATGTGCTGCCAGCCCTCGCCCCAGCCGGCCAGGTGGGCCCGGGGGAAGTCGGGCTCGGCGTAGGCGTACGAGGTGGGGGCGTCCGCCACCTGGTCGTGCAGCGTCTCGCGCGGGCCGACGAAGGTGAAGGGGCCGCCGTACTCCGTGCACAGGTGCTGCCACAGGCGGTAGCGCCAGGTGTGTTCACCCGCGCTCCCGATGGTCATCGAGTCGCCGACGGGCATGAACCTGAGCACCCGGTCATCATCGTCGATCAGTCCGGCCACCGCGATGTGAGACCGACCACCTGCCGTCAAGTCAGCGGTGTGATGGCAGTCTTGGGGCATGCGCCGATCCTTCGCCCTGCCCGCCGCGGCCCTTCTCCTCGCGGTGAGCGCCGCGCTCACCGCACCCGCCGCACCCGCCTTGGCAGCCGACGGCGACGAGGGGTTCACGATCAAGGACCCGCGCATCACCGAGTCCAGCGGTCTCGCCGCCTCCCGCCTCCACCCGGGCGTCTACTGGACCCACAACGACAGCGACGACGGCCCCTACCTCTACGCCGTCGACAGCGCCACCGGCGACACCGTCGCCCGGCTCACCCTCACCGGCATCGGCACGCCCCGGGACGTCGAGGCCATCTCCATCGGGCCGGACAACCGGATCTTCGTCGGCGACATCGGCGACAACCTCGGCGGCACCTGGCCGCATGTGTGGATCTACGAGCTGCCCGAGCCGAAGGAGCTGAGGGACCAGACCGTACGCGCCACGCAGTACGTCGTGACCTACTCCGACGGCGCCCGCGACGCCGAGTCCCTCGTCGTGCACCCGAAGACCGGACGCGTCTACATCGTCGACAAGAAGGAGGAGGGCGGGCACCTGTACGAGGGGCCGGCCGAACTCTCCGCCTCGGGCGGCAACGTCTTCGAGCCCATCGCACCCGTCGAGCTGTGGGCCACCGACGCCGCGTTCTCCCCGGACGGCCGGCAGCTCGCCGTACGCGGCTATTTCGGCGGGATCCACTACGCGTGGGACGACGCCCGGGACGGGAAGATCGAGCGCAAGGAGCGGCTCAGCGTGCCGCTCCAGGGGCAGGGCGAGTCCGTCAGCTACTCCGCCGACGGCTCCCGGCTGATGTACGGGAGCGAGGGCGAGCAGAGCCCGGTCGAGGCCCGGGAGGCGCCCGGCGGGGGCGGCTCGGGCTCGGCGTCCTCGTCGGGTGCCTCGGGTTCTTCGGGCGGGGGCTCGCAGGCGGGGGACGAGGGCTCGGAGGGCGGTGCCGGCTCCGGTGACGGACTCACGATCGGTGCCGTGGCCGCCGTGGCCGTCGTCTGCGCGGTCCTGTTCGGGCTGGGGCGCCGGCGTCGGCGGGGCTGAACCGGCGGGTGGTCACGCGCCGTCCGTACCTCGTATTGACATCCTCCCTCTCCTCAAAGGAGGGGGATTCCGACCCGGGTGGGTCGAGGTTCACGGGCGCTCGAGCGGCCGGTGGCCGCTGTCACCCCTCCGGCACCGGCTGTGCGCCGGGGGCGGGGGATCCCGCCCTGTCCTGCCGCGACGTTGACTGCTGCGTTCTCATCCGCGTTACAGGTGAACCCGCAGGAGATGCAGACGAACTCGGCTTGGCTCTTGCGCGAGTTTTTCTCGATCCATCCGCAGGCACTGCACCGCAACGACGTGTACGGGGCGGGGACATCCTCCACCCGGCCCGGGGCCTTCTCCCCGGTCCGGCGACGGAGCAGGCCCCAGCCCTGGGCGAGGATGCTCCGGTTCAGCCCGGCCTTCTGCCGCACCCGGGTGCCGGGCTGTGCGACGGTTCCCTTCGCCGAGCGGGTCATGGTGGTGATGTTCAGCTTCTCGAACCGGATCAGGCGGCAGGTGCGGGCGAGCATGGTGGAGGTCTTCTCGCACCAGTCCTTGCGCCTGTCCGCCTCCCGCGCCTTGATCCGGGCCACCTTCGCATACTCGGCGGCCTTGGCCTCGCTGCCCCTGGGGGCGCGGGCCGCCCGGCGCTGGTGCTTGCGGACCCGGGCCCGCTCCCGGGTGGTGAGCTGCGGGCAGTTCAGCCTCCGCCCGTCGGACAGGGCAGCGGTGATCTTCACGCCCCGGTCGATGCCGATGACCTCCCCCGTGCCGGGCGCGTCGATGGGGTCGGGGATGACGGCGAAGGCGATGTGCCACCGGCCGTTGCGGAAGGTGACCCGGAAGGTCTTCGCCACCGGCAGACCGGCGCGGGTGAGCCGGAAGCGCACCCAGCCGCAGCCGGGCACCTTCACCCGCGCCCACCGCCGGTTGAGTCTCTGCACCACCACCGAGCGGCCCATGACCTGCCTGCCGGTCTTGGTGTTCAGCTTCGGCGAACCGTCCGGATGGGACTCCGGGACCCGGTCGGTGCCGATCACGCGGAAGCCCTCATGCCGGTGCTTTTTGCGCCAGGTCGGCTCACCGAACCCGGAAGCGAACCGGGCGCTCTTGGCCCTGGCGAAGTCCTGCAGCGCCTGCTGCTGCACGTCCGCGTTCCCGGCCCGCAGCCAGGCACTCTCCCGCCGGGCCTCGGTGAGCTGACGGCACTGCTCGGCAAACCCGGGCGCAGACCTGCGCCCCGGCCGCCGGTGCGCGTGCTGCTCGACGGCCAGATTCCACACGTACCGGGCGTACGCACAGTGCAGCAGCATCCGCTCCGCCTGCGCGGCCGTGGGGTACATCCGGAACCGTGACATGCCGCCAACCTAGCCCCGTCACCCGCCCCTTTCTTTGCATCCCACCGGGCTCACCCGAACGAGCGACCGACCCCCGCCACCACTCCCAGCCACGCAGCATCACACCCCTCCCATGGCCAAGCCCGCCACCGTCCTCTTCCGGGACGCCGCATCGCCCCGAAGGCGATGCGGCTCCTCCTGCCCCGCTCCGCGGGACCGGGCATGCGCCCCGGTCCTGAAGGACCGGGCACCCCGCCCGGCAAGAGAGGTGGAACGCCTCGCACACCCAGTCCGGCCCGACCGTCACCGCGACCAACGCCCCCACAACGGCACGGTCCCGACAGGCGGTTCGGCGAGCTTCGGCTTCGGCGGCGCCCCCGGCGGAGGGGGTGTACCGAGCGTGACCTGTACGGCGACGGCGTAAGCGACGCGCGATCAGGGGCCCGGCGCAGTGTGGCTGTACACAGCGTCGGGCCCCGGGCGACTTGCTGTCCGGCTTGAGGGGGGCGACATCGGCTGGGCAAGGTCTTATGTGATCCGCGGAGGGCACCCAAAGGATCTTGCTCTCGTGGGCCCCCGGTATGCCGGGGGTTTCTGCGTTTTTGGACATCTCCCGCACCGAGCCGACGATGCCCTCGGTTCCTCCCCGGCTATACCAGGGGTACCGGAGTTCCAGGTGTCTGTGGCCCGGGAGGCAGGTCATCAGGCCCAGGGAAAGGAAGGGGGGACGTTCGAGGCGGAACCCCAGTGACACGTCTCCGCCCCATCCGATGCACTGGGCGGCGGAGGCGACGAGGGCGGTGCGTGCCGGTTGTCGCGCTGCGCCTCGCGCGCGAACCGAGGGTCACACACGATGACAGCGGTGTCGGCCTCACCGAGGGGCACGGCCTCAACGGCCCCACCGCCCTTCATTCCGCGGCCGGACCCGCTTTGTGGAAGGTCCTCCAGTACTGGCGTCGCTTCTCGTCCCGCACCACGACGCCGAGACGGGCCAGTTCCTCGCGGAGTTCCTCGACGTCGTCGTCGGAGGAACCCTTCTTCTCCAGCGACTCCTGGCGGGCCTTGAGGAGGGCGTTCGCGCCCTCCGGGAGTCCGGGAGCCCCCGGGACCCAGCGGCGGAACTCGTCCTGGTGCGGATCGGCGTCCGCCCACGCATAGCCGTGCTCGGTGAAGGCGTCCGCAACGCGGCCGGTGTCCAGGTCGCACTCCTGCCGAGTGAGTTCGCCACCGCCGTGACCGAGCAGGACGAGCTGACCGCCGTCCCGGAACACCGTGGCGACGGCGTCGCGCGGGAACTCCTGTTCCCGTCCCTTGCGGGTGAGCGCAACGCGCTCGTCCGACAGGCGAACCACCAACTGCTCGTACTGGGCGACCAGTCCGAGAACCAGCCCCGCCACCGCACCCGCGGCGGGCAGCACCGGAGCGGGGAGGGACACGACCAGCTCGGCCGGTCCCTGCAGCGGCGCCCAGGGCAGTGTCACCAGCCAGTCGGCCAGGAGGCCGGCGAGCCACCCGACGCCCGCCCCCACCAGTCCGAAAGCGGCATAAACGCACACGGTGATCAAAGTCGACTGCCGGAGCACGGTGAGCCGGCTCCCCTGCGGCTCCCGCCCCGTTCCCTTGTTCATGTCCATGTTCCCCCTCGCTTCCTGCGCCGGGTAATAATAGACCGAGCACTCAGTCTATTAATATCCGTCCGAAGGTCGGAGTCGAGAGTTGACCGGAAAGAGGCCCCGATGAGGACAGTCGACCCGGCCAGGCGCCAGGCGCGGCGCCGGCACATCATCAACGCCGCGGCCGAACTCTTCGCCGCCAAAGGCTTCGAGCGCACCACCACGGCGGAGATCTGCAAGGCCGCCGGCATGAGCGCGGGCAACCTGTTCCACTACTTCCCCAACAAGCGCGCGATCTTCCACGCCGTCTTCGAGGACGACGAGGACGACGGCGCCACCAAGGCCGAGCGTCTCGCCGCAGCCCGCACCGCCGACGATCCGTGGACCGCCCTCCTCGACACCGTGGACCTTCTCGCCGCCCCCGCCATGGAGCCGCTGGTCCCCGCCCTCGTCATGGAGGCGATGGTCCAGGCCTACCGCGATCCCGAGCTCGAAGCGCTGCTGAGCCGCGACAACGACGAGGAGCAGTCCACCATCCTCACCCTGCTGCGCAACGCGGCCGCGGCAGGCCAGATCGACCCCGCCCTGGACCCGGACGGCACCGCGGCATGGGTCATGGCCCTCATCGCCGCCCTCTACACCAGCGCCGCCACCGATCCCACCTTCAGCCCGGCCGCCCAGCTCCCCACCCTGCGCCTGATCCTCCACCGTTTCCTGCGGCCCGACACCACCCCCAAGCCGGAGCGGTGAACGAGCTGCCCTGAGAGGACCCGATGCAACGGCGGGCGCACAGGCATACACAGAACGCCCGCACCGTCTCGGTCGTCCTGCGTGCTGAAAGTCGTGAGCACTTTGGCCATGACTGTCCTGATGGCGCTCGTTTGAGCGCTTGAGTGACACATGTCCGCCGACTGCTCACGGTTTTCGGCACAGCACCCTCATCCTGGCCCCGCGGCGTTGGGTGAGTGCTTCACAGCGTTGGCGGGATGCGGGCGCCCTCCGTCTCGCCGAGCGTGAACAGGGCCCACACGCACTTCGTGTGCGGACCCTGCCGACAGCCCCATGTATCGGCCAGGGCCGCCACGAGGACCAGGCCGCGTCCGCCCTCCTCGTCCGGGGCGGAGTTGCGCAGCCGGGGGAGCCTGTCCCTGTCGGGGTCGGAGACCTCCAGCACCAAATGCGCCTCGTGCAGGCTGAGTTTCACCTCGACCTGGGCGCAGGAGATCCGGCAGTGGGTCACGGCGTTGGTGACGAGCTCGTTGGCGAGGAGCGTCACGCTGTCGGCGAGTCGGTCGGTGACTCCCCAGTTCGCGAGGGCTTTGCGCACCTGCCGGCGGGCGGTGGGGACGTGCCGTCTGTGCTGGGGGATGCGGAAGGTTTCGGTTGCGGACATGGGGGTGCCGTACCTCCTGACGTGACGTCAAGATGTGGAAATGGAAACGTCGTTCTCCCATGAGGCTAGAGCCGCAAGAAGGAGAGCGGCAATCAATTGAGGTGCATACATGCTGTTGGAGATATGTTCGACTGCGGCATGCTCTACAGTTTGGCTCTGTCAGAGAGGGGGCGGAGATGCCCGTAGGTGGACGACCGACCGTGCGCAGCAGGCGACTTGGCGCTGCGCTCAAGACGTACCGGCTGGCGGCGAAGATGGACCAGGCCCAGGCCGCCGAGGTGATCGCCGCCCACCAGACCAGGGTCAGCCGCATAGAGACTGGACATGTGACCGCCCGCCCACTCGAAATCCGGGCGATGCTCGACGCGTACGGTGTGAGTGATCCCGAAGTCCGCCAGAAACTGGAGGGGTTGGCCCGTCAGTCGAAGCGCCGGGGCTGGTGGCTCGAGCACGCCGCACACCTACGGGCGGACTACCTCGACCACATCGCGTTGGAGGATGACGCGACCTATATCCGAGAGTGGCAGCCGGTGCTGGTTCCGGGGCTCCTGCAGACGCCGTCGTACGCGGAAGCGATCTCCAAGGAGAGCCCTCACTACATCTCCCCGGACCGGATCGCCCAGCTGGGAAAGGTCCGCGAGAGTCGGCAGGCGAAGATCGAGGAGGGCGGGGCGACGTACTCCACCATCCTCGGGGAGTCGGTCATCGCGCACCCGTTGGTGGACGTCGAGATTCACCAGGAGCAGCTTGCGACAATCCTGGAGATCGGGAAGCGGAAGAACGTCACCGTGCAAGTGCTGCCGTTCAGCGCGGGTGTACTGGGAGCCGTGGCGTCGGCCTTCTCAGCCTTCAGCTTCGATTCCGAGCCGACGGTCGAGGCAGTGACCCTGGAGAACCTGAGGGGAACATCGGTCCTCGAAGGTCCTGAAGACCTCACCGCTTACGCCAATATGTACGACCTACTACGATCGTCGGCACTGGCACCCGAGGCGAGCGCCAAGCTCATCCGGGGCATACTGCGGAGCTTGAAGGAAGACGCATCGTGACCGAGGTCGTAAGCCCCTTCCGGAAGTCGTCGTACTCCCAGCCGGAGCAGAACTGCGTCGAGGTGGCCCACACAACCGACAACGGCCGGGCCGTCCGGGACAGCAAGCAGGGCGACGGGCCTCTGCTCACCGTCTCGGGTGAGAGCTGGCAGGCCTTTCTCGGTCAGTTCGCGTAGGCGTCGCGTGCACGAAGGGCGCCCGGTGGTGATCCACCGGGCGCCCTTCGTCGTCGTGCGGGGGAGCGGTCAGAGCTGCTCGATGACGTAATCGACGCACTTCGTCAGGGCCTCGACGTCCGCCGGGTCGATCGCCGGGAACATGGCAACGCGGAGCTGGTTGCGGCCGAGCTTGCGGTAGGGCTCGGTGTCGACGATGCCGTTGGCGCGCAGGACCTTGGCGATCGCGGCGGCGTCGACCTCGTCGGTGAAGTCGATGGTGCCGATGACCTGGGAGCGCTTGGCCGGGTCGGTGACGAACGGGTTCGCGAACTTCACGTCCTCCGCCCAGCCGTACAGCGTGCGGGCCGAGGTGGCGGTGCGGCGGACCGACCAGTCCAGGCCGCCCTGGCCGTTGATCCACTTCAGCTGCTCGTTGAGGAGGAAGACGGTGGACAGGGCCGGGGTGTTGTACGTCTGGTTCTTGCGGGAGTTGTCGATCGCCGTGGGCAGCGAGAAGAACTCCGGGATGTGGCGGCCGGAGGCGTGGACGCGCTCGGCGCGCTCGATGGCGGCCGGGGAGAAGACGCCGATCCACAGGCCGCCCTCGGAGGCGAAGGACTTCTGCGGGGCGAAGTAGTAGACGTCGGTCTCGGCGATGTCGACGGGCAGGCCGCCGGCGCCGGACGTGGCGTCCACCAGGACCAGGGAGCCCTCGTCGGCGCCGGGCACCCGCTTGATGGGCATGGCGACGCCGGTGGAGGTCTCGTTGTGGGTGAGGGCGTAGACGTCCACGCCGGCCGCGGCGACCGGCTCGGGGTGCGTGCCCGGGTCGGCGGAGACGACGTCCGGCTCGGCCAGCCAGGGGGCGAGCTTGGCCGCCTTGGCGAACTTGGAGCTGAACTCGCCGAAGGTGAGGTGCTGTGACTTGTTCTCGATCAGGCCGTGGGTGGCGATGTCCCAGAACGCGGTGGAGCCGCCGTTGCCGAGGACGACCTCGTAGCCCTCGGGGAGCTGGAACAGCTCACGGATGCCCTCGCGTACCTCGCCGACCAGGTTCTTCACCGGGGCCTGGCGGTGGGAGGTGCCCAGCAGGGAGGTGCCGGTCGCGGCCAGCGCGTCCAGCGCTTCCGTCCGCACCTTGGAGGGGCCCGCGCCGAAACGACCGTCGGCGGGCTTGATGTCAGCAGGAATCCGGATCTCAGCCACGGAAGGAGCCTAGCGGCTCCGGGAAACCCGGGTGCAATCTCGTCCGTCGGCTGAGACACGAATCAGCCGGTGGGGGAGGGAGGGCCGGGGCAGGGCGGTGGGGCGGCGGGACGGGGTCGAGTCCCCGTCCCGCCGCCTTGAAAGTCGTCCCGAAGGCCGTTCCGAAGGCCGTCCCGGAAAGGTCAGCCGCCGAGGGTCACCGGCAGTTCGTACAGGTCGTTCTGGGTGACCACCGGCTTGTTGCGGAGTTCGGTCGCCGGGACCGCCAGGTCCAGCTTCGGGAAGCGCGCGTACAGGGCCGGCAGGGCGACGCCCGCCTCCAGGCGGGAGAGGGCCGCGCCGGGGCACACGTGCGGGCCGTGCCCGAAGGAGATGTGCCGGTTGGCGGTGTCGCGGGTGATGTCGAAGACGCCGGCGCTCGGACCGTGGGCCTGCTCGTCGCGGCCGATCGCGGCGTACGACACGATCAGCGCATCCCCGGCGGGCAGGACCTTGTCACCGACCGGTACGTCCTCGGTGGCGAACCGGATCAGCACGTGGGAGGTGGGCGTGGAGTACCGCAGGGTCTCCTCGACCACCGCCGACCAGTCCGCCTTACCGGACAGCACCAGCTCGCGCTGCTCGGGGTGGAGGGAGAGGTTGACCACCGCGTTGACGATGAGTGAGATCGTCGTCTCGTGACCGGCCGCGATCATCAACTGGAGCGTGAAGACGATCTCCTGGTCGGTGAGCCGGCTGCCGTCCTCGGACGCCTGGATCAGCGCGGACGTCAGGTCGTCGCCGGGGTTCTCCCGCTTGCGCGCGACCGTCTCGGCCATGATCTGCGCCAGTTCGGTCAGCGTCGCGATGACCTCTTCCGGCGGGGTCTGCGTCGAGAAGAACTTCTCGAACAGCTCCTTCAGCCGCGGCAGCCGCTCCTCGGCGAGCCCCATCAGGTCGGCGACCACGTACATCGGCAGCGGGTAGGCGAACAGGGCCTTCAGGTCGACCGTGTCACCCGGCTCCGCGGCCACCTTGTCCAGCAGGCCCTCGGTCAGCTCCGTGATCCGGCCGCGCATCTGCTCCACCCGGCGCGGGGTGAGCGCCTGGGCGACCAGGGTGCGCAGCCGGCGGTGGTCGGCGCCGTCCACGGTGAGCATGGAGCGGGGCGGGTTGGCGAGCCCGATCAGCGGCCAGTCGGGGGCGATCTCGCCGCGCTGCCAGGCGCCCCAGACGTTGATGTCCTTCACCAGCCGGGGGTCGGTGAGCAGCTTCTTCGCCTCGGCGTGGTGCGTGACCGCCCACACCGGTACGTCGCCGGGCAGGACCACGCGTGCGAGGGGCCCGGCGGCCCGCAGCGCCGCGCTCTCCGACTCCAGGTCGGAGACGAACGGGTCGAGGTGGATGGGGGTCTGGCCGGTGTCCGTCGTGGTGGTGGGAGAGTCCGTACCAGCAGCCGTCATCTGAGCTTGCCTCCAAGGGCGGGAGTGGGTGTGAAGGTGACCGGAAGTTCGGACAGCCCGCGCAGCCACGGCGAGGGGCGGCGGGTCAGGGACGCGGCCGGCACCGCGAGGTCGATGTCCGGCAGCCGGTCCAGGACGACCTCGATGCCGGTCCGCGCGATCACCTCGGCGATCTCCTGAGCCGGGAACGGACACCGGTGCTCCCCGTGCCCGAAGGAGAAGTGCGCGCCGTTCCCGCCGGTCAGGGCGGAGCCGTCGGTACGCACCTGGGGATCGGAGTTGGCGCCCTGGAGGCCGAGGAGCAGCATGTCACCGGCGCGGATGCGGCGACCGCCCAGCTGGGTGTCGCGGGAGGCCCAGCGGCCGGCCACGTTCTGGGTGGGGGTGTCCTCCCACAGCACCTCGTTCATCGCCTCGGCGACGCTGTTGCGGCCGCCGAACAGGGACGCGGCGAACCGGTTGTCCGTCAGCATCAGGTGCAGGGAGTTGCCGATCCAGTCGGCGGTCGGCTGGTGCCCGGCCGCCATCATCACCATCAGGTCCTGGACGATCTCCTCGTCGGTGAACCCGGAGGTGTCGGCGAGCATCCGCGACGCCACGTCCTCGGCGGGCGCCTTCCCGCGGGCGGCCACCAGTTCGGTCATCGACGTGAACAGGTGGGCCTGGCCCGCGAGCGCCCGCTCCCGTCCGTCGATCATGTCGTTGAGGGCGGTGACCAGGGCCGGCCCCTGCTCGTCGGAGAAGCCGTAGAGCCGGGCCAGTACGCGCACCGGCAGCAGCATCGCGAACTCGCCGATGATGTCGGCGGTGCCCTGGGGGCAGATGCCGTCGATCAGTTCGTCGGCGAACTTCTCGGCGTAGCCGCGCAGTTCGAACGGGTCCACCGCCTCCAGCGCGTGCACCAGCATCGCGGCCCGCTCGCGGTGCCGCTCGCCGACGGTGTAGAGGATGGAGGGCTGCTTGCGGCCGATCATCGGCAGCAGCGGCCAGTCGTCGGGGATGTCCTCCCACTGGCTCCACAGGTCGGAGTCGCGGCTGAACAGCACCGGGTCGCCGGTGACCTGGTGCAGTTCGCGGTAGCCGAGCACCAGCCAGGCCGGTACGTCGCCGTCGAGCAGCACCGGGACCACGCTGCCGTGGTCGCGCCGCATCGTCCGGTACACCCCGGCGGGGTCGTCCTGGAGCAGGGGCCCGCTGAGGGCGACGGGGGCGGCCGGGGACGCGGGGGTGGGGCTCACACCAGCTCCTGACGGGAGGCTCGGGCCGGGTCGGCGTAGCGGGCCTGGATGTGCTCCACCAGCGTGATCAGCACCAGCTTGCTGGACTCCCGGGACCGGGCGTCGCAGGTGACCAGCGGGACGTGCGGATCGAGGTCGAGGGCCTCGCGGATCTGCTCCGGGGCGAAGGCGGGGCCGCCGAAGTCGTTGCAGGCCACGATGAACGGGGTGCCGTGCTTCTCCAGCCGGTCGATGGCGTACCAGGAATCGTCGATGCGCCGGGTGTCGACCAGGACGACCGCGCCCAGGGTGCCGGAGAACAGCCGGTCCCACAGGAACCAGAAGCGTTCCTGGCCGGGCGCTCCGAACAGGTACAGCACATTGCGCCGGTCCAGGGTGATGCGGCCGAAGTCGAAGGCGACGGTGGTCGCGGTCTTGCCGCTCACCGCGCTGACGTCGTCGACGGCCTCCCCGGCCCGGGTCATGGTCTCCTCGGTGTTGAGGGGACGTATCTCGCTCACCGAGCGGACCATCGTCGTCTTGCCGGCGCCGAAGCCGCCCACGACCACGATCTTGAGGCCGTTGTCGGCCGACGCGCCCAGCGGTGTACGCGTCTCAGAGGTTGCGGAGTCCAACGAGCACCTGCTCCAGGATGTCGGGGTCGGGTACGGCGGCCTGGCGGGGGTGGCGGGCGCTGACCCGTCCCGCCGCCTGGAGGTCGGCGAGCAGGATGCGGGTGATGCTCACCGGCAGCTTCAGCTCGGCCGCGATCTCCACGACCGCCGTGGGTCGTTCGGTCAGCCGCAGGATCGCGGCGTGCTCGGACTGCATGCCCGGCACCGGATCGCATTCGGCGACGACCAGGGTCACCAGGTCGAAGGGGTTGTCGGCCCCGGACCGGCTGCGTCCGCCGGTGACGGTGTAGAGCCGGTCGGGGGCGTCGTCCCTGCCAGGCCTGCTCATGAGGTGCGCGGCGGCGCGGTCAGGTGCTCCCCGAGCTGCTCCACCAGCTCGCTCATGTTGTGCCCGATGAGCCCGGCGTCGGCGTCCTCGTCGGTGACGACGGCCAGATGCGCGCCCTGGCCGGCCTCCACGATGAACAGCACGCCGCCGTAGAACTCGGTCATCGCCGACCTGACGCCTCCGCTGCCGTCACCGAACTCCACGGACGCGCCGTGCGACAGGGACTGGATGCCCGCGGCGATCGCGGCGAGCTGGTCGGCCTGGTCGGCGGAGAGCTCGGGGGTGCGGCACAGTTTCAGGCCGTCCCTGGACAGCACGAGCGCGTGCCGCGCGCCCGGCGTGCGCTCCAACAGGCCCTCTATCAGCCAGGTGAGCTTCTCGTCGGCGGTCGTCGTGCCGGTCATGAGGTGGTGTCGCCTTCCGGTGTTACGGGGGTGGAGGTCGGGGTCGGGGTGGGGGTGTCGAGGGGGGTGGTGCGTGCGCCGGTGTCTGTGCCGGTGCCTCTGTCTGTGCTCGTGCCTCTGTCTGTGCCTGTGCTCGTGCCGGTGTCCGTTTCTGTGCAGGGTGCTGCTTCCGGGCAGGGCGCCGCGTCGTCCGGGGCGGTGGCGCGGACGGCCTGGCGGAAGCTGCTGAAGCGGGCCGTGCGGGCCCTCGTCTCCTCGGCGGTGGGCGGCGCGGGGCGCGGGGTGGTGGCGCGGGTCCCGGCGCTCCGGGTGCGCTCGGCCTCGGCGAGGGTGCGGCCGCGGCGGCGGCGCGGGAGGCCGAGCGGGGACTCGTCCGGTGTGGAGGCGTCCGTGCCTGCGCCTGCGCCTGTGCCTGTGTTCGGGCTCGGGTCCGTGTGCCGGTCCGGGGACTCGTGGGTGGGCACCGGGTCGGGGTCGAGGTCGGCTCCGGCGCGGTGTGCCGCGTACGAGTGGCTGTTCGCCGCCGCGGGCGCCGCTGCGGGCGCCGGTGTGGCCGCGGGGTCCGTTTCCGCCGGGGCCGTGGCGTCGGCGGGGTGGACGGCCGGTGCCTCGGCCGGGCGGGTGTGGTGGCGCTGGGGGAGGCCCGACGCGGACGGCTCGGGTACCGCGCCCGCCGGTGCCTCGGGCCCGGAGCGTGCGGGCCGTGCGGGCCGGGTGTGCGCTTCGGTGCGGGCGGGGGCGCCGGCGGGCGGGGTGTGGGGCGCGTCCGGCGATACGAGGATGTCCTGCGGTACGAGCATCAGGACGCCCGTGCCGCCGCGGGCCGAGGGCCGGTAGGAGACCCGGAGGCCGTAGCGCCGGGCCAGCCGGCCCACCACGGCGAGTCCGAGCCGGGTGCCGGTGAGGCCGCCGAGCCCGCTGGTCTCGCCGGAGACCGCACGCTCGGCACGCCGCAGCTGGGCCTCGCCCATGACGAGCCCGCTGTCCTCGACGGAGACGATGACACCGGCCGGCACCTCCTCCACGTAGACGTGGACCTCGGCGGTCGGCGGCGAGAAGTTGGCCGCGTTGTCGAGGAGTTCGGCGAGCGCGTGCATCACGCCCTCGGCGGCGTGCCCGGCGACGGCGGTGTCGGCGGCGGAGTGGACGCGGACGCGCCGGTAGCCGCTGATCCTGCCCATGGCGCCGCGCAGGATCGACTCCATGCGGATCGGCCGGGCCCAGCGGCGGCCCGAGCGGGCGCCGGTGAGGACGGCGACGGAGTCGGCGAGCCTGCCCGCCTGCGCGGTGCGGTGGTCGAGGTGGAGGAGGTCGGCGAGGACCTCCTCGTCGTGGTGCTTGTCCTCCATCGCGCGCAGGTCCGCGAGCATGCCGGTGGACAGGGCCTGCATCCGGCCGGCCGCGTTGGCCGTCGCGGACAGCGCGGCGGCGCGGGCGCTGTCGGCCTCGCGCAGCCGGACGGCCAGCCGCGCGTTCTCCCCGATGTGCCGGTCCCGGTCCTGGGACAGCCGCGCCCGCTCCTCGCCGATCCGCTTGAGGTCCGCGTCGAGCCGGTCGCGCTCGTCGGCGTGCTGCCGCACCAGTCCGGCGGTGTGGGCGTCGTGTTCCTCGGCGCGCCGGCGCAGTTCCCCGGCGTGCTCGTCGGCGAGCCGGGAGAGCTCGGCGACGTGGTCCTCCCTCAGCCGGGTGAGTTCGGCGGCGTGGGCGTCGGTGAGACGGGAGAGTTCGGCGGTGTGTTCCTCCGTGAGCCGCCTCCGCTCGGCGGTGTGCTCCTGCGCCGACCGGGCCGTGGTGGTGGCGTGCTGCTCGTTGAGGCGTTCGCGCTCCGCCGCCACGGACTTCGCGAGGCGGTCCCGCTCCTGGTCCAGGTCGGCCGACAACCGGGCCCGTTCCCGGGTGAGTTCGCCGGTCAGCCGCTCGTGCTGGCGGCGGGCCTCCTCCGCCTGCCGGGCGCGCTCCTGGAGCAGCCGGCCGACGTCCTGGGAGACCTCCTCCAGTCGCCCGCGGAGCGCCCGCGCCGTCAGGGCGGCGTGGGTGGCCCAGGTGACGGCCGCGCACAGCAGCAGGGCGGCGACCACTCCGGCCGCCGTGAGGACGGGGCGCGCGGAGGCCGGTCCCAGGAGCACCGCGACGACGACCCCGATCGCGGCGAGTGCCGCGGTGAGCAGGGGGACGGGCAGCAGGCTGCGGGGGGTGGGGCGGTCGCCGGGGAGCAGGGGAGAGGTCATCAATCAGGGTCCTCGGTCGGGTCCTCGGTCGGGTCCGCTGGGCATACGCCGTCGTCTGCCCGTGTCGTCTGTACGTGCTGTCCACGCGTGTTGTGCACACGTGCTGTCCACGCGTGTTGTCCACGCGTGTTGTCCGCGCGGCCCTCGGACGGTCCATGGGGTCGCCGGAACCGGTTTCGGGGTCGCTTCCGGAACGAGGGCCGACAACTGCGCGCAACTCGCGGTCACTATATGCAAGTTAGTGATCTGCTTGGGAAGATTCCGTTCCCGTTCTCGGGATTTGAGTCACTCCTGAGTGAATCGGCGCCCCGGCGTCCCCGCCCCGTGCGCCGCGCGGGGTGTGCGCCACCGCCGGTGTGCCGTCCGTTCCGGGGGCATCCTGGGAGCATGACGGATCTCCGGGAACTGCGGGCCGGACTGCGCGCGGGCGTGCGCGGCGATGTGGACTTCGGCGTCACCGCGCGGGCGCTGACCACCATGGACGCCTCCAACTACCGCCGGGTGCCGCTGGGCGTGGTGTCGCCGCGGGACGCCGACGACGTGGCGGCGGTGCTCGCCGTCTGCCGGGAGCACGGCGTCCCCGTGGTGCCGCGCGGCGGCGGCACGTCGATCGCGGGCCAGGCGACCGGCACCGGCGTGGTGCTCGACCTCACCCGGTACATGAACCGGCTGCTGTCCCTCGACCCGGAGGCCCGCACGGCCGTCGTCCAGCCCGGCCTCGTCCTCGACCGGCTCCAGGAGGCCGCCGCCCCGCACGGCCTGCGCTTCGGCCCGGACCCCTCCACGCACAGCCGCTGCACTCTCGGCGGCATGATCGGCAACAACTCCTGCGGCTCCCACTCGGTCGCCTGGGGGACGACGGCGGACAACGTGCGGGAACTGTCGGTGATCACCCCGCGCGGGGAGCGGCTGCGACCCGGACCGGGATGGGCCGGGGCCCCGGCGGGACTGCGGGAGCTGGTGGACGGCGAACTCGCCCGCCTGCGCACCGGTTTCCCCGAACTGCCCCGCCGCATCTCCGGATACGCCCTGGACGCCCTGCTGCCCGAGAGGGGCGCCGACGTCGCCCGCTCCTTCTGCGGCTCCGAGGGCACGCTGGGCGTGCTGACGGAGGCGGTCGTGGAGCTGGTGCGCGCCCCCCGCGCGCGTGCGCTCGCCGTGCTGGCGTACGCCGACGAGAGCGGCGCCGCCGAGGCCGCGGCCGGGCTGCTGGCGCACCACCCGCTCACCGTGGAGGGCATGGCGGCCGATCTGGTGCCGTCCTCGGTGGACCTTCCGCGCGGGGGAGCCTGGCTGTTCGTCGAGACCGGCGGGGACACGGAGGACGAGGCACGCGCGCGTGCGGACGCGATCGTCCGCGCGGCGGACGTCGTGGACTCCCTGGTGGTGACCGACCCGGCCCGGCAGCGCGCCCTGTGGCGCATCCGGGAGGACGCGAGCGGCACCGCGACCCGGATGCCGGACGGGAGCGAGGCCTGGCCCGGCTGGGAGGACTGCGCGGTGCCGCCCGCCCGGCTCGGCGCGTACCTGCGGGACTTCCGGGGGCTGCTGGCCGCCCACGGGCTGCGCGGGTCGCCGTACGGGCACTTCGGGGACGGCTGCATCCACGTCCGTATCGACTTCGACCTGCTGACGGAACCGGGCGTCGCCCGCTTCCGGACCTTCTCCGGGGAACTCGCCGACCTGGTCGTGGCCCACGGCGGATCGCTGTCCGGCGAGCACGGCGACGGACAGGCGCGCGCGGAGCTGCTGCCGCGCATGTACGGCCCGGAGACGGTGGCCCTCTTCGAGCGCGTCAAGGGCCTCTGGGACCCGGACGACCTGCTCAACCCGGGGATGCTGGTGCGCCCCGAGCCCCTGGACGCGAACCTCCGCTTCGCCGTCCTGCCGCGCGAACCGGTGGACGTCGCCTTCGGCTACCCCGCCGACGGCGGCGACTTCTCCGCGGCGGTCCGCCGCTGCGTGGGCGTCGCCAAGTGCCGTACGGAGTCGGTGTCGGGACCGGCGGTGATGTGCCCCTCGTTCCGGGCCACGGGCCGGGAGGAGCACTCCACGCGCGGGCGGGCGCGCCTGCTGCACGAGATGCTCGCCGGCGAGCTGGTGACCGACGGCTGGCGGTCCACGGAGGTACGGGACGCGCTGGACCTGTGCCTGTCCTGCAAGGGCTGCCGTTCGGACTGCCCGGTCGGGGTCGACATGGCCACCTACAAGGCGGAGTTCCTCCACCACCACTACGCCGGCCGCCGCCGGCCCGCCGCCCACCACACGATGGGCCGGCTGCCGCTGTGGCTGGGCTGGGTGGCGCGTACCAGGTCGGCGGCGCTGGTCAACGCGGGCGCCTCGGTGGGCCCGCTCGCGCGGGCGGCGAAACGGCTGGGCGGGATCGCGGGGGAGCGGGAGATCCCGCGCCTGGCCGGGGAGCCGTTCACCCGCTGGTGGCGGGGACGGCGGACCGCCGTGCCCGCTGACAGCGGTGCCCTGGTGGTCCTCTGGCCGGACACCTTCACCGAGCACCTCTCGCCCTCCGTGGGCCGCGCGGCCGTACGGGTCCTGGAGGCGGCGGGCCTGCGGGTCGCGCTGCCCCCGACACTGCGCCTGGCCGGAGCCCGGAGCCCGGTGGGGGACGCGCGCTCCCGCTCGGCGCTGCGGCTGCTGACGGCCCGCCGCGGCCGGGTCTGCTGCGGCCTGACGTACATCTCGACCGGTCAGCTCGACCGCGCCCGCGCGGTGCTGCGCCGCACCCTGGACCTGATGGAACCGGTGCTCGCCACCGACGCCCCGGTGGTCGTCCTGGAGCCGAGCTGCGCGGCGACCCTGCGCACGGACGCCCCGGAACTCCTGCACGACGACCCCCGCGCGGCACAACTGGCGTCCCGTGTCCGCACGTTCGCGGAGACCCTGGAGCAGTACGCGCCGGACTGGACCCCACCGGCCCTGGACCGCCCCGTCGCCGGCCAGACCCACTGCCACCAGCACGCGGTCCTCGGCGACACGGCCGACCGCCGGCTGCGCGCCGCCGCGGGCCTCACCGGCGACCTGAGCGGCGGCTGCTGCGGCCTCGCCGGCAACTTCGGCTTCGAGCAGGGCCACTACGAGGTCTCGGCCGCCTGCGCGGAGGACCAACTCCTCCCCGCGGTACGCCAGGCACCCGAGAACGCCCTGATCCTGGCCGACGGCTACTCCTGCCGCACCCAACTGGCCCAACTGGCGAACACCCGGGGCCGCCACCTGGCGGAGGCCCTGGCGGAGGCCCTGGAGGAAATCCCGTGAACGGCTCCCGCCCTTGTGTCCCCAACGCGCTCACCTGAGCCACCGCAACCTCCGCCCCCGGCTCTCCGCCCCCGGCTCTCCACTTCCCGGTCTCCGGGAGACGATGCGGTGAGCGTCTGCCCCAGCAGCCGGAGCAGGCGGGCTGAGGAACGGCAGCGCTTTCAGTGGGCTGATGACTCGAACAAAGGGGCACTGGACATGAGTTTCCGTCTGAAGGCGATCACCCGCGAGGAGCACCTGGCCTTCGTCACGGCCCGGCCTTCGGTGAGTCACATGCAGGTGCCCGCCTGGGGGGATGTGAAGCCGGACTGGCGGGCCGAGAGCCTGGGGTGGTTCGACGACGAGGATCGTCTCGTCGGTGTGGGGCTGGTGCTGTTCCGGCCGTTGCCGAAGCTCAGGCGGTTCCTCGCCTATCTGCCCGAAGGACCGGTCATCGAATGGGACGCGCCGGATCTCCACCGATGGCTCGATCCCATGCTCGTCCATCTGAAGGCCCAGGGCGCGTTCTCGGTGAAGATGGGCCCGCCCGTCGTCGCTCGCCGCTGGAGTGCCGAGGCGGTCAAGGCGGCGATCGCCGACCCGCGGGCCAGACGTCTGCGGGACGCGGAGGCCACCGCGCACGAGCCGAGGGCCTTCGACGTCGCTGACCGGCTGCGACAGATGGGCTGGCAGCAGACCGAGCCGGGCAGCGAGGACGGCTTCGCCGCCGGCCAGCCACGCTATGTGTTCCAAGTCCCGTTCTCCGGAAGGTCGCTGGAGGACATCCAGCGCGGCCTCAACCAGCAGTGGCGCCGCAACATCAAGAAGTCGGAGAAGGCGGGCGTCAAGGTCGTCCGCGGCGGCTACGAGGACCTTCCCGCCTTCTACGACCTCTACGTCGAGACCGCGGAACGCGACCGGTTCATCCCGCGCCCGCAGGCCTACTTCCAGCGCATGTGGACCGCGCTGACGGCCGAGGACCCGGACCGGATGCGCCTCTATCTCGCCCACCACGAAGGCGAGGTGCTCGCGGCGGCGACGATGCTGACCGTCGGTGAGCACGTCTGGTACTCCTACGGAGCCTCCACCCACCGCAAGCGCGAGGTTCAACCGAACAACGCGATTCAGTGGCGGATGATGTGCGACGCCCACGAACTCGGCGCGAGCGTCTACGACTTCCGTGGCATCACCGACACCTTGGAGGAGAGCAATCACCTGCTCGGCCTGCTCCGGTTCAAGGTCGGCTCCGGAGGCCAGGCCGTGGAATACCTCGGTGAGTGGGACTTCCCCCTCAACAAGTTCCTGCACAAGGCCCTCGACCTCTACATGTCCCGCCGCTGAGACCGCACGGCGCCGCGGGCACCTCCGATCACTGGACCGGTCCACCGGGTGGGGTGCCATCGTGCATGGCGGGCGAGCCCTGAGGCGGCGCCGGAGGTCGTGACACGCCTGCCGAAAAGCGTGAGCACTTCGGGTGTTGGTGTCCATGTGCTGCTCGTCTGAGCGCTCAAGGGACACTTTTCCGCTGACTGCTCACGCTTTTCAGCAGGTACCCCCGTCGGGCCGCCGGAGTACGGGGATCGCGCGTTCCGGGCCACCGGCCCGCATGGTCGGCGTCTTCTCGCGTGCGCTGCCGGGGAGGACCGGGGTTCCGGAGTGTTGAAGGGCGGCTTCAGGCCAGGCGGTTCGCGTCGCGGATGGCCTGGGTCAGGTCGCGGACGGCTTTGTCCTCGGTTCGGGAGGACAGGTCGGCGGCGTGGTCGGCGAGTTCGCCGAGGCCGGGGGCGCCGGGCAGGGCGCTGTGGCGGTGGTCGGTGGAGCGCAGGGCGTCGGCGAAGTAGGCGGCGGTCGCGGTGAGCGTGAGGCCGCGGTCGGCGGTCCAGACGGAGTCGTCGAGGGCGTCGGCCTCCAGGTCGCCGGTCTCCTCGTGCGGGGCGCGGGTGTCGGGGTCGAGCCAGCGGACCGTGGCCGTGGCGAGGTGGCCGTCGGCGCCGGGCCTCGTACGGACCGCGTACAGGGCGGTGACGGTGTGGCCGGGGCCGACCTCGCCGCCGTCGACGTCGTCGTCGCGGAAGTCCTCGTCGGCGACGCGGCGGTTGTCGTAGCCGACGAGGCGGAACTCGGCGACCGTCCGCGGGTCGAAGGCGACCTGGGCCTTGGCGTCGCGGGCGGTCAGCTCGATGTTGCGGGGCAGCTGTTCGCAGAAGACCTCGCGGGCCTCCTCCTCGTCGGACACGTACACCGTGTGGCCGTCGCCCTTGTCGGCGAGGCGTTCCATCAGGGCGTCGCCGTAGTCGCTGCCGACGCCCACGCCGAAGAGGGTGATGCCGTGCTCGCGACGGGACGTCGAGATGCGTTCGAGGATCGCGTCGGCGTCGGTCTCGCCGGTGTTGGCGAGTGCGTCGGAGACGAGGACGACCCGGTTGGTGGCGCCCTCGCGCAGGCCGTCGACGGCGGTCTCGTAGCCGGTCTCGACGCCCGCGCCGAGGTTGGTGGACCGAGCCGGTTCCAGGCTGTCGACGGCGTCGTGGATCTCGCCCCGGTTGCCGTCGAGGCGGGTCATCGGCAGCACGGTCTCGGCCTCGTCGCTGAAGGTGACGATCGCCACGGAGTCCTCGTCGCGCAGCCGGTCCGTCATGGTGCCGAGGGACTGCCGGGCGAGGTCGAGGCGGCCCGGTTCGGCCATGGAGCCGGAGATGTCGACGACGAAGGTGAGGGCCGCGGGCGGGCGCTCGCCGCTCGGCTCGGCGGGACGGGTGGCGAGGCCGACGCGGACCAGGGACCAGTCGTCCTCGTCGGTGCGGGCGCCGTCGAGGGTGACCGTGAAGCCGTCGCCGTCGGGACGTTCGTAGTCCTGGCGGAAGCTGTTGACGAACTCCTCGGGCCGGACCGTCGACGGGTCGGGCAGCCGGCCCTCGGCGAGGGTGCGGCGGGCATAGCCGTAGGAGGCGGTGTCGACGTCGAGGGCGAAGGTGGACAGGTAGTCCGGCGCGGGGGCGAGGTCGCGGGAGTCCTGCTCACCCTCGCGTCGCTCACCCGGGCCCCGGGGGCCGTCGGGGGCGGGGAGCTGGGCCGAGCCGTTCCCCTTGCGGTCGTACCCGTTGTCGGCCGTCGCGTTCTCGTTGCCGCCGCCCGCGCTGCATCCGGTGAGCAGCAGGCCGCTCGCCGCCGCGAGCGCCAGCAGCGCGCCGCTCAGCCTCCGTGCCCCGTGCCGCTTCGTTGTTCCGTGGTGCTTCGTCGTCGTGTGCCACTTCATCGTCCGTTCCCCCTCGGTCCGTTGAATCCGACTCATGCGACTGTGACGCCGGGGCGTGGCGGAACGTGCGGTACGGGGCGTCACAGGTGCGTCTCGAAGCGGGCACGGCCGAGGGCCGCCGAGACCGGTGGGTGACCTTCCGTTGACCTACGGCGTCATGGCGTCGTGTCGTCGTGTCACTGCACGTCCGGTCGTCCGTATGACGGACCGGATTGACCCGGGCGGGACGCGGGCCTCATCGTCAGGTACGTGAAAGCTGCACGGTGCTGACTGAGTCCATTACTCTGGACCGGATAGTTCAGCGTCGTGCACAATCCCCGAGGGGGAGCGCCTCTTCCCCCCGTTCCTCCCGTACCGAACCCATGGAAGGCGCCGTGACCATCCCCAGCTCCGCCACCCCGTCCGTCCCGGCTCCGGCCGCCCTCCCCGCGGCGGCTCCCGGGCATGCGCCCGGCGGGGCGGGTGCTCCGCGCGGGCGGGGCGCGCTGGGGCCCGTCGGACTGGTGCTCGCCGGGGGGATCTCCGTGCAGTTCGGCGGGGCGCTCGCGGTGACCCTGATGCCGCGGGCCGGCGCGCTCGGCGTCGTGACGCTGCGGCTGCTGGTGGCCGCGGTCGTGCTGCTCCTGGTGTGCCGGCCCCGGCTGCGCGGGCACTCGCGCGCCGACTGGACCACGGTGATCGTCTTCGGGCTCGCGATGGCCGGGATGAACGGCCTCTTCTACCAGTCCGTCGCCCGCATCCCGCTCGGTACGGCGGTCACCCTGGAGGTGCTCGGCCCGCTCGCCCTGTC
Source organism: Streptomyces cathayae (assembly GCF_029760955.1). Taxonomy (GTDB): domain Bacteria; phylum Actinomycetota; class Actinomycetes; order Streptomycetales; family Streptomycetaceae; genus Streptomyces; species Streptomyces cathayae. The sequence continues at coordinate 4,436,094 of NZ_CP121682.1, forward strand.
CGTGCTGGCCTCCCGGCGCGCGATCAACTTCGTCTGGGCCGGACTCGCCCTCGCCGGTGTCGCCCTGCTCGGCGGCGGAGGCTTCGGCAGCCTCGATCCCGTGGGCGCCGCCTACGCCCTGGGGGCCGGTGTCATGTGGGCGGCCTACATCATCTTCAGCGCGCGTACGGGCCGCCGCTTCCCACAGGCCGACGGGCTCGCCCTCGCCATGGGCGTGGCGGCGCTGGTGTTCCTGCCGCTGGGCATCGCCGAGTCCGGTACCAAGCTCCTCGACCCGACGGTCCTCGGGCTGGGCGCGGCGATCGCGGTGCTCTCCTCCGTCCTGCCGTACACCCTGGAACTCCTCGCCCTGCGCCGTCTGCCCGCCTCCACGTTCGCCATCCTGATGAGTCTGGAACCGGCCATCGCCGCCGCCGCGGGCTTCCTCATCCTCAGCCAGGCCCTCACCCTCACCGAGGCCGCCGCCATCGCCCTGGTCATCGCGGCGAGCATGGGAGCGGTACGGACCCAGGTGGGGCGGGGGCGCCCGAAGGCGCCGGGGACGGTCTCCTGACGCTTGCGGCGACGTGGCGAGGGGCGACGGGACTAGAGTCGCTCTCGTGCAACCCATTGAGACCGTCGGCGGTGGACCGCTGATCCCTCGCCCGGAGCGCACACCGGGCGCCCTGCGTGCCGCCTGCACGGTTGTCGCCCCCGACCTTCTGCCGGCATACGACCGGGTGAAGGACCGGGCGCTCACCGAAGCGGTGGAACACGATTCGCTCAAGCCGGTCCACGCCTACCTCAGCCACTGGGCCGTGCTGATCGAAATCGAGCGTCACCCGGTCATGGCCAAGGCGTACCGCCGTGCCGAGCACCTCGCCCGGATCGCCGCCACTGCCGACGAGGCGCGCGGGCACCTGGCCACGGCGAGTTCCCTGTACCGTGAGGCCGCCGCATCCGTGCGGCGCGCGCCGTGACCGCAGGTGGGACGAGAGAGGGCCGACGCCGGGCTGCGATCGTTGCGCCCTACAGCCGTACCGAAAGATTTCCCACGGTGGCCGTTATGGTCAGCTCGCCACCGATCGCGTGCAGGTAGGCCGCCATCGTCGAGGTGTCCAGGCGAGCGGTGCCTCGCTCGATCTGGCTGACCCGGCCCTGCGTGACGCCCATCGCCTTGGCGACCTGGATCTGGGTGAAGCCCTGAGCTTTGCGGAGCGTGGCCAGTTCGTGTCCGCGCTCCGCATCGACCATCTCCGCCTTGATGGCATCGATGCGCTCGCGCTTCTCGGGGGTGATGTCGGCCGTCAGGTCGTCCATGGAGCCGAGGTTCATTCGCCCTGCCCTTTCTTCTTCTCCTGTTCCAGCGCCTCAAGGTATGCCGTGAACTTGTCGTCGGCCTCTTTGACTGCCCGGGGGTACCAGGCCGCCCACTGACGCCCGGCGGCCTTGTTGCCCGCCACCAGGAAGATGGCCCGCCGCTCGGGGTCGAAGACGAAAAGCATCCGAATGCTCACTGCCCCGCCGTTGCGTGGGCGTAACTCCCGCATGTTCCGGTAGCGGCTCTTCTCGATCGCGCCGACCGTCGGCCGCCGCAGCGCCGGGCCCACTTCCTGGAGCCGTTCCAGAGCGGCTATCACGTGGAGGTGGCTGTCCGGGTCCTCCTTGGCGAGTGTTTTGATCCAGTTCAGCACATCGTCGAAGAAGCGCAGCTCATAAGGTTCGGCCACGTCTGAAAATTAGCACGAACTAATATTTGCGGGCAAGTGGGCGTCGGTGCTCGGCCTTGCCCGCTGCCGCTGTGGTGGCGGAATGAAATCCAGCAAGCACGCTTGATTGTTTTCTGAGGGCCTGTCATGCTCGCTCCATGGCCGACCCGACGCCCGTGATCGACGACCTGTGTGCGGAGAGCGACGACCTCGACCGGCTGGTGGCCGGGCTGAGCCCGCAGGAGTGGGCGCGACAGACGCCCGCCGCCGGCTGGACCGTCGCCCACCAGATCGCGCACCTCGCCTGGACCGACCGTTCCTCGCTGCTCGCCGTGACCGATCAGGGCGCCTTCGCCCGTGAGGTCGAGAAGGCGCTGACCGAGCCCGGGGACTTCGTGGACAACGCCGCGGAGGAGGGGGCGGGCCTGCCGCCCGCACGGCTGCTCGCGGACTGGCGCGCCGGGCGCGAGGCCCTCGAGAACGCCCTGCGGGCAGCGCCCGAGGGGGCGCGGTTCCCCTGGTACGGCCCGCCCATGTCGACGGCCTCCATGGCCACCGCCCGGCTCATGGAGACCTGGGCCCACGGCTCGGACGTGGCCGACGCGCTGGGTGTGGTGCGGCCGCCCACCGACCGGCTCCGGCATGTGGTGCGGCTCGGTATCCGCACCCGTGACTTCGCCTTCGGGGTGCACGGACTGCCCACGCCGTTCGAGCAGTTCCGCGTCGAACTCACCGCCCCCTCGGGCGGACTGTGGACGTACGGTCCCGAGGACGCCACGGACCGCGTCACCGGCCCCGCGCTCGACTTCTGCCTCCTGGTGACCCAGCGCGCCCACCGCGCCGATCTCGCCCTCACCGCCGACGGCTCCGACGCCGACCGCTGGCTGGACATCGCCCAGGCCTTCGCCGGGCCGCCCGGAGGTGGCCGGGAACCGAAAAGGGACACCGCGCGGTGACGGCGACGGCCCTGCGCATCGGCAACGCCTCCGGCTTCTACGGCGACCGCTTCGACGCCCTGCGCGAGATGCTCACCGGCGGTGCGCTCGACGTCCTCACCGGCGACTACCTCGCCGAACTGACCATGCTCATCCTGGCCCGCGACCGGATCAAGGACCCCACCGCCGGGTACGCCCGCACCTTCCTGCGGCAACTGGAGGAGACCCTCGGCCTCGCCCACGAGCGCGGCGTCAGGATCGTCACCAACGCCGGCGGGCTCAACCCGGCCGGCCTCGCCGACGCCGTACGGGAACTGGCCGGGCGGCTCGGCATCCCGGTACGCGTCGCCCATGTGGAGGGCGACGACCTCACCGCCTCCCACCCGGGCGTGCTGGCCGCACATGCCTACCTCGGCGGCTTCGGCATCGCGGCCTGTCTGCGCGAGGGCGCCGACATCGTGGTCACCGGGCGGGTCACCGACGCGGCCCTGGTCACCGGGCCGGCCGCCGCCCACTTCGGCTGGGCGCCGACGGAGTACGACCGGCTCGCGGGCGCCGTCGTCGCCGGACACGTGCTGGAGTGCGGGACCCAGGCCACCGGCGGCAACTACGCCTTCTTCGGCGAGCGGCCGCCCGGCGACTTACTGAGGCCCGGCTTCCCCCTCGCCGAACTGCACGAGGACGGTTCCTGCGTCATCACCAAGCACCCCGGCACCGGCGGCTTCGTCGACGTCGGCACCGTCACCGCGCAGCTGCTCTACGAGACGGGCGGCGCCCGGTACGCCGGACCCGACGTCACCACCCGGCTGGACACCGTACGGCTCACCCAGGACGGCCCCGACCGGGTACGCGTCGAAGGCGTCGAAGGGGAGGCGCCGCCGCCCACGCTCAAGGTCGGGCGGAGCCGGCTCGGCGGCTTCCGCAACGAGGTCGTGTTCGTCCTCACCGGGCTCGACATCGAGGCGAAGGCGGCTCTCGTACGGGAGCAGATGACCGGCGCGCTCGCCAGGACGCCGCCCGCCGAGGTGCGGTGGGAGCTGGTGCGCACCGACCGGCCCGACGCGGACACGGAGGAGACCGCGAGCGCCCTGCTGCGGCTCGTCGTGCGGGACCCCGGCCAGGAGGCGGTCGGGCGTGCGCTGAGCGGGGCCGCCATCGAGCTGGCGCTGGCCAGTTACCCCGGATTCCATGTGGTGGCACCACCGGGGAAGGGCGCTCCCTATGGGGTGTTCGAGGATGTGTACGTCCCCCATGGCGGGGTCCACCATGTGGCCGTCCTCCACGACGGGCGCCGGATCACCGTGGACCCGCCCCACGCCACCGCCGTACTCGCGGACGTGCCGGAGCCGGAGCTGCCGGAACCCCCGGCACCCGGGCCGACCCGCCGCGCCCCCCTCGGTCTGATCGCCGGGGCCCGCAGCGGCGACAAGGGCGGGAACGCCAACGTCGGCGTGTGGGTCCCGGAGGCCCGCGGTGACGACGCCTGGCGGTGGCTCGCGCACGAGCTGACCGTCGAGCGGTTCCGGGAGCTGATCCCCGAGGCCCATGCTCTGCCCGTCACCCGGCACGTACTGCCCCGCCTGCGCGCCCTGAACTTCCTCGTCGAGGGCATCCTCGGCGAGGGCGTCGCCGCGCAGGCCCGTTTCGATCCGCAGGCCAAGGCGCTCGGCGAATGGCTGCGCTCCCGGCACCTCGACATCCCGGAGGCCCTGCTGTGACGGTCCTCGAATCCGCCCTGGACACGGCCGACCCGGAGTACCGGGCCCACCGCGAGGCCATGCTCGCCAAGCTCGCCGAACTCGACACCGAGCACGCCAAGGCCCTCGCGGGCGGCGGCGAGAAGTACGTCGAGCGGCACCGCGAACGCGGCAAGCTGCTCGCCCGTGAGCGCATCGAGCTGCTCCTCGACCCGGACACGCCCTTCCTGGAGCTGTCCCCGCTGGCGGCCTGGGGCAGCGAGTACACCACCGGCGCCTCGCTCGTCACCGGCATCGGGGTCGTCGAGGGCGTGGAGTGCCTGATCACCGCCAACGACCCGACCGTACGGGGCGGTGCCAGCAACCCCTGGTCGCTGAAGAAGGCCCTGCGCGCCAACGACATCGCGCTCGCCAACCGGCTGCCCGTGATCAGCCTCGTCGAGTCCGGCGGCGCCGACCTGCCCTCCCAGAAGGAGATCTTCATCCCGGGCGGTGCCGTCTTCCGGGACCTCACCCGGCTCTCGGCGGCCGGCATCCCGACCGTCGCCGTCGTCTTCGGCAACTCCACCGCCGGGGGCGCGTACGTCCCCGGCATGTCCGACCACGTGATCATGGTCAGGGAACGGGCGAAGGTGTTCCTCGGCGGGCCGCCGCTGGTGAAGATGGCCACCGGCGAGGAGAGCGACGACGAGTCGCTGGGCGGCGCCGAGATGCACGCGCGCGTGTCGGGCCTCGCCGACCACTTCGCCGTCGACGAACCCGACGCCCTGCGGCAGGCCCGCCGGGTCGTGGCCCGCCTCAACCACCGCAAGGCGTACCCCGATCCGGGACCGGCCGCGCCGCCCGAGTACGACCAGGACGAGCTGCTCGGCATCGTCCCCGGCGACCTGAGGATCCCCTTCGACCCGCGTGAGGTCGTCGCGCGGATCGTGGACGGCTCCGACTTCGACGAGTTCAAACCGCTCTACGGCACCAGCCTCACCACCGGCTGGGCCACCCTGCACGGCTATCCCGTCGGCATCCTCGCCAACGCCCGAGGGGTGCTGTTCAGCGAGGAGTCGCAGAAGGCCGCCCAGTTCATCCAGCTCGCCAACCAGCGCGACATCCCCCTGCTCTTCCTGCACAACACCACCGGCTACATGGTCGGCAAGGAGTACGAGCAGGGCGGCATCATCAAGCACGGCGCCATGATGATCAACGCGGTCGGCAACTCCCGCGTCCCGCACCTGTCCGTCCTCATGGGCGCCTCCTACGGCGCCGGGCACTACGGCATGTGCGGCAGGGCGTACGACCCGCGCTTCCTGTTCGCCTGGCCCAGCGCCAAGTCCGCCGTCATGGGCCCGCAGCAGCTCGCCGGCGTGCTGTCCCTCGTCGCCCGGCAGTCGGCGGCGGCGAAGGGCCGGCCCTACGACGACGAGGCGGACGCGGCGCTGCGCGCCATGGTGGAGCAGCAGATCGAGTCCGAGTCGCTGCCCATGTTCCTGTCCGGGCGGCTGTACGACGACGGCGTCATCGACCCGCGCGACACCCGCACCGTCCTCGGCCTGTGCCTGTCGGCCGTCCACACCGCGCCCTACGAGGGCGTGCGCGGTGGCTTCGGCGTCTTCCGGATGTGAGGGACCGTGTTCACCTCGATCAGCTCGATCCATTCCGTACTGGTGGCGAACCGGGGCGAGATCGCCTGCCGTGTCGTCCGCACCTGCCGTGAGCTCGGGATCCGCACGGTCGCCGTGCACTCGGACGCCGACGAGCACGCCCGCCACGCGCGTGTGGCCGACACGGCGGTACGCCTGCCGGGGGCGGCGCCCGCCGACACCTACCTCCGCGGCGACCTGATCGTGAAGGCGGCCCTCGCGGCCGGCGCGGACGCCGTGCACCCCGGCTACGGGTTCCTCTCCGAGAACGCCGGCTTCGCGCGGGCCGTCCAGGACGCCGGACTGGTGTGGATCGGGCCGCCCCCGGAGGCCGTCGAGGCGATGGCCTCCAAGACGCGGGCCAAGGAACTGATGGGGATCGAGCCCCTGCGGGACGTCACCGAGGCGGACCTGCCGGTGCTGGTGAAGGCGGCGGCGGGCGGCGGCGGACGCGGGATGCGCGTCGTACGGCGACTCGCCGACCTGGAGGGCGAACTGGCCGCCGCCCGCGCGGAGGCGGCGAGCGCCTTCGGCGACGGCGAGGTGTTCGTCGAGCCCTACGTGCAGGGTGGACGGCACGTCGAGGTGCAGATCCTCGCCGACACCCACGGCACGGTGTGGGCGCTGGGCACCCGGGACTGCTCCCTCCAGCGCCGCCACCAGAAGGTGATCGAGGAGGCCCCGGCCCCCGGGCTGTCCGCGCGGCTCACCGGCGAACTGCACACCCTCGCCGTACGCGCCGCCCGCGCCGTCCGTTATGTCGGCGCCGGGACCGTCGAGTTCCTCGTCGCCGGGGGCAGGGCGCACTTCCTGGAGATGAACACCCGCCTCCAGGTCGAACACCCGGTGACGGAGGCCGTGTTCGGCGTCGATCTCGTCGCCGAGCAGATCCGCGTCGCCGAGGGGCACCCGCTCGAGAAGGACCCGCCCCGTGCGCACGGTCACGCCGTCGAGGCCCGTCTCTACGCCGAGGACCCCGCCCACGACTGGGCCCCGCAGACCGGCCGTCTGCACCGCCTCGCCGTCCCCGACGGCGTCCGCCTGGACACCGGTTACGGCGACGGCGACGACATCGGCGTCCACTACGACCCGATGCTCGCCAAGGTCGTCGCCCACGCCCCCACCCGCGCGGAGGCGATCCGCAAGCTGGCCTCCGCCCTGGACCGCACGGTGCTCCACGGCCCCGTCACCAACCGGGACCTGCTCGTCCGCTCCCTGCGGCACGAGGAGTTCGCCGGAGCCCGCATGGACACCGGCTTCTACGACCGGCACCTGACCGGGCTGACCACCCCCGCCCCCGACCCGTACGCCCCGCTCGCCGCCGCCCTCGCCGACGCCCACGGCCGCTCCCGCTTCGGCGGCTGGCGCAACCTGCCCTCGCAGCCGCAGGTCAAGCGGTACGCGAGGGCGGGCGAGGAACACGAGGTCCGCTACCGGCACACGCGCCAGGGCCCGGCGGCCGACGGGGTGCGGGTGGTGCACGCCGACGCGGGGCTGGTGATCCTGGACATGGACGGCGTACGGCGCCGCTACGAGGTCAGCCGCCACGACGACCGCGTGTACGTGGGCGCCACCGCCCTCACCGTCCTGCCCCGCTTCCCCGACCCCACCGCCCGGCACGCCCCCGGCTCCCTCCTCGCCCCCATGCCGGGCACGGTCGTCCGCATCGCGGAGGGCCTGACCGAGGGGGCGCCGGTGAAGGCCGGCCAGCCCCTGCTGTGGCTGGAGGCGATGAAGATGCAACACCGGATCACCGCCCCGGTCACGGGCACGGTGAGCGTCCTCCACGCCACACCGGGCCAACAGGTCGAGCCCGGAGCCCTTTTGGCTGTCGTGGAGGAAGACACCCTTCAGGGGCGCGGGGCTGTTCCTGACATGCGGCTACCGCCGCGTGGGCGCGAGTAACCACAGACGACCCACACTCTCCCGACGATCTGAAGCCCCTCCCCCTTAGGAGCGCTCATGCCCGTCATCGAGACAGAAGAACACAAGGCGCTGCGCGCAGCCGTCGCCTCGTTCGCGAAGAACCACCCCCGCACCCCCGGCGCCGACAGCCGCCCGTTCTGGCAGGAGGCCGCCAAGCTCGGCTACATCGGCGTCAACCTGCCGGAGGCATACGGCGGTGGTGGCGGCGGTATCACCGAACTATCCCTCGTCCTGGAGGAGATGGGCGCCGCCGGCAACCCCCTGCTGATGATGATCGTCTCCCCGGCCATCTGCGGCACCGTCATCTCCCGCTTCGGCACCGAGGCCCAGAAACGGGAGTGGCTGCCCGCCCTGGCCGACGGAAGCCGCCTGATGGCCTTCGGCATCACCGAACCCGACGCCGGCTCCAACAGTCACCGCATCACCACGACCGCACGCCGCGACGGCACCGACTGGCTCCTCACCGGCCGCAAGGTGTTCGTCTCCGGCGTCGACATCGCCGACGCCACCCTGATCGTCGGCCGCACCGAAGACGCGCGCACGGGAAAGCTCAAGCCCTGTCTGTTCATCGTCCCCCGCGACGCCGAGGGCTTCCGGCGGCGCCCCATCGACATGGAACTCCACTCCGTCGAGAAGCAGTTCGAGCTGGTCCTCGACGACGTACGACTGCCCGCCGACGCGCTCGTCGGTGATGAGGACGCCGGGCTGCTCCAGCTCTTCGCCGGGCTCAACCCCGAACGCATCATGACCGCCGCCTTCGCGATCGGCATGGGCCGCCACGCGCTCTCCCGCGCCGTCGAGTACGCGCGGGAGCGTACCGTCTGGAACGCCCCCATCGGCGCCCACCAGGCCATCGCGCACCCCCTCGCGCAGGCGCACATCGACCTCGAACTGGCCCGTCTGATGATGCAGAAGGCGGCCCACCTCTACGACGCCGGTGACGACACGGGCGCGGGCGAGGCCGCCAACATGGCCAAGTACGCGGCCGCCGAGGCCTGTGTGAAGGCCGTCGACCAGGCCGTGCACACCCTCGGCGGGAACGGTCTCACCCGCGAGTACGGGCTGGCCTCGCTGATAACGGCCGCGCGCGTGTCCCGTATCGCCCCGGTGAGCCGGGAGATGATTCTCAACTACGTCTCCCACCAGACCCTGGGCCTTCCCAAGTCGTACTAGGCCGTCCTGGAGGAACCATGTTCCGCAGCGAGTACGCAGACGTTCAGCCGGTCGAACTCCCCATTCACGACGCGGTGTTCGCGCGCGCCGCCGAGTTCGGGAACACCCCGGCGCTGATCGACGGCACCGACGGCACCACCCTCACCCACGAGCAGCTGGACCGGTTCCACCGGCGCGTCGCCGCCGGTCTCGCCGAGGCGGGGGTGCGCAAGGGCGACGTCCTCGCCCTGCACAGCCCCAACACCATCGCCTTCCCCACCGCCTTCTACGCGGCCACCCGCGCGGGCGCCTCCGTCACCACTGTGCACCCGCTGGCCACCGCCGAGGAGTTCGGCAAGCAGCTGAAGGACTCCGCGGCCCGCTGGATCGTCACCGTCTCGCCGCTGCTGGAGACCGCGCGGCGGGCCGCCGAACTCGCGGGCGGAGTACGGGAGATCTTCGTCTGCGACAGCGCGCCGGGACACCGCTCCCTGATCGACATGCTGGCCTCCACGGCCCCCGAGCCGGTCGTCGGGATCGACCCCGCCGAGGACGTCGCCGCCCTGCCGTACTCCTCCGGCACCACCGGCACCCCCAAGGGCGTGATGCTCACCCACCGGCAGATCGCCACCAACCTCGCCCAGCTCCAGCCGCTGATCACGGCGGGCCCCGGTGACCGCGTCCTCGCCGTGCTGCCGTTCTTCCACATCTACGGGCTGACCGCCCTGATGAACGCCCCCCTGCGGCAGGGCGCCACCGTCGTCGTGCTGCCGCGCTTCGACCTGGAGACGTTCCTCGCGGCCGTCCAGAACCACCGCATCACCGGCCTGTACGTGGCCCCGCCCATCGTGCTGGCCCTCGCCAAGCACCCCCTGGTCGACCGGTACGACCTGAGCTCGCTGCAGCACGTCATCAGCGCCGCCGCCCCCCTGGACGCGCGCCTCGCCGCCGCCTGCTCGCAGCGGCTCGGGCTGCCGCCCGTCGGCCAGGCGTACGGCATGACGGAACTCTCGCCCGGCACCCACGTCGTCCCCCTGGACGCCATGCGGGACGCGCCGCCCGGCACCGTCGGCAAGCTGATCGCCGGCACCGAGATGCGGATCGTCTCCCTCGACGACCCCGGCAAGGACCTCGGGCCCGGCGAGTCCGGCGAGATCCTCATCCGCGGGCCCCAGGTCATGAAGGGCTACCTCGGCCGCCCCGACGCCACCGCCGCGATGATCGACGCGGACGGCTGGCTGCACACCGGCGACGTCGGCCACGTCGACGGTGAGGGCTGGCTCTTCGTCGTGGACCGGGTGAAGGAGCTGATCAAGTACAAGGGCTTCCAGGTCGCCCCCGCCGAACTGGAGGCGCTGCTCCTGACCCACCCCGGCATCGCCGACGCGGCCGTCATCGGCGTCTACGACGAGGACGGCAACGAGGTCCCGCACGCCCACGTCGTCCGTCAGCCGTCCGCCCCGGGGCTCGCCGAGGGCGAGGTCATGATGTACGTGGCCGAGCGCGTCGCCCCGTACAAGCGGGTCCGGCACGTCACCTTCCTCGACGCCGTCCCCCGCGCCGCCTCCGGAAAGATCCTGCGCCGTGAACTCCGCGCGGCGCATAAGGAGCCCTCGTGACCCTGATCGGCCACGCCCGCGCGCGGGGTGTCGAAACGCTCAGTCTCGACGCCCCGGAGCGCCGCAACGCCCTGTCCGCCGCCCTCGTCGGGGAACTGGCCGAGGCACTGACCGGCGCCGGCCGGGACACCGGCGTGCGCGCGGTGGTCCTCACCCACACCGGCACCACCTTCAGCGCGGGCGCCGACCTGCGCGACCCCCCTCCCCCCGAGGCCCTGGTGGGCCTGCTGCGGCAGATCGTCGAGCTGCCGAAACCGGTCGTCGCGCGGGTCACCGGACACGTCCGCGCGGGCGGTCTCGGCCTGCTCGCCGCCTGCGACATCGCCGTCGCCTCCCACGCGGCGACCTTCGCCTTCACCGAGGTCCGCATCGGGGTCGCCCCCGCCGTCATCTCCCTGCCGCTGCTGCCCCGCACCGACCCGCGCGCGCTGGCCCGCTACTACCTCACCGGCGAACGCCTCGGCACCGACGAAGCCGTCCGCATCGGGCTGCTCACCGCCGCCGGTGACGACGTGGACGAGACGCTCGCGCCCCTCCTCGACGGCCTGCGCAGATCCGCCCCCGAGGCCCTGGCCGAGACGAAACGGCTGCTCACGACTAGGGTGCTGGAAACCTTCGACCGGGACGCCGCCCACCTGACGGCGCTCTCGGCCCGCCTCTTCGCCTCCGCCCCCGCGCGCGAGGGGATGACGGCCTTCCTCGAACGACGGGATCCGGAATGGGTGGTGTGAGCGCGGCGGCCGACCGCGGTGAACGCGTCCCCAAGCAGGACCGCAGCCGGGCCACCCGGCAGCGCCTCCTGGAGGCCGCCGTGGCCTGCCTCGCCGAACGCGGCTGGGCGGGCTCCACGGTCCTCGTCGTCGCCGAGCGCGCCGGTGTCTCCCGGGGGGCGGCCCAGCACCACTTCCCGACCCGCGAGGACCTGTTCACGGCCGCCGTCGAGTACGTCGCCGAGGAACGCTCCACCGCGCTGCGCGCGCTCTTCCCCGAGGGCGCGGCCGCCGGTGACCGCCGCGCGGTGGTCACCGCCCTGGTCGACCTCTACACCGGGCCCCTGTTCCGCGCCGCCCTGCACCTGTGGGTCGCCGCCTCCGACGAGGAACAGCTGCGGCCCCGCGTGACCGAACTGGAGGCGCGGGTCGGCCGGGAGTCCCACCGCATCGCCGTCGACCTCCTGGGCGCCGACGAGTCCCGCCCCGGCGTCCGCGAGAGCGTCCAGGGCCTCCTCGACATGGCCCGCGGCCTGGGTCTGGCCAACCTCCTCACCGACGACACGGCCCGCCGCGAACGGGTGGTGGGGCAGTGGGCGGCACTCCTCGAGGGGGCACTGGACGAGGCCCCGGGCTGAGGCGGGCAAGCCCTCACGGGCTCAGCCGCTCCACCCTCCAGCCCCCGTCGGCCCGTGCCACGTACCGCAGGCGGTCGTGCAGGCGGTTCTCCCGGCCCTGCCAGAACTCCACCGCCTGCGGGGCCACCCGGAAACCGCCCCAGTGCGGCGGCACCGGCACCTGCTCGCCCTCCGGATAGCGGGCCGCGAGCTCCGCGTACGCCGTGTCCAGCTCCGTACGGTCCGCGAGCACCGAGGACTGGCCGCTCGCCCAGGCGCCCAGCTGCGAGCCGTGCGGCCGGGTGCGGAAGTAGGCGGCCGTCTCGTCCCGGCCGGTGCGCACCGCGACCCCGGTGACGATGACCTGCCGGGCCATCGGATGCCACGGGAACAGCAGCGAGACGTACGGGTTCCCGGCCAGCTCGCGCCCCTTGCGGGAGTCGTAGTTCGTGTAGAACACGAACCCCTGCTCGTCGAAGTGCTTCAGCAGTACCGTGCGGGAGCTGGGCCGGCCCTGCGCGTCCGCCGTGGAGACGACCATGGCGTTCGGTTCGAACAGCCCGCCGTCCGTCGCGGCCTGCTTGAACCAGCGCGCGAACTGCTCGACGGGGGTGGCGGCCAGATCGGTCTCGGAAAGCCCCTCGGCCCGGTACTGCTTGCGCATCGAGGCGAGAGCGAGGGGGACGGAGTCTCGGTCGGTCACGCCGTCATCCTGCCGCATGGAGGGATCCCGTGGGGACCCGGTGCCCATGGTCCCGTATGGCACTGAGTGTCGTGAACCCTCCCGAAAAATGGCACTCAGGGATATCGTGCTGACACGGAGCAGGTTGGGTGGCCGCCCACCGGGCATCACAGGAGTGACCGGTGGTGTTCCGGACCGCGAGTCCTCGCAGGGGACCGCGGAGCCGACGGGCACCCGCCCCGCTCCCGTCGACCGGCCCGCACGAGGCCGCCCCCCACGACAACACCCCCCGCACCCCCTGCAACGACACCCCCCACGACAACATCATCCGTCGCCCACACCATGAGGAGCCGCCTGATGTCCGACTTCGTACCCGGGCTCGAAGGAGTCGTCGCGTTCGAGACGGAGATCGCCGAACCGGACAAGGAGGGCGGGGCTCTCCGGTACCGGGGCGTCGACATCGAGGATCTGGTCGGGCACGTCTCCTTCGGGAACGTCTGGGGCCTGCTCGTCGACGGCGCCTTCAACCCCGGCCTGCCGCCCGCCGAGCCGTTCCCGATCCCCGTCCACTCCGGTGACGTCCGCGTCGACGTCCAGTCCGCACTCGCCCTGCTGGGCCCCGTCTGGGGCCTGAAACCGCTCCTCGACATCGACGCCGAGCAGGCCCGTGAGGACCTCGCCCGCGCCGCCGTCATGGCCCTCTCCTACGTCGCCCAGTCCGCGCGCGGCCGGGGACGTCCCATGGTCCCGCAGGGGGAGATCGACAAGGCGCGCTCCATCGTCGAACGCTTCATGATCCGCTGGCGCGGCGAACCCGACCCCCAGCACGTCGCCGCCGTCGACGCGTACTGGACCTCGGCCGCCGAGCACGGCATGAACGCCTCCACCTTCACGGCCCGCGTCATCGCCTCCACCGGCGCGGACGTGGCCGCGGCCCTCTCGGGCGCCGTCGGCGCCATGTCGGGACCGCTGCACGGCGGAGCCCCCTCACGGGTGCTCGGCATGATCGAGGAGATCGAGCGCACGGGCGACGCCGAGGCGTACGTGAAGCAGGCCCTTGACAGGGGCGAACGCCTCATGGGCTTCGGTCACCGCGTCTACCGCGCCGAGGACCCGCGCGCCCGTGTCCTGCGCCGCACCGCGCGCGACCTGGGGGCCCCGCGCTTCGAGGTCGCCGAGGCCCTGGAGAAGGCCGCCCTGGCCGAACTCCACGCCCGCCGTCCCGACCGCGTCCTGGCCACCAACGTCGAGTTCTGGGCCGCCATCGTCCTCGACTTCGCCGAGGTTCCGGCCCACATGTTCACCTCGATGTTCACCTGCGCCCGTACCGCGGGCTGGTCGGCCCACATCCTGGAGCAGAAGCGCACCGGCCGCCTGGTCCGCCCCTCCGCCCACTACATCGGCCCCGGCAGCCGCGGCCTGCACGAGATCGAGGGTTACGCGGACCTCGCCCGCTGAGCGCGAGAGCCCCGGGGTCCCGGGGTTCAGGGCCCCGGGGCCCTGAACCCCCGAGAAACGCAGACGACCCGCGAGTCTGGTCCTCCGAAGGAGGGGCCGGCCGGACGTACCGGCGACTCGCGGGTCGGGCGACTGCGTTGGGTTAGGCCGGTTGCGTGTATCTCGCACACGCCGGTCCGGCGCCGAACCGAGTACGGCGACGGGCTACTGGCCCGCAGCCACCTCTTCCGTCCGGTATGCATACATCTGCCGAACCACCTCCTTTCCGAAGTACCGCCAGCCTAAGAAGCGATCCCCTCCGGAGCAACCACTTTTTTCGGTGGTCCCGGAGTGCCGGCGGCGGCCCCGGTGGCGGCCGGTGCGGTCAGACGCCGAGCAGCTGCTTCAGCGGGTCGATGGCGAAGTAGACGAGGAAGAGCCCCGCGGTGCTCCACAGCAGCCAGTGCACCTCGCGGCCCTTGCCCAGGAAGGCCTTGATGACCACGTAGGAGATGAAGCCGGCGCCGATGCCGTTGCTGATGGAGTAGGTGAACGGCATGACCACGACGGTCAGGAAGGCGGGGACGGCGAGCTCGAAGCGGTCCCAGTCGATGTGCCTGACCTGCGTCATCATCAGGAAGCCCACCGCGATCAGGGCGGGGGCCGCGGCCTGCATCGGCACGAGGGTGAGCAGGGGGGTGAAGAAGAGGGCGAGAGCGAACAGGCCGCCGGTGACGAGGTTGGCGAAGCCGGTCCGGGCACCCTCGCCGACACCGGCGGCGGACTCGATGTAGGTGGTGGCGGACGAGGACGAGGAGACACCGCCCGCGACGGCCGCCGCACTGTCGATGAACAGGACCCGGCCCAGACCGGGGACCTGCCCGTGCTCGTCGAGCAGCCCGGCCTCGGCGGTGACACCGACGACGGTGCCCATCGTGTCGAAGAAGTCGGACAGGATGAGCGTGAAGATCAGCAGGACGATGGTGAGCACGCCGATCTGACCGAACGCACCGAACAGGTCGAACTTCCCCAGGAGCCCGAAGTCGGGCGCGGCGACGGGGGTGCCGGGCAGCTCGGGGGAGGTGAGGCCCCAGCTCTTGACGTCGGCGAACTCGTTGACGACGACGGCGAACACCGTCATCGCCAGGATGCTGATGAGGATGGCGCCCCGCACCTTGCGGGCCATGAGGACGAACGTCAGCAGCACACCCAGGCAGAACACGAGCATGGGCCAGCCGGTGAGGGTGCCGGTGCCGAGCTGGACGGGCACGGTGGTGTTCGCGGCGTCCGGGATGCGCGAGACGAACCCGGCGTCCACGAAGCCGATGAAGGCGATGAACATGCCGATGCCGACGCTGATCGCCTGCTTGAGCGGCTGCGGGATGGCGTGCATGACGGCCTCGCGCAGACCGGTCAGCACCAGCACACAGATCAGCAGACCCTCGAGCACGACCAGACCCATCGCGTCTTCCCAGGCCATCAGGGGAGCGATCTGGAAGGCGACGACGGCGTTGAGACCCAGACCCGCGGCCAGGGCGAGCGGCAGGTTGCCGGCCACACCCATGATCACGGTCATCACGGCGGCCACCAGGGCGGTGGCGGTCGCCAGCTGGGGGGCGCTCAGGGTCTGGCCGAACTTGTCCTCGGTGCTGCCCAGGATGATGGGGTTCAGCACCAGGATGTAGGCCATCGTGAAGAACGTGGCGAAGCCACCGCGTATCTCCCTGGCGTAGGTCGAGCCGCGTTCGCTGATGCGGAAGAACCGGTCGAGCGGGCCGTGGGCTCTGGCAGGCGCCGGGTCGGCCGGGTCGGTCGTGAGGGTTTGCATGGGTCGGGTCTCCTGGGCGAGCAGGTGCGGGGAAGCGTGACGGCAGCCGCCGGACGCGTGCGGCGTCGGGAATTTCGAGAAAAACGAAATCCGGACGCACCCGCGGCAGACCGCCAGCGGATTCTACGAACCAGCGCTATTTCCTCAAGGCCTTTGAGGAAAAGAGGAGTTGATTCCCTAGTTGGCCTTCCGTCGGTTCCTACAGAATTCGCGGCGACCTTCCCGTCATAACGGGAGGCAGGCGACAGGAGGGCATGGTTCTCACGGTGGGTCACTCCCTACTCTCGGTGCGTGAACTCACCGCTCCCCTTCAACGCGCGCGCCGCCCGGACCCTGCGCGGGAAGGTCGGGATGGCCCCCGGCCACGTCGCCTACGGCATGCGCGCCTCCTACGGACTGACCCACATCACCCCCGACCACATCACCGCGTGGGAGCGCGGCGTCGCCCTGCCCACCGCCACCGAACTCACCGCTCTGGCCGGCGCACTGTGGTGCTCCCCGAGCGACCTCATGGGTGCTCCCCGCACCCTGCGGGAACACCGGATCGCCAGTGGATTCGCCGCCGAGGACGTCGCCCGCGTCACCAGCCTGAGACTTCACGACTACCTCCACATGGAGGAAACCGGCCGATGGGCCGGTGACCGGAGGCAGTCGGCCAAACTGGGCGCCCTTCTCAGGCTCCCCCCGAGGGACTTCGTCGCCATCACCGGCGGGGAGGCGGAACTCACCCGGCTGCTCGCCGAGGCCGTCTCCACCCGCTGGCAGGCCCACATCCGCGACATCGCCCGCCTTCTCTCGATGGAGCGCCGCGAGCTGCAGGACCCGCTGCGCGCCATGCACGCCGAGTACCAGACCCTCATGGCGGCCACCCTCAGCAGGGGCGGCGGCGCCAACACCTCCGGCGAGCAGGGGCGGCGCTACCTCGACGACATCGTGGACCACTTCTGGTCCCGTTTCCCGGAGGGGTGACGCCGCCTGCCGCCCGCGCGTGCGGACGCCGTACCGGGCCGGCCGTGCCACAGCGCCGCGACGCTGCGGCACGGCCGCCGCGGTGCTGCCGGGGCGGTACGGCGGTTCCTTCGACGATTTCCTCGATGTTGCGGGAATCCGATGTGCGCCGGGTCACGTTCAAGTTGAATGATGGCAAGTGAGCCGACCGATGTGCCGTACATGCGGACACAGCCTGCAGGGGGTCCAGGTGAGCGCTTCCCGGCGTAGTGGGGCCACCGACGAGCTGGGGCCCGACGAGCCCGGGCGGGAGAACCCGGCCGGGTCCGATCTGCTGGCCGCGTTGCTGGACGGCATGGACGCCGCCCTGTGCGCCCTCGACGCGGACGGGGTGGTGACGCACTGGAACCGGGAGGCGGAGCGCGTCCTCGGCTGGACCGCGGCCGAGGCGGTGGGCCGGCCGGGGTTCGCCGGATGGGCGGTGCGCGGCGCCGACGCCGCGGAGGTGGAGGCGCGGCTGATGTCGGCCATGGGCGCGCCGGGCCGGCAGGTGCACGAGTTCGCACTGCTGACGAAGGACGGCGGCCGGGTGCTGGTGCGGACGCAGTCCGCGGCCGTGCGCGGGCCGGACGGGAAGCCGGCGGGCGTGTACTGCGCGTTCAGCGAGGTGCACGCGCAGATCGACCTGGAGCGGTCGATCGCGCTGAGCGAGGCGCTGCTGGAGGACGCGAGCTGGGGCGTCGTGCTCGTCGACGCCGATCTGCGGCCCGCCGTGGTGAACCCGCACGCGGCCCGCGCGCTCGGCACGGGACGCGGGTCGGTGCTGGGGCGGCCGCTCGGGGAGCTGCTGTCGCAGGGGGTGGAGGAGCTGGAGAGCGCGCTCACCCATGTGCTGGCCGAGGGCGCCCCGCCCGCGCCCGCCGACATCTGGGTGAGCGTGCGGGAACCGGAGGGCGAACGGCGGCGCTGCTGGCGGTGCGGATTCGTGCGGCTGTCGTCGCCGCTGGCGGAGGAGCCGGTGCCGCTCGGCGTGGGCTGGCTGTTCCAGGACGTGACCGAGTCCCGGCAGGGCGAGCAGGAGGCCTCGCTGCTGCGGTTCCGCGCACAGCAGCTGCACCGGGCGGCGCGGGCGGCGGCCGAGTGCGAGGACCCGGCGGAGGCGGTCACCGTCCACCTGGACTTCGCGCTGGCCGGATTCGCCGACCACGCGCTGATCGACCGGGTGGCCGACCGGGGGCCCGACGGGACGGCGGGCGAGAGGGAGGGCGCCGGGCGGGTCCGGCTGGTGCGGATCGCGGCCACCCCCTCCGGGGCGCCGGGGCCGAGCAGACTGGCCGGGCGGGCGGGGCTGCCGGTGCGGTACCGCGAGGGGCATCCGGCGCTGCAGTGCGTGGAGCGGGCCGGCTCGGTGCGGGCCGACGCGGGGGCGGTGCCGGCGGAGGAGGCACGGGTGTGGGCGGTGTCCCGGCAGTGGCCGGCGGACGCGGCACACGCCCTGTGCACGGTGCTGCGCAGCCGCGGCCGGACGCTGGGTGCCGTGACGTTTCTGCGCGGCCCGGGCCGGAACGCGTTCGAACGCTCCGACGCGATGTACGCGGAGGACGTGGCCGCACGCATCGCCACGGCCCTGGACCTGGCGGGAGCCACCGGGCGGCGGGAATGACCGGAGCGGCGGGAGCGACCGGGCGCCCGGGGCGACGGCGGGTTCTCAGCGCCGGTAGAAGATCCGGTCGGCGTATTGGTCCATGACGCGGCCGTTCCAGTCGTGGCCGCCGTCGACGTTGCCGGAGCGCAGGAGCGGGGGCTCGATGCCCCGGTCGGCCAGGGTGGCGGCGGCGGTGGCCACGACCGCCTGGAGCAGGGCCGTGGTGACGACCGTGGAGGCGGGGGCGAAGGGGGCGGGGACGTTGTCCAGGGTGAGTTCCGCGTCGCCGACCGCGATCTTGGAGTCCAGGACGAGGTCGCAGTGGTCCTTCAGGTACGTCCCCGACACGTGCCGGGACGTCGTCTGTGCCGCGTACGCCACCGAGGTCACACCGATGACCTTCATGCCCAGGGCGCGGGCGTTCACGGCCATCTCCACCGGGAGCGCGTTGCGCCCGGACAGGGAGACGATCACCAGGGCGTCGCCCGCGCGGGCCGGTGACGCGTCGAGCACGGCGCTCGCGAGGCCGTCGACGCGTTCGAGGGCGGAGCCGAGGGTGGCCGGCATCACGTCGACGCCGACGACCCCCGGGACGGCGAGCAGGTTCATCAGGGCGAGTCCGCCCGCACGGTAGACGACGTCCTGCGCGGCGAGCGAGGAGTGGCCGGCGCCGAAGGCGAAGAGGCGTCCGCCGTCCGCGACCGTGTCCGCGAGCAGGGCGCCCGCGGCCGCCACGGAGTCGGCCTCCTCGTCGCGGACCCGGTGCAGCAGGTCGATCGCGGCGTCGAGGAACCGGTCGGCCGGCGTACGGTCGCTCATGGAGGACCATCCCTTCGGGGTGGGCTGCTGCGGATCACCGTGCGGTCCGGACCAGTGCCGTGTCAACAGGGCGGCAAGGGCCCGGGCGGACCCCCTGGCAGCCCGTACCGCCCGGCGAACGCCCGGCGTTTCCACGGCGTGCCCCGGTTGTCGGCGCGATGGGTCAGAATTGAGTCCAGGGCCAGCACATGCGCCGGTGAGCCGTCCAGCCTCCGGCAGAGCCAATCGCAGATCTCATCGAGGGGCATGTATGTCCGGACTGATCGACACCACGGAGATGTATCTCCGCACCATCCTCGAGCTGGAGGAGGAAGGCGTGGTGCCCATGCGCGCCCGGATCGCCGAGCGGCTCGACCAGAGCGGGCCGACGGTCAGCCAGACGGTGGCCCGGATGGAACGTGACGGCCTGGTGTCCGTCGCCAGCGACCGGCATCTGGAGCTGACGGACGAGGGCCGCCGGCTGGCCACCCGGGTGATGCGCAAGCACCGCCTCGCCGAGTGTCTGCTCGTCGACGTGATCGGCCTGGAGTGGGAGCAGGTGCACGCCGAGGCCTGCCGCTGGGAGCACGTGATGAGCGAGGCCGTCGAGCGTCGCGTGCTGGAGCTGCTGCGGCACCCGACCGAGTCGCCCTACGGCAACCCGATCCCGGGCCTGGAGGAGCTGGGCGAGAAGGACGGCGCCGTCCCGTTCCTGGACGAGGGCATGGTCTCCCTGGCCGATCTCGACCCGGGGGCCGAGGGCAAGACGGTCGTGGTGCGCCGGATCGGCGAGCCGATCCAGACGGACGCGCAGCTGATGTACACGCTGCGCCGCGCGGGCGTGCAGCCCGGATCGGTGGTCAGTGTGACGGAGTCGGCGGGCGGTGTGCTGGTGGGCAGCGGCGGCGAGGCGGCCGAACTGGAGAGGGACGTCGCCTCCCACGTGTTCGTCGCCAAGCCCTAGGACCGGGGGCCTGTCGCCGCATCGCCTCGTCGTCCCTCGCCGCATCACCGGCGTGAACCCCAACTCGTCTGGCCCGGTAGGGAGTTGGGGTTCCGACGCGATCGCGCCGAATCCGAGATCCACTGCGCCGAAGTGCAGCGCTCACCGGGTTCACGTGCGAGGCTGTCGCGTGAGGCATATGACGCGAGGGGCTCTTGGCCGGGCCCGGCACGATGTCGCCCGGCCGGGGAGGGGCGGAGGATGTGCCGTGCGTACGCGAGGGGCCCCGGCGCCGTGCGGCGCCGGGGCCTGCCCTCCCCGGTGCTGACCCGGAGCCCCGAGCTCCCAGGGTCATCTCCCTCGAACCGTTTTCCCCGAGCGGTTCGCCCCCCGCTGAAGATCTCCCCTCGGCTCCGGCGATCAATCCTCGAGGGATGTCACTCGATCGAGGGGTGTTGGCGACGGGAACGGGGTTCTCGAAAGCGCATTCGATAACCTGTGTGGGGCGGCAACAGCAGGCAGGGCAAGCAGCACGGCAGGCAGCGAGCTTGGGGGGTGCCAACACGATGGCGCGACGCATCGACGTGACGGGGGCGGACGGCGTACGGCTCGCCGCCTGGGAGTTCGGCGATCCCCCCAAGGGCGCCGGCGACCCGGCGGAGCACGCCGCCGGGAACACGGGCGTGCTGCTGTTGCACGGACTCATGGGACGGGCCTCGCACTGGGCGTCCACCGCCCGCTGGCTCTCCGAGCGGTACCGGGCCGTCGCCCTCGACCAGCGTGGCCACGGCCGCAGCGACAAGCCCGCACAGGCCTCGTTCACCCGGGACGCCTATGTCGACGACACCGAGGCCGCCCTGGAGCAGCTGGGGCTCGGCCCGACCGTCCTCATCGGCCACGCGATGGGCGCGCTGACCGCCTGGCAGCTGGCCGCCAAGCGGCCGGACCTGGTGCGCGGGGTGATCATCTGCGACATGCGGGCCTCCGCGCTCGGGGCCGCCTCGCAGCGCGAGTGGGCCCAGTGGTTCACCGCCTGGCCCCTCCCGTTCGCCACGCTCGCCGACGTACGCAAGTGGTTCGGCGAGGACGACCCCTGGGTGGAGCGGCCGAACCCGGCCCGCGGTGAGTTCTACGCCGAGGTGATGGCCGAGTCCTCCGACGGGTGGCGGCCGGTCTTCGACCCGGACCAGATGCTCCGCTCCCGCGAGACCTGGGTCTACAACGCGCACTGGGAGGAGCTGGCCCAGGTGCGGTGCCCCACCCTGGTGGTCCGGGGCCTCGACGGCGAGCTGGGGCGCGCGGAGGCCCAGGAGATGGTCCGCGTCCTGCCCCGCGGCCGGTACGCGGAGGTGGCCGACGCCGGCCACCTGGTCCACTACGACCAGCCGGAGGCCTGGCGGGCGGCGATCGAGCCGTTCCTGGCCACCCTCCGGGCCGACTGAGCCCGGCCGCCCCCGCCGCCTGCCCGGGGTGCTCAGCCCTTGCCGGCCGCGGCGAGGATCTCCGGGAGGCGGCGGGCCGTGCCCGGGGCGGCGAGCCGGAGACCGGGCAGGCCGAGGGCGGCGCCGCACACCGTGCCCACCGGGAGCAGCAGCCGCGACGGACCCGCTCGGCCCGCACTCACGTTCAGCCCGATCCTGAGCGCGACGACCGGTGCGCACGGCGTTCGGCCCGACCGTGAGCGCGACGACCGGTGCGCACGGCACGGTCGCCGCCACCGTGCCGCCGAAGACCGAGATCCGGGCGAGCCCGGTCTGCCCCGGCGCTCCCGCGGGCCCCACCGGATCTACCGGATCTACCGGATCTACCGGCCCGGCCGGTTCTTGAGGTCCTGCCGGTCCTGCCGGTCCTGCCGGTCGCGGCCGCAGGCGTAGGCGAGAGGGGAGATCAGTTCCGTCGCGTCCGGCAGCCAGCGGTTCGCCGGGGTCGGCCTGCTGGCCCACTGCACGGCCCCCCTGGACCCGAACCGTGTGGGCGGCGCCGCCACGTACGCACCCTCGCCCCGCACGCTCAGATCGAGCGGGGACAGCGACCAGCCCAGGGAGCGGATCAGACCCGGCACCTTCGCCGAGGCACCGGGGAGCACGAAGAACTCCATGCGTCCGGCCGGGCTCAGGGTCACCGGACCGAGCGTCAGTTCCATCCGCTCCATCCGGGCCAGCGCCAGGAACCCGGCCGTCTCGGGGACGGAGATCGTGTCGAAGGCGTGGCCGGTGGGGATCAGGATCGAGGCCGTCGGCCACATCTGCCACATGCGGCGCACGGTGGTCGCACTGCCGGTCGCCTGGGCCGCCCAGTCCGAGCGCGTCGGGTGCGCGCCGGGTGCCGGGCACTTCGCGACGCCGCACGAGCAGCGGTGCACCCCGTCGACGGCCTCCAGCCAGGTGCCCGCGAACACGTCCCAGTGCCGCTCCTCGGTATAACGCACCGCGGTCTCCAGCAGGGTCTCTCCGCGCTGCTTCGGGATGTGTCCGGCGCCGGTGCCCGGGATCGTCTCTTCCACGACGAACACAACTACGTCCGTCACCAGGGGTTACGCCCGGGTCCATGCGCGGGGGAGGAGCACTGGCTCCGCGCCCGGGGCGCATGGGTGCATCCGCGGGGGCGCGCAAGGGGATCCACGTCCCCGGGTGGGTAGCCAGGAGTGGGCCGCCGGGCGGGGCAGCCGTCGACCGTTACCCCGGCAATCCGTACATGCCTCGCATCTTCGGCACCTCGACGGGGCATTGATCTTCAGGGCCGGAACTTTTGCTCCTGGTCGAGAGGAGTTGTCAGGAGATGCCGGGTCTCCGGCCGCGGAAGACACGTCAACTCGGTGCGCGGGCAGGCACCGCAGCCACAGGGGGTATGCCATGGCCGCAAGGCCTCTCGTCGCGCGGCAGCCGAACGAACGACTGCAGGCGCTCATCCAGGAAGCCGGGTGCTCCAACGCCGGGCTGGCCCGCAGGGTCAACCTGTGCGGTGCCGAACACGGCCTCGACCTGCGCTACGACAAGACGTCGGTGGCCCGTTGGCTCCGCGGACAGCAGCCGCGGGGCCGGGCGCCGGCGATCATCGCGGAGGCGCTCGGACGCAAACTGGGCCGCACGGTCACCATCGACGAGATCGGCATGGCCAACGGCAAGAACCTCGCGTCGGGCGTCGGTCTCCAGTTCTCGCCGACGGTCCTGGGGGCCATCGAGCAGGTCTGCGAGCTGTGGCGCAGTGACGTGGGCCGGCGGGACTTCCTGTCCGGCTCCTCCGTCGCCTCGTCCGCCCTGGTGGAGCCGAGCCGGGACTGGCTGATCTCCGCCCCCGACCCGCAGGTGGCGCGCTCGGTCGGGCCGCGGGTCGGGCGGTCCGACGTGGCGGCCGTGCGGTCGATGACGCAGGCCCTGGTGGACCTGGACCACCAGTACGGCAGCGGGCATGTGCGTCCGGTCGTCGTGCACTACCTCAACAGCGTCGTCTCGGGGCTGCTCGCGGGGTCGTACCGGGAGGCCGTGGGGCGGGAGTTGTTCGCGGCGGTCGCCCGACTGACCGAACTCGCCGGATACATGGCGATCGACACCGGGCAACCGGGCCTCGCCCAGCGCTACTACATCCAGGCGCTGCGGCTGGCCCAGGCGGCCGGCGATCGCGGCTACGGCGGGTACGTGCTCGCCGCCTCCATGAGCCATCTGGCCGCGGAACTCGGAAACCCGCGGGAGATCGCGCAGTTGGCGCGTGCCGCGCAGGAGGGCGCGCGGGGCCGGGCGACACCCCGCGCGCAGTCCATGTTCCGCGCGGCGGAGGCGCGCGGGCACGCGCTGATGGGTGACGCGCACGCCGCGCAGATCGCGGCCGGGCACGCGATCAGTGCCATGGAGGCGGCCGATCCGGCGTCGGGGGACGACCCCGTGTGGATCGCACACTTCGACGAGGCCTATCTGGCCGACGAGCTGGCGCACTGCCACCGGGACCTGGGGCAGGCCGAGGCGGCCGCGCGGTGCGCGCTCGAGGCCCTGGCCGGGCATCCGGAGTCCCGGGCGCGGCGCCGGGCGATCGGCTACGTGCTGCTGGCCACCGCGCAGGTGCAGCAGCGGGAGGTCGAGCAGGCCTGCAGCACGGGCCTGAAGGCGGTGGAACTGCTCGACGGACTCAGGTCGAACCGCGGTGCCGAGTACCTGGAGGACTTCCGGCAGAGACTGGAGCCGTATCAGGAGGAGCCGGTGGTACGGGAGTTCGGCGCCCGCGTCGCCCTCCCGGCCGCGGCGTGAACAGGGGCATGAACAGGAGCAGGGGCTGGGGCCCGAGTACTGGTGGATGTACCAGTACTCGTACGCGCGGTGGCGGTGCCCGTGGACGAACGGGGCGGGCATCGGCGGTGAACGGGAGGCCGACGCGGAGTTGACGCGGGGCGGAGGTGAAGGAGGGGACGGAAACAGCGTGGGGCGACCTGGTTCTGTTACTGCGGTCACAGGGCGGGAGCGAAGGCCCCGTGCTGCGTGGCACCGGGCTCCGGGGACCCGGTAGCGTGAGCCGACGATTCACAAGGTCCCCCATGTGTAGGAGTCCCGGTGACGCAGAGTGGACAGGGCGAGGAGCCCTCGGCGCGCCCCGCGCGCGAAGGCATCGTGCTGCCCTCCGACGGTGGCGCGCCCCTGCTGCCGGGCGGGCCGGCCGGTCCGGTCGCTCCGGGGGGTACGGGCGGGCCGGCGCCCGCCTCGGCGCCGTCCGGCGGCCAGACCTGGGGGACGCCCTGGGGACCGGAGGAGCAGCCGCCGGCCCCGACGCAGGGTCAGGGCTGGCAGTCCCCGCCCGCGCAGCAGTGGAGCCCGCAGGAACCGGCCCCCTGGGGTGCGCAGGGCCCGGCCGCGAGCGGGCCCGGCCAGGGGCAGCACGGTCCGGGGCCGCTGCCGCCCGAGGGCGGGCAGGCCCCGGTGTACGGCGCCCCCGCCTCGTACGACCCGTCCGCCCCGCTGCAGCCGCAGGACGGTTTCTCCTACGGCGTTCCCGCCGTCGACGCGTACGGCTCCGCCGCCGCGGGAGCGCTGCCCGACGGGTCGGAGGGAGCCACCCAGTTCCTGCCGCCGGTGCCCGCCGCCCCCGTGGACGAGGCTGCGACGCAGTACATACCCCCGGTGGGCCCGGGGGCGCTGCCCCCCGAGATGCCCGCCGCACACGACGCCGGGGCGACCCGGTACCCGGGCATGCCCGCGCAGGGCGCGGACGGCGGGCCGCCGCCGCCCGCCGGCAACCCCGACGCCGAGGCGACCCAGTTCATGGCCCCGGTGACCGACCGGCCCGGAGGAGCGCCGGGCGCGGCGCCGTACGGTGCTCCGGCCGAGGACGGGAACCGGCAGCCGCCCGCCGAGTTCGACAATCTCTTCCGCGGCGCGGGCGACGACCCGGGCGCGGTCGGCTCCACCCAGCAACTCCCCCGCTTCGAGCATCCGCAGCCCGCCCCCACCCCTGTCCCCGCCCCGCCCGGCCGGGGCGGTGGTGGTGGTCGGCGGGCCGCCCGTGGGGGCGACGGCGGCGGCCGGAGCGGCGGTACGGGGTCGAGGGTGCCGCTCATCGCGGCGGTCGGTGTCGGTCTCGTCGTCCTGGGCATCGGCGCGGGCGCGCTGCTCGGCAGCGGGGACGACAGCGGCAAGAAGCAGCCCGTCTCCGCCACCGCCCCCGCGAGCGAGGAACCCGAGGCCGAGGCCGAGGCATCCCCCACCGTCGATCCGGTCCGGCAGCAGGCCGAGGAGCTGGACAAGCTGCTGGCCGTCAGCGGCGACAGCCGGACCGCCGTGATCAACGCGGTGGCCGACGTGAAGGCCTGCCGCAATCTCGACCAGGCGGCCAAGGACCTGCGGGACGCGGCCGACCAGCGCAACCAGCTGGTCACCGACCTCTCCGGCATCGAGGTGGACAAGCTGCCCGACCACCAGGCACTGAGCACCGCCCTCACCAAGGCGTGGCAGGCCTCGGCGTCGGCCGACGACCACTACGCGGCCTGGGCCGACCAGGTGGCGGGCAAGAAGGGCTGCAAGAAGGGACAGGCCCGCACGACAGGTCAGACCCAGGAGGGCAACCGGGCCAGCGGCACCGCGACGGAGGAGAAGACCAAGGCGGCCGCGCTGTGGAACACGATCGCCCGGCAGCACGGCCTGACCGAGCGGCAGCCGACCCAGCTGTGACCGGTTTCTGACGGCGGAGGCGGCGAGGGCGGCGGGGCGGCGAGGGCGGCGGAGGAACAACGGAGAGGGCCGAACCGGTCGGGCGGCCTCCGTCCACACCCTGCCCCTCCGCACCCCGCCCGGTCCTCGACGCGCCCCCCGCGTCACACCACGCAGCCTCGCACCGTCACACCGCGTCGCCCCCGCGCCGTCACACCGCGCGCCCCCCGCGCGTCACACCACGCGCCCCCGCGCCGTCACACCACGTCGGCTTTGTGCAGGGTGTCCGTCACGTCGATGAAGCCCTCGCTGCCGGCCACCAGCCGCCCGTCCTTGACCTTCTGCAGTGTCACGTTGGCGTTGACCAGCCGCGGGAAGCCGACGGCGGCCAGCTTGTCCTGGAACTGCCAGCGCAGGGTGGGGGTGAGCCCGCCCGTCTCGACCTTCAGCCCCTTGTTCAGGGTCCGGGTCACGCTGCTCGAGCTCACCTCGCCGTCGCCGAGCGACTCGAGGACCTGCTTCAGCACCGTGTAGGCGATCCAGGTGGTCTGCACCCCGGTGTCGGCGGGGTCGATCCGGTTGTCGCCGAACGCCTCCTTCTTGATGACGTCCTTCATGGGGTCCCAGAGCGCGTCGCTCGACGCCGGGTACCAGCCGGTCACGTACGAGCCCTCGTACGGGCTCGACGAGCCGCCGGACGTGTTGATCGTCGTCTGGTCGACGCTGCCCATCACGGTCGCGGTGCGCACGTCGGGGTAGTCGGCGCGGGCCCGCCGGAAGGAGTCCATGAAGGTGCCGGTGCGGTCCCCGAGCGCGGGCACCACACAGCCCGGGGCCTCCGGGTCGGTGGTGCTGGTCTCCAGAGCCTGTTTCGACTGTCCCTCGTACTCGGTGGCCTCCTCCTCCGCCCGCTGGTCCGCGGTCGGCTCATGGCCGCCGGCGGACAGGCCCGAGTTGAGCAGCGGGGGCAGCTGGTCGCCCGCGATGGTGTCCGGCCGGATCAGGGTGACCGGCCCGCAGGAGTCGGCGAGGGCGCGGCCGAGACCGGCCAGCAGCGCCGGCTGGCCGCCGTTGACGGGGTAGGACAGCGGGCTGGTGAACTCGTCGGTGGTGATGCCGTAGCCGCCGATGTACGGGATGCCGGCCCCCTCGAGGGCGGGCATGAAGGCGTCGGCGTGCTGGCTGTACGAGCCGACGACCGCGACGGCGTTCTCCTTGACCGCGGTCCGGGCGCACCGCGCGGCGGCCACACTGTCGTTGCGCTCGTTGCAGGTGAGGACGTTGAGCTTGCGGCCGTTGATGCCGCCCTCGGAGTTCACCCAGCTGGCGTAGGCGCGGGCGAAAGCGGGCATGCCTGGCTTGTTGGTGGCCTTGGTCTCCTCGGGCGCCCAGGTCATGACGGTGATCGGGTCGTCGGCCGCCGAGATGCCGGGGACGACCCCGCAGCCGGCGGCGAGCGTCATCGCCGCCAGCGCGCCCGTGGTGATGACGCCGGCTCTGAACGGCCGGGAGCGGTGGCGGGAGAGGGGACTGCTGCGAAAGCGACTGCCGGTCATGCTCACGCACGATTCCCTCACATCGCCAACCCGGGGGTGACCCATGGTCGACGCGTGGTGACGCGGAAGTGAATTAAGGGGGCGGTGTGGCCTCCGGGGAAAGGAAACGTACGATCGATGACCGTGCAAGGTTCGGAGAACTCTTCCCGCCGCGGCCGTCGCTCCTCCACCATGGGCGGCATGCCACTCAACGACATGCCATGGTGGCGCTGGCGCAGCAATGTGCGCTCCGCGCTGCACATGCTCTCCGACCCCGGGTTCCAGCAGGGCGTCTGGCTGGCCGGGGTGGACGGCTACGGTGACGTCACCGACGCGGTCTACCGGCTGGTCGAGGACACCTGGCTGGACAACTGGTCCGCCGAGAAGTACGTCGGCACGATCTTCCGCGACTCCCAGGAGGCGGCGCTCGTCGACACCGCGGTGCTGCGGGTGCTGCGGATCATGCACCAGGTCGGTCCGGACGCACCGGTCACCGCCTACCTCGCGCACGAGGGATGGCCGGACGCGGTACGGGCCGCGCGGGACGCGCACGTGCGGCTGGCGGTGAGCGACGGGGAGGATCCCGACACCGCGCCGCGGACCCTCGAGGCGCTGCACATCCTTACGCGGTCCGCGTAACGGGACGGCTCCTCGTCCGTGATCCGCGTGTGGGACCCTTTCCCGCATGAGTGAGCAGCCCATTCGAACAGAGACCCCGGCCGACCAGTACGTCCTGACCCTGTCCTGCCCCGACAAGCAGGGCATCGTGCACGCCGTGTCGAGCTATCTGTTCATGACCGGTTGCAACATCGAGGACAGCCAGCAGTTCGGCGACCACGACACCGACCTGTTCTTCATGCGGGTCCACTTCTCCGCCGACGCACCGGTGACCCTGGACAAGCTGCGGGCGAGTTTCGCGGCGATCGGTGACGCGTTCCGGATGGACTGGCAGATCAACCGGGCCGACGAGAAGATGCGCGTCCTCCTGATGGTCAGCAAGTTCGGCCACTGCCTGAACGACCTGCTCTTCCGCGCCCAGATCGGCGCGCTGCCGGTGGAGATCGCCGGAGTGGTGTCCAACCACACCGACTTCGCGGAGCTGGTGGCCTCGTACAACATCCCCTTCCACCACCTGCCGGTGACGAAGGACACCAAGGCGGAGGCCGAGGCGAAGCTGCTGGAGATCGTGCGCGAGGAGGACGTCGAACTCGTCGTGCTCGCCCGCTACATGCAGGTCCTCTCGGACGACCTGTGCAAGCAGCTCTCCGGGCGGATCATCAACATCCACCACTCCTTCCTGCCGAGCTTCAAGGGCGCGAAGCCGTACCACCAGGCGCACGCCCGGGGAGTGAAGCTGATCGGCGCCACCGCGCACTACGTCACCGCCGACCTCGACGAGGGCCCGATCATCGAGCAGGAGGTCGAGCGGGTGGGGCACGGTGTCACCCCGGACCAGCTCGTCGCCGTCGGCCGCGACGTGGAGTGCCAGGCGCTGGCGCGCGCGGTGAAGTGGCACGCGGAACGCCGCATCCTGCTGAACGGGCGGCGGACGGTGGTCTTCGCCTGAGGACGGTGGTCCTCGCCTGCGGGCGGTGGCCCTCGCCCGAACCGCCGGCCGTCCGGACCCGGGGCCTCGTGCTCCGTCCGGAAGGGCCGGCGGGCCCTGCCGCCTCCTGCTACATCCTGCTCAGTGAGGCCGCCGCCAGGAGGACCTCACTGATCGCCTCCTTGTCGCCGACCTGCCCGGCGGCCGCCTCCCGCGGGGGCACGTGGCCCGCCGCCAGACGGCAGAACTCCGAACCGTCGAGGGCGATGTGGGCCACCTCGTGCTCGGCGGAGCCCCGGGCGGCGGGGGAGTCCAGCGGGATCAGCCACTCCCCGCCACCGGACCCCTCGATCTCCAGCCGCAGGCTCCGCCCCGGCGCACCGGCCGCGACCAGCCGCCGCCCGCCGGGCGCGTCCGGCCCGGAGCGGCGGCGCGCCTCCAGGACGGACGGCAGCATCCGCGCGGCCAGGTCGACCATGCGGTGCAGATGCCGTCCGGTGGGCGGATC
The DNA here is from genome assembly GCF_029760955.1 of Streptomyces cathayae. Lineage (GTDB taxonomy): Bacteria > Actinomycetota > Actinomycetes > Streptomycetales > Streptomycetaceae > Streptomyces > Streptomyces cathayae. The sequence goes on from NZ_CP121682.1 coordinate 4,466,070, forward strand.
GTACGGATAGTCCACCGCCTCGGCGATGTCCTCCGCGTGCACCCAGCACTCGAAGGCGCGGTCCAGCATCGCGTCGTGCAGCGGCAGCTCGAAGTCGCCGTACGACACCGCCATCCGCCCGGCCCGGCTGCCCGTGAAGGACACGGTCCGCACCAGGTCGTGGGTCTGCGCACGCCAGGGCGTTCGTACCGAGCGGGTGGGCGGGGAAGGGGAGGCACTCCAGTACGCCTCGGTGCGGGCCGACGGGGTGGGCCGCTCGGCCGGCAGGCCGCCGAGCGGGTCGTCCAGCCCGAGGGCGACCGCGACCAGGCCGTCGACGGTCAGCAGATGCGCGATGACCCCGGCGACCGTGGTGCGGCGGGTGGTCGCCTCGTCGGCCTCGTACCAGCGCAGCCGCACGGGTGCGTGCCACTCGGTGTCGCCGAAGTCCTGGAGCAGTGCGTCCAGCCGGGCCGTCTCGGCGTCGTAGGCGGCGGCCCAGTCGGGTACGGGGATGCGCGGCGGGCGCCGCTTGAGGCAGGACTCCAGGACGCGGGTGCGCAGCCCCGGGTTCAGATCGAGGTTCTCGGGGCGCTGCAGCAGCCCGACCGCGTCGCGCAGGCGCAGCGCCTCGTCGGCGCAGGCCCCGCAGTCGCCGAGGTGCTCCTCGACAGCCGCCGTCTCCTCCGGCGCGCAGGCGGCCAGCGCCCACGCGCCCAGCAGTGACTTCAGCACCCGGTGCTCCAGCACCAGCGGCTCGGCCGGTTGCGACGCCGGTGCCGGCCGGGGCGGCCCGCCGTCCTCACGCGTACCGTCCGCCCCGTTTCCCGGGGCCGTGGGTGTCCCCGCGGCGGCGGCGGTGGCGGTGGTGTCGTCGGACGGCTCGGGACGGTCGTCGTTCACGCCGCACCCCCGATGCCGGGCGGGGCGTCCAACTGTGCCGTCTCGGTGTCGTGAGCCGTGGCCAGCAGTTGCAGGCCCAGCCGGAGGCGGCGACGGGCCTCGTCCTCGGTGACGCCGAGGTCGGCTGCGGTCTGGTGGTAGTCGCGGCGCTGGAAGTACGCCTGCTCCAGTGCGGCCCGCAGCGGTACCGGCATGGCGTGCACGATGTAGTCCGCGCGGGCGGCCACCGAGGCGTGGCGCACCTGGCGCTCCAGCTCCTCGGCGTCGCCGGGGGAGCCGTGGGTGCTGTGGGCGAGCGCCGCCGTCCTGGTGGCGCGCAGCCGCTCGACGGCCAGTCGGTGGGTCAGCTCGGCGACCCAGGTGCGCAGCGGGCCCCGCCGGGGGTCGTAGGTGTCCGGCTGCTCCCAGACGTGGGCGAAGACCTCGCGGGTGATGCCGTCGGCGGCGTGCTCGTCGCCGAGGACGCGATGGGCGAGGCCGTGCACGAGGGAGGCGAACCGGTCGTAGAACTCACCGAGTGCCGCGGCCTCCCCGCGGGCGAGCCGCTGCTGCATCGTGCGGTCCCAGTGAGGCGGTACGTCGCTTTTCGTCATGCGGCCCTCTTCACCCCTGCTCCTCCCCGGAACCCCGGGCCGGTCGTGCCCGGGCCGGCGTGTGCCACCGACTCCATGAATCGTGTGCCCACCGACTCCATGAATGTAGTCGGCACGTCGGAGAACGCACGCCCCTTTACGGCAATGTGCGCCCCCTGCCGAGCCGCAGGTGGTAGGGAGCCACCCACGGGCACATCGGATGCCGTCCCGGGTGCGCCTACCCAGCTGCTCGCCGATCGGAACTGACTGGACTGGATCTGAACTTGTCGAATGAGACCGAAGTCGACTGAAACAAGCCTTTACTGTTCGGTAACGGTTTCTCCGCTCGCGTTTCAGGGCACGGCCGGTGGGCAGCCGCGCTGCAAGGAAGCGTAGGTGTTTCTTCCGTTTCGGCGAGCGAAGGGCGTGGTGGTGGCCTTCAAAGTGACCGACGGGCAGCAGGGCGAGTGGGCCGTGCTCCGGGTGTCGGGCGAACTGGACCTGGTGACGTCGCCGGTGCTGCGTCAGCGGGTGCACGACGCGGTGGCCGACGGCAGACACCGCCTCGTCCTCGATCTCTCCGAGGTGTGGTTCTGCGACTCCAGCGGCGTCGGGGTGCTCATAGCCACCCGCCGGCTGCTGCGTTCCTGCCAGGGCAGTCTGCGGTTGATCCTGCCCGCGCACGGGGCCGCCGACGGCAGTCACGTCAACCGGGTCCTGGGCGCGCTCGGTGTCCGCCGCCTCTTCGACGTGCACCCGGACGTCCCGTCCGCGGTGGACGGGAGCTCCCGCCCGCTGTCGGCCTGAGCCGACCGCGGGCCCTCGGGGCGGCGCGCGCGACGGACCTCGGGCACACGCGCACCACGAACACCCTGTGCACCGCGCATACCACGAAAGGTGCCGTGTGTCACATGGTTGTCCTGGAATTCTCCCGTTCTTGGTGCAAGCACCGTTTCCGAATTCATGAAGCCGCCTCGTACGACGTACCCTCCGAGCGAGACGACCCTCTGAGTAAGGCGGCCTGAAAGAAACATGGTCACCAGCGAGTACGAGCGCCGGATCGCGGCCCGGTTCGCCACCTTCGACCAGGACGGCAACGGTTACATCGACCGCGAGGACTTCAGCGGAGCGGCCAAGGCGCTGCTCGCCGAGTTCGGCACGCGGGCCCGCTCCGACAAGGGCCAGGCCCTGTACGGCGGCGCCGAGGCCTTCTGGCAGGGCATGGCGGGCATCGCGGACCACGACGGCGACCAGCGCATCACCCGCGCGGAATTCGTGACCGGCGCGGTGAAGCGGCTGCGGGACAACCCGGACCGGTTCGCCGAGATCGCCCGGCCCTTCCTGCGCGCGACCCTCGCCCTGGCCGGCCCGGACGGCGACGGCGCGGTCGGCGTGGCGGAGATCGCCCGCGTCCTGAGGGCGCTCGGCGTCCCCGATGCGCTCGCCGGATCCGCTGCCGCCACGCTGGACACGGACGGTGACGGCAGGATCGGCGAGGAAGAGATCGTACGGGGCTTCGCCCGCTACTTCACCGTCCCCGAGTAGGACGGGTCCCCACGGCTCCGGGCGCGAGCCGACGGCGCAACACGCCCGGAGCCGTGAACGGTTCGGCCGCGGCCGGTCGGGCCCCTCCCGGTGGGGGCCCGACCGGTGCGCAGGGAGGACGGCCCGCGCGGAGAGTGTCCGCGCCGCCGCCCGCGGGACGGCCGTCACCGCCGGCCCCGCGGACAGTGCGGCGGCCCGGCCGCCCGCCAAAACGCCTGGGTGCGGACGCGGCGTGCGGGATCGGTGACAGAGCGTGAGGGTTTGTCCGTTGTGGAACCGCTCGCCGGAACGGCCCGCCCCGCCCCCCGTCTGCGATGTCCTGGAATGCTCCCGCTCGAATGTCGCGGATCGTGGCGCGGTGAGGTCACGGAGCGTCGGTACCGTGTTGTGTCCTCTGTGTGACTCGTCACGGCCCGGAGTCGGCTGCCCGCTCCGGTACCTTGTGTGGGATGCGAGTGGTCGTGAGCACGCACAGCACGGGAGTCGCCTCCGGGGCGGCCCCGGACATGTCGCCGTCTGCCACTGTTCGCCGTGCGACCAGGCCTGCCGCCACCGCCTGTTCGGCCGGCCGGGGCGGGCGTCGCACAGTATGCCGTACGCGTACTCCTTCGCGCTGGAATATGCCCGAAGCGCTTGTTGACGTGACTGTACGTCAACCATGCTGTCCCGTAAGGGACTCACGTTCCGTGATCCCTGTCCCGGCCGCTGTTCTGGCCATGCAGAGAATGGCTACGATCGTGGCCCTCGTGAGGCGCGAGTCCAAGTGTCCGCCGGTTCGGATGGTGTGAGCGGTGCAGGTGCTTCAAGTGCAACTGGAGATCCGGCCCGACCCCGCTGAGGTGGGGCGAGCCCGGCAGTGGACCCGCTCACGGCTGGCCGGGTCGGGTATAGAGGCCGACGAGCCGCTGTCCGAGACGCTGGTCCTTCTCGTCTCGGAGCTTGTCACCAACGCCGTCGTGCACACCGGCTGTCCGGCCGTACTGAGACTGTCCCTGACGGATGTGGAGGCAGGGGAGGCCACCGTCCGTCTGGAGGTGGCCGACCGGAGCAGCAGGGTGCCGGTGCCGCGCTGTGTGGACGGTGACGCGACCGGTGGGCGCGGGCTCGCCCTCGTCGACGGCCTGGCGGACCGCTGGGGGTGGAGTGCCGACGGCACCGGCAAGCGCATCTGGTGCGAACTGGACCGCGGCGCGGCCGCGCAGGAGCCCGCCCCGGCCTGTGGTGGAGTCGCGTACGAGGTGGTGTAGGACACGCGTGGGGCCGCCGGGTGGACGTGCGGTCGTGCCGGCGTGCCGGTGCACGGATGCACGGGGAGCCGGTCTCGCCGGCCGGAGTGTGAGCCGGTGCGCCGGGTGTGCTTCCGTGCGCGGTGACGAATAACCGGGCATATGGCGCAGGATCGCCCCTAAGGCCACGAATCGGCATTGACGTGCCGTGACCGCTTGATCACTCTGTTCGTCAGCGATTCGCTGCGAGGGGACGGCGAGGGCTTCGACGACGGGAGTCCTCGGCGAGTGTGGGTCGCGGCTGCGGCGTCGGTCCCCTTTGTGGTGAGGGGACTTGGGGAGGGAGCGCCGGAGCCGGAAGGCGGTGCGGTGCCGCCGCGCTCGGGACCGAGCGGCATCGCACCGCTGTCGCCGTGTGCCGCGGCCGGATCAGGATCGCGGAGTCGCGGAGTTCTGGAGCCCAGGAGCCCTGGAGGGTGGTGGCCGGCTCCTCCACAGGCTGTGGATAACTTTTCTTTCGTGGCGGCGGCGACGGTGTGCACAGGGTGCCGCCGCGGAGTCCGGATCGCCGGGCCGTTCCGGCGGGGCCGCCTCCTCGGCGAACTCGTCACCGTGATCTGTCCGGTGGAGGATCCCGAGGGGGCGCGCACGGTGCCCGGCTTCCGGCCGTTACGGCCGTTCGCCCGTTCCGCCCTCGCTCCGCCCGCCCTTGCTCCGCCCGTCCTCGCTCCGTGCCGCGAGCGCTGCGGCCCGGTCGTCTTCGGCCGGGTCCTCCTCCGGTCCCGGCCGGTGCCGCGACGGCACGACCGGGTCGCCGAACTGACAAGGCGTCAGAATCGGCCGGATCGGGGCGAGTCGATGAGCGGAAGTCATCGGGGGAGTCGGGAGAGCCCCGGTGCCCCGTGGCGGGTCACCGCCTTGGCTATCTTCTCCGCGTCGATGGCCAGCTCGCGGAGGTTGCCGCTGATGGGGTTGGTGAAGCCGGTGAAGTACAGGCCGGGCGCGTGGGGCGGGGTGCCGGCGCCGCGGGCCATCGGTCTGCCCCGGTCGTCGAGGACGCCGAGGTGGCCGACGAGCCCCTCCAGTCCGCGGGCGTACCCGGTGGCCGCGATCACCGCGTCGGGGTCGACCCGGGTGCCGTCGGCGAGGGCGACCTTGCCGTCCTCGAACCCCGCCACGGCGGCCACGATCTCCACCCTGCCCCGCCGTACGGCGTCGACCAGCCCGACGTCCTGTACGGGGATGGCGCCCTCCAGCACCCTGCTGTAGAGGCCCTTGTCGGGGCGCGGAAGGCCCTGGGCCGAGAGGTCGGGCAGTGCCACCCTGGCCTGCGCCCGGGAGAGCCGGTCCACGAACCCGACCGGCAGCCGGCGCACCAGGACGGCCGAGTGCTGGGCGGGCCAGCCCGCGGTCGAGCGCCGCACGATGTGCGGCACGGTACGGACCGACAGCCGCACCCGGGAGGCGCCGCCCTCCACCAGGTCGACGGCGATCTCCGCGCCCGTGTTGCCGATCCCCGCGACGAGGACGTCCCGGCCGGCGAAGGGTTCGGCGTTGCGGTACTCGGACGCGTGCAGGAACTCGCCGGTGTGGGTCTCCCGGCCGGGCCACTCGGGCAGGCGGGGCGTGTGGTTGAAGCCGGTGGCGATCACGACCGCGGCGCCGGTCAGCTCGCGGCCCCCGGTGGCGCGCAGCAGCCAGCCCGTGTCGTCGGCGGTGCGCTCGACACGGGAGACCTCGACACCGGTGACGATCTCGAGGCGGTGGTGCTCGGCGTACTTCTCCAGGTACCGCACCATGTCGTCCCGGGTCACCCACTGCCCGAACCGGCGCGGTATCGGCAGACCGGGCAGCGCGGACAGGCGCCGTGTGGTGTGCAGGCGCAGCCGGTCGTAGTGGCGCCGCCAGGACGATCCCACGTGCTCGGACCGTTCCAGGACGACGGCCCGCACGCCCCGGGCACGCAGCGAGTACGCGACGGCGAGTCCGCCGGGACCACCGCCGACGACGTAGACGGGGCGGTCCTCCCGGGGTGGTGCGGCGGGGTTCGGGGGCGTGGTGGAATCGGCCATGAGCGCGAGCGTAATCACGCATCAGGTTGATGGGTATCGGTCAAGACCGAAATTGGTTGCGGATTGATCACGTCTGGAGGGGCGGGGGCGGAACCGGGCACGAGAAATTCCGGTGTCCCGGCCGGTCGTGCAGGTTTGAATGACCCGTATGGCTGATACACATACGCACCCGCGCTCCTCGCGGTCCCTCCCCGAACTCCACGGCCACGGCCTGCACCTGCGCCCCTGGGACCCGGCGTCCCGGTCCGACGCCGAGGTGTGGCTGCGCGGCACCACGGACCCGGAGTTCACCCGCTGGAACACCCCGCTCCGGCCGGTCACGGACGTCGAGGGCGCCCGGGAGACGCTGCGCAGGAGGGCGCAGTGGACCGAGGACGGCACGACCGTGTCCTTCCGGATCGCCGACGCGGACACCGGTACGCCCCTGGGGCACATCGGTGTCAACGACGTCCGGCCGGTGCAGGGGCTGGGCATGGTCGGCTACTGGGTGCTGCCCGAGGCCCGCCGCCGGGGCGTGGCCACCCGGGCGCTGCTGCTCACCGCGCGGTGGGCGCTCACCGAACTCGGCCTGCACCGGCTCGAACTGGACCACGCGGCCGAACACGAGGTGTCCTGCCGGATCGCCGAACGGTGCGGGTTCCTTCCCGAGGGGACCCTGCGCGAGGCGATGTTCGCGGAGGGCCGCCACGACGCCTTCCGCGACTCCCACCTGCACGCCCGCCTCGCCACGGACCCGGAGCCGGCCCCGCCGAAGGCCCACTGAAGGCCCGCCGAAGGGCCGCCGAAGAGTCGCCGAAGACCCGTCGAAGGCCCCAGGAACCCCGTCGCGCGCCCGCCCCGCACCTCACGGCCAGAGCAGTTCCCGTGTCCAGTCCTGCCCGGACGAGCGGCGGTAGCGCAGCCGGGTGTGGCGGCGGAGGGCGTCGCCCTGGAAGAACTCCACCTCGTCCGGGCGCAGGCGGTACAGGGTCCAGGACGGTGCCGGGGCGTCCTGCTCCCGCCGGGCCCGCTCCCAGGCGGCCTCCGAGGCGCGGGCCAGCTCCTCGGGCGAGCCGAGGACCTCGCTCTGGCGGCCGGTCAGCGCGGCGGCCAGCGCCCCGGTCGAACGGGCGTGCAGATCGGCCTGCGCCTCCTCGGCCGGAGCGGTGCCGACGGGCCCGCGGACCCGGACCTGGCGGCCCAGCACCGACCAGTAGAAGACCAGCGCGGCATACGGGCGGGCGGCGAGGTGACCGCCCTTGCGGCTGTGGGCGTGGGACGCGAAGGACCAGCCGTCCGCGTCCGCGCCGTGCAGCATCACGATCCGTACGTCGGGCAGGCCCCCGGCGTCCGCCGTGGCCAGCGACATGGTGTGCGGTTCGGGCTGGCCGGCCGCCACCGCCTCGGCGAACCACCGGGTGAACAGCGGCAGCGGCTCGGCGGGGGCGGCGGCCCGGTCCAGTTCCGGCAGATCGGTGACCTCCGGGTCCCACACCCGCAGTGACCTCAGCAGCTCGTGAAGATCGGTTCCCATACCTCGAGTCTGCCCGTCCACCGGGTCGTCACCGGGCCGTTCTCACAGGGAGCCCAGGTCGGACGAGACCCAGTGCTCGGGACGCATGCGCAGGACGACCTGCTCGCCGTGGTCCTTCCACGCGGCGGAGACATAGCCCTCGACCTTGTCGGCCGGGAGGTAGCGGGCGGAGATCTCCCGGAGCTCTGCGAGGGTGGCGGGGGCGGTCCCGACGACCGGCCCCTCGACCGAGACGTACCGGACGGTGGGTTCGACGCGGTCGACCATGAGGGAGAACCGGCCCGCCGCGCCGATCAGCCGGTTCTTGCGGGAGTCGAGTCCGGTCATGACCCATGCGTCCCCGCCGGGTGCGTACTGGTACCAGATCGGCACGGTGAGCGGGGCGCGTCCGGCTCCCGCGTCGACCGCCAGCGCGGCGACACGGGGCTCGGCCAGGAACTGTTCGCGTTCTTCACGGGTCAGGGCCATGGCGGGTTCCTCCTGCGATGTCTGCGTAGGGGGCGGTTGTGCCCGGGTCGTGTGGGCGACGGGACAGAGGTGAGCGGTTCCGCTCCGAGGGGGCGAGCCGTCGGACGGGGTGGCGGCGGGACCGCCGAGGTGCCGTGACATGCGACAGGCGGTGGTTCACCGGGGTGAACCACCGCCTGTCCGACAGGACGCGGGTGCGGGACGAGGCACCGGGGGAGGGGGGAAGGAGCGTTGGCCGTCCACCTACTTCGTCGGCTTCTTGCCGGTGACGCCCAGGTGGACCAACAGGGCCAGGTTCGGTTTGAGTTCGGCCTGCTTCACACCCCAGGAGGTGAAACCTTTCTGGTGCAGGGCGACCGCCCCGAGCATGGTGACCAGGGAACCGGCCACCGCGGCAGGGTTCACGTCCTTGTCGACCCGGCCCCTGGACTGCAACTCGGCGACGGCGTCCGTGAGGGAGCTGTTCACCGAGTTGAGGACCTTCATGCGGATCTTGTAAAAGCGCTTGTCGCCCTCGGCGGCGCCGAGATCGACGACGCGCAGGATCGCGTCGTTCTTCCGCCAGAAGTCCAGGAAACCGTCGACAAGTTCCTGTGCCGTCTGCCAGCCCGCCTTGCCGACCCAGGAACGGCCCTCCAGGAGCTCGCTCAACCCGGCGCTGTCGGCGGCCACTTGGTCGGCGATCTCGAGGACGGCGCCCTCGACGTCCGGGAAGTACTGGTAGAAGGTCGCGGGCGAAGTCCCCGCCCTGCGGGCCACATCGATAACTTTGACATCCCGGTAAGGGGAGGAGCTGAGCATCTCGCTGAGGCAGTCGAGCAGCTTCTGCCGGGTCGCCTGCCCACGCCGGCCGGCCACGCGACCGTCGACGGTACGCACTTGTCCTGTCATGACGTCAGCTTACCGACGGGTGATCGGAGCGCGATTCGGCCGACTGCAAATGGGGTGCGTGGGTCCTTGACACCGGGTGTGCCTGGTCTGCGCGGTGCGTGCGGCACGGCTAGTTTGGCTGTATGGCCGAAAACGCCGGAAACGCCGGGAACCCCGGAAACACCGGGAGCAGGGCGTCGGAGTACGCGGAGGGCACCCCTTGCTGGGTCGACGCGCAGCTTCCCGACGTGGAGGCGGGCAAGCGGTTCTACGGCGAACTCTTCGAGTGGACGTTCGAAGACCAGTCCGAGCAGCCCGAGTGGCCCGCTCCGGCGGGGTCTTCGGGCTCGACGCAGGCCTCCCCGCCCCTGGGGACCGTTCGGGCGCTGCTCGACGGTGAGCCGGTGGCGTCCCTCGCGCACAAGACGGACGGCCGGCTCCCCACCGTCTGGACGGTGTCCTTCGCGACCCCGGACGTCGGCGCGCTGTGCCGGCGGATCGTCGCGGCCGGCGGACAGCTCGTCTCGGCGCCGCGTCCGGTCGGCGCACTCGGCGTCACCGCACTGGTCACCGACCCCGAGGGTGCCGTGTTCGCCCTGTGGCAGCCCGGCGACCGCCCCGGCTTCGGGCGCCGGCACGAGCGGGGAAGCTTCGCCTGGGCCGAGCTCTACACCCGGGACACCGAGGCGGCCAACGCCTTCTACGGCGGTCTCTTCCGCGACGCCCTGTTCGGGGAGGGTGCCGAGCCCGACTTCGGCCGGGCCCCGGTCTCCGACGTCTTCCCGGCCGAGATGCCGCCCCACTTCCTGGTCCACTTCGCCGTCGAGGACCCCGCGGCCACCATGGCGGAGGTGACCCGGCTCGGCGGCCGCGTCCAGGTCCCGCCCTTCGACACCTCCTACGGCACGGTGGCCGTGGTCACCGACAACCAGGGCGCGTCCTTCGCTCTCCTGACCCGCTGACCCGCTGACCCGCTGACCCGCTGACCCGCTGACCCGCTGACCCGCTGACCCGCCGGTCCGCCGACCCGCCGGTCCGCCTGCCCGGTGGGCTCTCGCCTCCCCATCCGTCCCTTTATTTTGCATATAAGACTAGACACCCCCTATGTCGTCGGGTTCGCAACCGGCGCTCCGGACAGGAACAATCGGGGTGCGTGCCGCCACGGGGCTGCGGTGGTGAGACGCTGCACTTCGGTCGCGTACAGGTGGTGGCGCGACTCGTACGGGGAGGTGGCAGGCAAGTGGTGGATCAGCTGACGCAGCACGATCCGCGGCGTATCGGGCCGTTCGAGGTGCTGGGACGGCTGGGGGCCGGCGGGATGGGGCTGGTCTATCTCGCGCGCTCGGCGTCCGGGCGGCGCGTGGCGATCAAGACCGTCCGGACCGAACTGGCCGAGGACCAGCTGTTCCGCGTCCGCTTCACCCGCGAGGTGGAGGCGGCCCGCGCGGTCTCCGGTTTCTACACCGCGGCCGTGGTGGACGCCGATCCGCGCGCCGCCGTGCCGTGGCTGGCCACCGCGTACGTCCCCGCGCCCTCCCTCGAGGAGATAGTGAACGAGTGCGGGCCGATGCCGGCCCAGGCGGTGCGCTGGCTGGCGGCCGGTGTGGCGGAGGCACTGCACTCCATCCACGGCGCCGGACTCGTCCACCGCGACCTCAAGCCGTCCAACGTCCTCGTCGTCGAGGACGGCCCCCGGGTGATCGACTTCGGTATCGCCTCCGGAGTGTCGAACACCCGGCTGACGATGACGAACGTCGCCGTCGGCACCCCCGCCTACATGTCCCCCGAGCAGGCCAAGGACTCCCGCAGCGTCACCGGCGCCAGCGACGTGTTCTCGCTCGGTTCCACCCTGGTCTTCGCGGCCACCGGGCACGCCCCGTTCCACGGCGCGAACCCGGTCGAGACGGTCTTCATGCTGCTGCGCGAGGGCCCGGACCTGGACGGCCTCCCGGACGAACTGCGTCCGCTGATCGAGTCCTGTATGCAGATGGAGGCCCCGGGCCGGCCCAGCCCCGCCGACCTGCAGTCCCAGCTCGCCCCGCATCTGTTCGGCTCCGGCTCCGACGACAGCGGTACGGCCTCCGCGTGGCTGCCCGAGCGGGCGGTGAGCCTGATCGAGGGGCGCCGGGGCGGCCGTCCGCCCGCCCGCCCCGCCCCCGTGGGGGGCCGCAGCGTCAGCGCCGCCCGCCCTCCGGTCCCGCCGCCGCCCGCGCACGACCCCGTGATCCCGCCGCCGCACCCGCCCGTGCCGGTCGGCGCCCCCGACACCGGCCCGGTCCGGCTGGCCGGCGCCCCGGTGCCCATCGGCCCCGGCCCGCGCGTCGCCGACGTCCGCGCCGCCGCCGTCAAGGCACCCCCGCCGGAGGCCGCCCTCGCCGCCTCCTGGTCCAAGCCCCGCCCCGGCGTCAACGGCGCCGACCCCGCCGTCCCCGCGACCGTGGCGCCGCCCGTGCCGCCCCTGCCGCCGGAGCAGCCGAGCGGCTGGCGGCCGTGGCGTTTCCGGATGTCCAACGACGTCTGGGGCACCCCGTCCGTCGCCGACGACCTCGTCTACGTCACCTCCTTCGAGGTGCACGCCCTGGACGTGGCCACCGGCCGCCGCCGGTTCAAGACCCGGGACGTCGCCTGGTCGATGGCGGTCGCCGACGGCCGTATCCACGCGTCCGACGGCCCCACCCTGTTCGCCCTGGACGCCCGGGAGGGCGGCGATCTGTGGCGGCTGTCCACGGACGCCTGGGTGTACTCCCTCCAGGCCGACCACGGCACCGTCGTCACCGGCACCCGGGGCGGCGGCGTCCAGGCGTGGGAGGCGTCCACCGGCCACAAGCTGTGGGAGGTCACCGGCTGCCAGACCGACTTCGAGACCCCGGAGGCCGGCCCCGCCGTCCACGACGGCACGGTCTACGTCTGGCAGGACGCCCGCCTGCGCGCCCTGGACGCCCGCACGGGCGACGAGCGCTGGTCGTACCCGATCGGCGACGCGGCCTCCTGCGGTGGCGTCCCGGTCCGCCTCACCCGCGCCTCCGACGGGTACGTGTACGTCTCCGCGGGCACCCGCGTCCTCGCCCTGGACGTCGCCGGCGGGCACGTCCGCTGGCACTTCGAGGCGCCCGCGGTCTTCCTCTCGCAGCCCACCTTCGTACCCGGTGCGGCGGTCACCGGCGGAGGCGTCTATCTCGCCGACTACCTCGGCACGGTCTACGCCCTCGACGCCACCGACGGCCGCGACCGCTGGCGCATCGCCACCGAGGCCCGCGCCTCGATCGAACCGGTCCTGGTCGCCGCGGGCCACGTCCACGTCGGCAGCGGCAGGGGCCTCTACACCCTGGACGCCGTCACCGGCACGCCCAAGTGGCGCTTCCAGGCCGGCGGCGACATCGTGGGCGCCCCCGTGGTCGCCGAGGGCCGCATCCACTTCGGCTCCACCGACCATCTGCTCTACACACTGAAGGCCGACGACGGCCGCCTGAGATGGAAACTGGCGACCGGCGGTGAGATCACCGGCTCCCCGGTCGTCCGGGACGGCGTCGTCTACGCGTGCAGCAAGGACCGCTGCGTCTACGCCCTGGACGCGGAGAAGGGGACGGGCACGGCACGTACGACGTGACGGTCGACAGATAGTGACGTGCTCGTGACAGAAGCTGGATAGTCTGCCGGACATGCAGTCACGGGGGAACGCTCTCAGGCTCACGGCGGTGGCGGCGCTGGTCGTCCTCACCCTCACCGGCTTCTCGACCGGCCGCGGCCGCGGCGGCGGGGACGGCGGTGGCGGTGGCGGGTGCAGCAGTTCGTCGCAGGACCACGACTCCTCGCGGAAGTCCGGCGGCGGAAGCCACCGCGACTACGACGACGATGACTATGACGACAACAATTACGGCAACGGCACCGACACGGGCAGCAGCAGCGGCGGGAGCCCGTCCTCGTCCCTGCGGGACGCGACCGTGGAACTGCTGAGCTGCGCCTCGAAGAAGGCCCCGTACGCGACCGTCCGGGTCACCAACCCCAACACCGTCGACGGTGTCTTCAGCGTCGTCGTCGACTTCGAGGACAGGGCCGGGCGCGCGGTCGCCTCCTCGGCGCAGCAGGTCGCCGTGGCCGCCGACGATACGGCGACCGCGCGGGTGAAGGTCGGCGGCGACCGCAGACGCGCCGCCCAGGCCTCGGTCTGCGACCCCGACCTGTACGCCCCGGCGACCCGCTGATCCGCTGACCCGCCGGCCCCGCGCACGGTGTGGACGGGGCCGGCGGACAGGTGTGCGCACACGGCTGGGCCGCGACGGCTCCCCCTCCGCGCCGTCGCGGCCCAGCTGTCTCCCCGTGCGGGTGCGGTCTACCGGGTCGGCTTGAACGGCTCCGACGTGGCGTGGATGTCCTTGGTCTCCAGGGGCTCGTCCGTGGCGTGGATGTCGCCCTGGGTGGTCGCGCCGCCGTCCTCGGCCTCAGGGGCCTTCGGGGCCTTCGGGTCGAGCGGCTCCGAGGTGGCGTGGATGTCCTGCGGCTTGACGACCTGCTCGTCACTCATGATTCTTCGGTCTCCCCTGTGTGGTGTTCGTCGTCATGAGGCCCGCCCGGGCACTCCCCCGAGGATGACCGGACGGGCCTTTCGGCCGCTCGACCCCATGGGGCGGGTACAGCGGCCTTTCGGTGACGACCCGCCTGCCCCCCGACGCGACGGATCGACTGACCCCACGATGGCGCCCGGCGATAAACGAATGATGAACGCCGCTGTCATCCGCCGCTGTCATCCGCGGTCGGCGTACGCTCAGGCGGCCTCGACGGGGGTCAGCAGCGCGCGCACCGCGGTGGCCTCCGGTGAGCCCAGCGCCTCGTAGATGCGCACGGCCTCCTCCCAGCAGACGCGGGCGCGGCCCGTGTGGCCGACCCCGGTCAGGGCGTGCCCCAGCACCGTCAGGACGTTGCCGCGCCGCCACTGCCCGCCGATGCCGCGCAGCACCGTCAGCGCCATCTCCGCGTTCGCCGCGGCCTGGGCGTGGCGCTGCCCCGCGATGTCGACCTCCGCCAGGCGGAACAGGGTCATGCCCTCCCACAGCCGTTGCCGGCTGTCCCGGAAGACCTCCAGGGCCTCGTGGAGCCGGTCGGCCGCGTCGACGAGGCGGTGGCTCTGGGTGAGGGCCATGCCCAGCGCGTACCGGCCGTTCGCACCGCGCATGGAGTTGCCCATGGCGTCGTAGATCTCCATGCCCTCCTGCGCGAGCGCCACGGCGCTGTCCGTGCTGCCGGTGGCCAGCCGGATCCGCGAGAGGTTGCAGAGCGCGCTGGCCTCACCGGGGCGGTCGCCCAGCGTCCGGAAATGCGTCAGGGCGTGGGAGAGGTGCTCCTCGCCGGCCGCGGTACGGCTCTGGTAGAGCGCGATCACGCCGCGGGCGTTGTGCGCCCAGCACACGGGCAGCAGGTCCTCGGCCCGCCGTGCGAGGCGGACGACCTGCTCGGCCTCCTCGTCGGCCAGGTCGAACCGGCCGCCGTCGAGGTGCGCGTGCGTCAGGGTCATCAGCGCCCGGGCCTCCACCTGCGCGACGCCGCCCTTCCGGGCCGCCTCCAGCAGGGTCTGCGCCGTGAACTCGTACTCCTTGGAGTTGGCCCCCGACTCCGACAGGTCGAGCGCCGCCCACAGCAGGTCGATGCTGCGGCGCAGGGTGTCCGGCCGGTCGGCGCACTGCCGGGCGAAGGACAGCAGGCAGTTCGCCTCCGTGTAGAGCCAGTCCCGGGCCGGCCCCCGGTCGGGGAAACGCAGCCCGGGATGGTCGGTGGCGGCCAGATGGTCCACCAGCCGGTCCCCGGGCCGCTCGATCGCGTACACGCCCGCCGCCGTCGCCAGATAGAAGTCCAGCAGACGGGAGAGGGCGGCGGCGCGCTCGCCCGGGGGGTGCTCGTCGCGTTCGGCGCACGCCCGCGCGTAGAGGCGGACCAGGTCGTGCAGGCGGTAGCGGCCGTGTGCCGCGGACTCCAGCAGGGAGGTGTCCACCAGGGACTCCAGGAGGTCCTCCGTGTCGTCCGCCGGCAGGTCGAGGACCGCCGCCGCTGCCGCCAGGGAGATGTCCGGTCCGTCGGCCAGGCCGAGGAGGCGGAAGGCGCGGGCCTGGGCCGGCTCCAGCTGGCTGTAACCGAGCTCGAAGGTGGCCTTCACGGCGAGGTCGCCGGCCTGCAGCTCGTCCAGGCGGCGGCGCTCGTCGGCGAGCTTGGCCGCCAGCACCGAGACGGTCCAGGTGCGGCGCGCCGCCAGCCGGGAGGCCGCTATCCGGATGGCCAGCGGGAGGAAACCGCAGGCCGCCACGGTGTCCAGCGAGGCCTCGCGCTCCGCCGCCACCCGCTCCTCGCCGACGATCTTCGTGAACAGGGCCAGCGCCTCGTCCGGGGACATCACGTCCAGGTCGACCAGGTGGGCGCCGGCCAGGTCCACCATCCGCACCCGGGACGTCACCAGGGCCGCGCAGCCCTCCGTGCCCGGCAGGAGGGGGCGCACCTGGGCGGCGTCCCGCGCGTTGTCCAGCAGCACCAGCACCCTGCGGCCGTCCAGGACCGACCGGTACAGCGCCGCCCGTTCCTCGAGCGAGTCGGGGACGGCGGAGTCGGCGGTGCCCAGGGCGCGCAGGAAGGCGCCGAGCACCGCCTCGGGCTCGGCCGCCCGCTGCCCCGCGCCCTGCAGATCGACGTACAGCTGGCCGTCGGGGAAACCGGCCCGCGCCTGGTGGGCCACGTGCACCGCGAGGGTCGTCTTGCCGACGCCGCCTATCCCGGCCAGCGCGGACACCGCCATCACCCGGCCCTCGGCCGAGGCGAGGATCGTGCCGAGTTCGCGCACGAAGGACGTGCGGCCGGTGAAGTCCGGCACAGTGGCGGGCAGTTGAGCGGGACGGACCGGGGCGGCGGCGGGCTCGGGCGGCGCGGGGGAGGAGGGCTCCGCCAGGTGGGGGTCCGCCTGGAGGATGCGCTGCTGGAGTTCCTGCAGGCCGGGCCGCGGGTCCACGCCCAGCTCGTCGGCGAGCAGCCGGCGCGTGTCCGCGTACACCGCCAGTGCCTCGGCCTGGCGCCCGCTGCGGTACAGCGCCAGCATCAGCAGTTCGCGCAGACGTTCGCGCAGCGGGTGGGCCGCCGTGAGCGCCGTCAGCTCCGAGACGGCCTCCGTGTGGCAGCCCTGCTCCAGGTCCATGTCCAGCCGGGTCTCGGCGAGTTGCAGACGCCATTCCTCCAGCCGCACCCGCTGGGCCTGAGCGTACGGGCCCGGTACGCCCGCCAGTGTCTCGCCGTCCCAGAGCGCGAGGGCGCGGTTCAGCAGCGTACGGGCCGTGCACAGGTCCCCGGCGTGCTTCGCCCGCTCCGCCTCGGCGGCCAGCCGCTGCGCCACCTCGACGTCCAGCGCGTCCTCGCCCGGTCCGCGCACCGCGTATCCCCCGGACTCGCTGACCAGGATCCCGGGGTCCAGCACCTTCCGCAGCCGGGACGCGTACGTACGTAGCGCCGCCAGCGCCTGCGAGGGCGGCTCCTCGCCCCACAGGGCGTCGATCAGCTCGGCCGCCGTGGCCGTACGGCCCCCGCGGAGCAACAGGGAGGCGAGCAGGGCGCGTTGCTGAGGGCTTCCGGTGCTGACGGGTTCGCCGCCGCGCCAGGCGCGCACCGGTCCGAGCACGCTGAAGCGCAGCACCGGCGGCTCGGGCGGTGCCGTCGGCGCACCGGGACGTCCCTGCTCCGGCACTCGCGGTGCACCCTCCATGGAGTCCCCTCTGCATCCTGAACAACCAGGCCAGTCTGCCTTGTCCGTGACGCATGCGTCAGTCGTGCGAGACGGCGATCACACGGCGGCGCACGCGGGTTTACAAGGCTCTCACCCCTTCTGCGTACACGTGTGCGTCGATGTCACCGGAATCGGCCCCTGCTCCTGTAGTTGACGCTTCGTCAGGTGAGCTGCGGTGGTGCCGCACGCCTCAGCCGTCCAGGTCGACCCGTACCGTCAGCAGTCCCGCCCCCACCGCCCGTACCGCCGCGCTGTTCATGCGCGGCAGGGAGCGCAGCCGGGCGACCGGGTCGTCCTCGGGCAACGGGTGGGCGGTACCGGTGTGCCAGCGGCCCCGGATGCGGACCCGCACCCGGGGGTCCGCGCGGATGTTGCGCACGTACTGGGACCGCTCGCCGAACTCCGACACCAGCCAGAACGCGTCTCCGACCCGCCGCCCGCCCACCGGGGTGCGCCGGGGCAGGCCGGAGACGCGGCCCGTGGTCTCCAGGAGGGTCTGCAGCGGGGAGCGGCGCATGAGGGGATTGGCGATCCGGCGCTGGACGGCGGTGACGGCCCGGTACGTGCGTTCGGCGTGACGGCTCATGGTGCGGCGAGCCTACCGGCGGCCCAGGAAGATCGGGTTGGTCAGCGCGGCCGGGGTGCCCGGCAGCGGGCCGGCCGCCGTCTCGTGCCG
Source organism: Streptomyces cathayae (assembly GCF_029760955.1). GTDB lineage: Bacteria > Actinomycetota > Actinomycetes > Streptomycetales > Streptomycetaceae > Streptomyces > Streptomyces cathayae. The sequence goes on from NZ_CP121682.1 coordinate 4,483,644, forward strand.
CAGCTCGGCGCGGACGTAGGCGGCGTACGCGGGGGTGGTCCGCCACTCGACGACACCCGAGCCGGACACCGGCAGCGGGGCGCTGGTGTGCAGAACGCCCTGGTCGGTGACGAGGCGGACCGTGCAGCGCGGGGCGCCGCGGGCCTCCAGGCGGACGGTGACCGGTGTGTCCCGGTCCACGCCCAACCGCTCGCCGACACCGGCGTGTTCGCCCCGCCCGCCGGAGGCCGTGAAGGCGGCGGAGACGCGTGCGGACTCGGCGACGTACGAGCGGCCCGCGCGGATGCCCTCCAGGACGGCCCGGCGGGACAGCTCGTCGGCGAGGACGACGGTCTGCGGGTGGCCGACGACGTCCGGGTCCCGGTGGGCGTCGCTGCTGCCCATCGCCGGAATCCAGCCCCGGCCGCCCCTGCCGTCCCGCCCGCCCTGTCCGCCCCGCACCGAGGCGACGAGCATGCCGTCCCAGTCGGCCAGGGCCACCTCGTCGTCGGGTGTCCAGGGGCCGTTCCACACCTCCACGGCGTCCGCCTCGCCGAAGCCGAACTTCCAGTTGCAGCCGATGCAGGTGGCGTGCGGATGCGCCGGCACGACCAGGCCCCCGGCGTCGCGGACCCGGCGGGCGAACCGGCCGAACCGGTCGTCGCGGGCCCGGTAGCGCCAGTCGACGAAGGTGCCGGGGTCCGTGCCGAGCGCGACGACGTGCCCGTTGCGGGTGGTGACCTCCTCGCCCAGCAGCACCAGCAGGTCGTCCCCGGCGGTGTCCGCCCAATGGGCGTGCGCGGAATGGGTGTTGTGCTCCGAGCTGTTGATGAAGTCCAGCCCCGCCGCCCGCGCGAGCGCCGCGATCCCGGCCGGGGTGCGACGGCCGTCGGAGTGCCAGGAGTGCAGATGGCAGTCGCCCCGGTACCAGGCCCGCCCGCGCCCCTTCGCCCGCTCGGGCGGATACACCGGCCGGACCGTCTCGCCGGGCTCCCCGTAGGTCAGCGTGACGGTGATCTCGTACGACAGCCCCTGCGGGGCCACGGTGTACGGGCCCAGCGCGATGTGCCAGGTGCCCTCCCGCACCGGGCCGGGCAGATAGCCGGGGGTCGCGTCGTCCGCGCGGAGGAAGAACTCCGTACGGGCCCCGCCCGACCAGCCCCGGAAACCCTCACCGCCCGGCTCGGTGCCGCGCTCGTCGAAGATCCCGACGTCGAGGGCGTTGCCCGCGGTCCCGGCCGGGACGGACGGTCTGTCGTAGGTGTAGGCGACCCTGATCTCCCGTACGCCGTCCGGCACGTCGACGGGGACGTAGACGAAGTCGGGGGCGCCCGGCGGGAGGGTGCCGCGCACCGTCCTCGTCTCCTGTTCACCGCGGCCGGCCGCGGAGGCGAAGCTCACGCCTCCCAACGTAAGCGCGGCGGCGGCTCCCGTCAGGAGAACGGCGCGCCGGCCGATCCCGCTCTGGTGCTCCTCGCACATGCTGCTGCTCCCGGGGTGTCGTGTGGTGACGGGCGGATGACAGGGCACGGGCTGCACGGGTGGTGCGGGGTGCTGCGGCACCACACTGATATCGAGCGGTGAACTGCCGTGCAAGGGAAGGAAATCAGCGGATTCAGCGACGGAGACCGCTCATCGTCGGACCCGCTGTCGCGGGCCCTGTCGTGTGCCCCCGCCCCGCCGCGGCCGCCCCGGTGTCCCGACCGGTCGGTATGGACAGGAGGTCCGGGCCCGGGTATTGATGGGTCCGTCGTCCGCGTACGAAAGGCCCGCTCATGCGCATCGCCGTCACGATCTTCCTCACCGACGAGACGATCACCCCGACCCGGATCGCCCGTGAGCTGGAGCAGCGCGGCTTCGCAGGGCTGTATCTGCCCGAGCACACGCACATCCCCGTCGAGCGGACCAGCCCCTACCCGGCGGGCGGCGACCTGCCCCGGGAGTACAGCCGCACCCTGGACCCCTACGTCGCGCTCGCGCAGGCCGCGGCCGTCACCGAGCGGCTCGGCCTCGGCACCGGCATCACGCTCGCCGCGCAGCACGACCCGATCGACCTGGCCAAGCAGATCGCCACCCTCGACCACCTCTCCGGCGGCCGGTTCACCCTCGGGCTCGGCTTCGGCTGGAACGTCGAGGAGGCCGCCGACCACGGGGTGGAATGGCGTACCCGGCGGGAGCTGGTCCGGGACCGGATGGGCCTGATGCGGTCGCTGTGGTCGGAGGAACCGACCGCGTACGACGGGAAGTTCGGCAGCGTCCGGGCCAGCTTCGCGCACCCCAAGCCGGTGCAGAAGCCGCGCGGCCCCGTCGTCGGTCCGCGCACGCTGGTCGGCGGGATGTCCGGGCCGAAGCTGTTCACGCACGTCTGCGAGTACGCCGACGGCTGGATGCCGATCGGCGGGCGCGGCCTGTCCGAGGCGATGCCCCGGCTGCGCACCGCCTGGGCCGACGCGGGCCGCGACCCCGGCGCCCTCCAGGTCGTCCCGTACGCGGTCCAGCCCAGTGCGGGCAAGCTCGCCCACTTCGCCGAGCTCGGGATCGAGGAGGTCGTGGTGCAGCTGCCGCCGGAGGACGAGGCGGGAGTGCTGCGGGCCCTGGACGCCTACCAGGCGTTCGTCGACGGCACGGGCGGCGGGTCGGGCGACGGCGCCGGTGAGGGAACCCGATGAGGGCACTGACGGCACTGACGGCACCGGCGGCCCCCGTGACGGCCGGTGCGCACCGCGCCGGGAGGAGGGCCCAGGCCCCCCTTTGCCCTGATCACGCCGAACGTATGCTCAAGGAATGACGACATCCGCGACCTCCGGGACAGGTCCGACCGAGAACTCCATGCGTCGCGCCCTCAAGCGGGCCCGTGACGGCGTCTCCCTCGACGTGTCCGAGGCCGCCGTCCTGCTCCAGGCGCGCGGCGAGCAACTGGAGGACCTGTGCGCCTCGGCCGCCCGGGTCCGGGACGCGGGCCTGCGGGCGGCGGGCCGGCCCGGGGTCATCACGTACTCGAAGAGCGTCTTCGTCCCGCTGACCCGGCTGTGCCGGGACACGTGCCACTACTGCACCTTCGTCACCGTGCCCGGCAAGCTGCGCCGGGCCGGGCACGGGATGTTCATGTCGCCGGACGAGGTCCTGGACATCGCCCGCAAGGGCGCCGCCCTCGGCTGCAAGGAAGCCCTCATCACCCTCGGCGACAAGCCCGAGGACCGTTGGCCCGAGGCGCGCGAGTGGCTCGACGCGCACGGCTACGACGACACGATCGCCTACGTCCGCGCGATCTCCATCCGCATCCTGGAGGAGACCGGACTCCTCCCGCACCTCAACCCGGGCGTCCTGACCTGGACCGACTTCCAGCGGCTCAAGCCCGTCGCCCCGTCGATGGGCATGATGCTGGAGACCACCGCGACCCGGCTGTGGTCCGAGCCCGGCGGCCCGCACCACGGCTCCCCGGACAAGGAACCCGCCGTGCGGCTGCGCGTCCTGGAGGACGCCGGCCGCTCCTCCGTCCCCTTCACCTCGGGCATCCTCATCGGCATCGGCGAGACCTACGAGGAGCGCGCCGAGTCCCTGTTCGCCCTCAGGAAGGTCTCCCGCGCCCACCACGGCATCCAGGAACTGATCGTCCAGAACTTCCGCGCCAAGCCGGACACCGCGATGCGCGGCATGCCGGACGCGGAACTCGACGCGCTTCTCGCCACGGTCGCCGTGGCCCGGCACGTCCTCGGCCCGGCCGCCTGCCTGCAGGCCCCGCCCAACCTCGTCGACTCCGAGTACGGACGGCTGATCGCGGCCGGCATCGACGACTGGGGCGGCGTCTCCCCGCTCACCATCGACCACGTCAACCCCGAACGCCCCTGGCCGCGGATCGAGGAACTGGCCGAGAAGTCCCGGGCGGCCGGCTTCGAGATGCGCGAACGCCTCTGCGTCTACCCGGAGTTCGTCACCCGCGGCGAACCCTGGCTGGACCCGCGGCTGCGCCCGCACGTGGCGGCGCTCGCCGACCCCGCCACCGGCCTCGCCCTGCCGGACGCCGTGGTCGAGGGCCGCCCCTGGCAGGAGCCCGACGAGGTGTTCACCGCCAGCGGCCGCACCGACCTGCACCGCACCATCGACACCGAGGGCCGCACCGCCGACCGCCGCGACGACTTCGACGAGGTCTACGGCGACTGGGGCGCCCTGCGCGAGGCCGCCGTCCCCGGCATGGCACCCGAGCGCATCGACACCGACGTACGCCAGGCCCTGGCGACGGCGGCCGACGACCCGACGGAACTGACCGACGACGAGGCCCTCGCCCTGCTGCACGCGGACGGCCCGGCGCTGGACGCCCTGTGCCGGATCGCGGACGACGTCCGCGCCTCGGCGGTCGGCGACGACGTCACCTACATCGTCACCCGCAACATCAACTTCACCAACGTCTGTTACACCGGCTGCCGTTTCTGCGCCTTCGCCCAGCGCCGCACCGACGCCGACGCGTACACGCTCTCCCTGGAGCAGGTGGCCGACCGCGCCCAGCAGGCCTGGGAGGTGGGCGCGGTGGAGGTCTGCATGCAGGGCGGCATCCACCCCGACCTGCCGGGCACCGCGTACTTCGACATCGCGAAGGCGGTCAAGGAACGCGTCCCCGGCATGCACGTGCACGCCTTCTCCCCGATGGAGGTGGTCAACGGCGCCACCCGCACCGGCCTGTCGATCCGCGAGTGGCTCACCGCGGCCAAGGAGGCGGGCCTGGACTCGATCCCCGGCACGGCCGCCGAGATCCTCGACGACGAGGTCCGCTGGATCCTGACCAAGGGCAAACTGCCGGCGGCCACCTGGATCGAGGTCGTCGAGACGGCCCACGAACTGGGCATCCGCTCCTCCTCGACGATGATGTACGGCCATGTCGACCAGCCCCGCCACTGGCTCGGGCACCTGCGCACCCTGGCCGGCATCCAGCAACGCACCGGCGGTTTCACCGAGTTCGTGACCCTGCCCTTCATCCACACCAACGCACCCGTCTACCTGGCCGGCATCGCCCGCCCCGGCCCCACCACCCGGGACAACCGCGCGGTCACCGCGATGGCCCGCCTCCTGCTGCACCCGTACATCCCCAACATCCAGACCAGCTGGGTCAAACTGGGCGCGGAGGGCGCGGCGGACATGCTCCGCTCCGGCGCCAACGACCTCGGCGGCACCCTGATGGAGGAGACCATCTCCCGCATGGCGGGCTCCTCCTACGGCTCCTACAAGTCCGTCAAGGACCTGATCGCGGTCGCCGAAGCCGCGGGCCGCCCGGCCAGGCCCCGCACCACCCTGTACGGCGAGGTCCCCGAGGAACGGCAGCAGGCGGCCCAGGCCTCCGACGGCCACCTCCCGGCCCTCCTGCCGGTGCTGGACTGAGACCGGGGGACCGGGGGACCGGGGGACCGGGACGGGCCGGCACGGGGCAGGGGCGGACCGGAGCGGGCGAGGGCGGCCCACCCGGCTGCCCCGCCCCCGTCGCAGTACGATGATCGGGCCCCGAAGTCGAGGGGGGTTCTCGTAGCTGAGGAGATGCGTACCGGTGCCTGCCCGTCTTCCTTCGTGGGCCTGGGTGACCGGGCTGACCACGGGGGCGATAGCCGCGGTGGCGGTCCTGGCCGTCCAGGCGGACCAGGGGCCGAAGCCCACCGCGTCCACGAGCCGCCCGAGCGCCGCGTCGGCGACGGCGGACGCGAAACCGTCCGCCGAACCGGAGGAGAAGGAGACCGGGACGGAGACGGAAGCGGAGTCGGAGGCGGTCCCGGCCGACTCGGGCACCGGCCGCCGGATCGTCTACTCCCTCGACGACCGGCAGGTGTGGCTGGTGGACGCCAGTGACGCCCCCCGCCGCTCCTTCGAGGTCTGGCCGGGCACGGTCGCCCCCGACCCCGGCACGTACGCGATCGGCACCCGCACCGAGGCCACGACCGGCAGCGACGGCGTCGCCGTCGAGCACATCATGTACTTCGCCGCCAAGTCGGGCGTCTCCATCGCCTTCTCCAACGCCGTCGACGGCTCCTCACCCCCACCACCCGACGGCCGTACCACCGGCGGCATCCGCGTGGCCAAGGAGGACGGCGAGGCCCTGTGGACCTTCGGCACCCCGGGCACCACGGTCCGGGTCGTCGGGTAACGGCCGACCCGGCCGACCCGATGCCGTCGCGGGCAGATCAGTCGGTGTCCTTGGGGTGTCGGGTGGACGCGTACACGAGGTGAACAGTCCGGCGCTCCTCGTCAACGAGGTAGCGAACACGGCCGCCTGCCGTCACCTCGTACTCCCACTGGGCGAGGTCCTGGCCGCGGAGGTCGGCCGTGGCCAGCCGGCCGCGCAGCCTGTGCTGACGATCGAGGTCTGCTCGGGACAGCGGGTCCCTGCGCAGAGCCTCGAAACAGCGACGTGTGTTTCCGGGCGCCTCCGCGCCCAACTCGCCCCACCCCTTCGCTGCCTCGTTCGTCGCGAATCGCAGGTGCCATTCCTCACCACGGAGGGCGGGGCGACATCGTCACCACGCTTGGGGCTCACGGTGCGGTCACCTCGCCATGGTCCTCGTCCGGCAGCCGACGGGTGAGCTGTGCGGTGAGTTCGGGGTCGGCGAGGATGCGGGCCGTGGCGCGCCATTCGACGATGACGCGGTGGAGTTCGCTGTGTATGTCCAGTTGGGCGACGTCGTGCGTGGCGTCGATGAGGTCGGTCACGAACTGCCGCAGCTCTTCCGAGGACAGGTGACGGACCCAGGGGAAGACCGAGGGGAGCGCGCGCTGTATGGCCCGCTCGCCTCCGTCGCTGCGAACGAGGGCGGCGAGTAGGCGGGCGGTGACGTCCGCCGTTTCCTCGCGCTGCTGGTCATGGCGAGCCGTGGTCAGGTAGAGGTCCTCGCCGTCCCGACGTGTGATGTGTACGCGGTGGGCCCGGTCGAGCGTTTCGGCGACACGTCTCGAGTTCTTCGAGAGCTCTGAGAAGGCGACCGTAGGAGTGGACATACCGGAAACCGTACTTCGGAACATGTTCCGAAATCAATCGGTGGCGTAGACCTTTGTCGTGTGGCGATCAGATCTGGTCGTTTCGGGCGCCGCTCCCCTACCTCACCGCGTGCTGAACCGGTCACTCCCGTTCGTTACAGTGCTGGCGTCGTACGTATGCACGGTGGCCTGGGAGGTCTGGTGGACGCGACGGCCGGGCCCGTGTGGGGGCGGCGCGAGCAGCAGGACTTCCGCAGCCGGGTGCGCGGAACGCTGCTCGGGGTCGCCCTCGGGGACGCCCTGGGCGCGCCCGTGGACGGGATGGGAGCCGAGGCGGTACGGGAGGCGTACGGCGCCGCGGGGATCACCGGGTTCGCCCCCGCCCACGACCGGCGCGGAGCCGTCACGCACCTCACCCAGATGACCCTGTTCTCCGTGGACGGGCTGATCCGCGCGCAGGTGCGGCGCGACACCGGCGCCTGGCACCCGCCGACCGACCTGCACCAGGCGTATCTGCGCTGGGCGGTCACGCAACGCGACTGGGGGCCGGACGAGCGCCGCGCGGAGGACGGCTGGCTCGCCCGGCAGGAGTGGCTCTACGCCCGCCGGGACCCGGCCCGCGCCCTGCTGCTGGGGCTCGGCGACGGGATCATGGGGACGCCCGGGTCGCCCAAGAACCCCGGTGAGGCGGGGCCCGAGGCGGCGGCCCGTTCGGCGCCCTTCGGGCTGCTCGTCGGCTGGGAGCCGCACCTCGTCGCCCAGCTCGCCGTGGAGTGCGCGGCCCAGACCCACGGGCACCCGACCGCCTACCTCGCGGCCGGCGCGTACGCGGTGCTCGTGCACGGGCTGGCCCGGGACGAGAGCCTGGACGCGGCGGTGCAGCGGGCGCTCGCGCTGCTGGCCGCCCGGCCGGGGCACCAGCCGGTGTCGGAGGCCCTGCAGCAGGCCCTGGGCGCCGTGCGGCAGGGGATGCCCACCCCGGACCGGGTCACCCGGCTCGCCGGGGCGGGCACGGCGGAAGGCCTCCTCGCCACCGCCGTGTACTGCGCCCTGGTGGGGGAGGACGTACGGCACGGGCTGTGCCTCGCCGTCAACCAGGACGGGCCGAGCGCGGCGGCCGGGGCGCTGACCGGCGGACTGCTGGGCGCCCTGCACGGCGAGACGGCCCTCCCGCCGGCCTGGCTGGCCGAACTGGAGGGCCGTCCCACGATCCTGGAACTCGCCGACGACTTCGCCATGGAGATGACCCAGGGCCCCGCCCTGCACAGCCCCGCCGGCTCGTCCCCGGCCTGGCTGGCGCGCTACCCCCGGGGCGTCGCGGGCTCCCTGCCCGGCTGAACCCGCCTCAGCGCAGCTCGTCCGGGCACGGCGTGCCGCGCGGCACGGTGTACGGCGCCGCCAGCCGGTACGTGCCCGGCTTCGGCGCGATCAGCACCGTCCACCGGTCGCCGTTCGCGTCCTCCTCCGTCTCCATCAGGCAGCCGTTGACGTTGTCGTACGTCTTCGGCACGTCCTCCGCGCCCCCGGCGCCGCCCCTCTCGGAACGCTCCTCGGACTCCGCCGTCTCCTGCGGCGGCTGCAGCTTGTCGCCCTCCGCGTCGACGATGCTCAGCCACGGCGAGTACGGGATGCGCACGAGGATGCGGCCCGCCTCCTCGACCCGCATCGTCATCCCGCCCTGCTCGGCCCGCTCCACGACCGTGTTCGGCTCGGCCAGCGGAGTCGGCTCGCTCACCTCGAACAGCTGCCAGTTCGCGTCGCCCCAGACCTGCTTCAGATAGGGCAGCCCCCGCTGGACCAGCTCCCGCTCCCGCTGACCGCCGTCACCGTCCGGCTCGTCCTTCGGCAGCACCACGAAGTGCACCGCCCAGCGCTTCAGCCATTCGTGGTAGTTCGCCGAGTTGAGCGTGTCGTCGTAGAAGAGCGGATTGCGCTCCATGTCGGCCTGCCGGTTCCAGCCCCGGGCCAGATTGACGTACGGCGCGAGCGCCGAGGCCTCGCGGTGCGAACGCGCCGGCACGACCTCCACCCGGCCCCGCTCCGCACCGACCTCCTGGAGCTCGTTGACCAGCGGCGCCAGCTCACGCGCCCAGGAGGCGGCCGGGGTGGTGTTGACGACGTCGTCGGCCGACTTGAAGCCGATCCACCCGACGAACCCGACGGACGCCACGACGAGCGCGTACCACCTGAGGCTCCGCGGCACCGTGAACGGCAGCGCCGCCACCAGCGCCATCCCGGCGAACAGCATCGCCAGCCGCGTCATGTTGGAGCCGATCTGCGAACTGACCAGCCAGACCAGCACCACCCCCAGTCCGTACACCGCGGCCGTGATCCGGACCGTGATCCACTCCCGGGGCACCAGGACGGCCACCAGGACCGAGAACACCAGCGGCAGGACCACCGAGCCGAACCCCATCGGCTGCGTCCCCGAGAACGGGAACATCCAGGCCGACACCGCCACCACCGCGGTCGGACCCAGCCCCAGCGCCCACGCCCCCGGCCGCCGCTTCTGCAGGAACAGCGCCACCGCCACCAGCCCCACGAACAGGCCCGCGACCGGCGAGGACATCGTGGCCAGCGCCGCCAGCGGCGCCGCGCACAGCGCCTTCGCCCAGCGCTTGTAACGCCAGCGGTGAGGCCAGCAGAACACCACGGCGACCGCGGCCAGCCCGAACATCACGCCCAGCCCGAACGTCACCCGCCCCGAGGCCGCGTTGCCCAGCAGCCCGAACACGCCCGCGAGCGCCGCCCACAGGGGATTGCGCAGACCGGGGAGACCGCGGATCAGCAGCATCGTCAGCAGCGCGGCCGACGCCGTCCCCACGAGCATCATCGTCGTCCGCACCCCGAGGAGCGACATCAGGTACGGCGACACCATGCTGTACGACACCGGGTGCATGCCGCCGTACCAGGCCAGGTTGTACGCGGAGTCGGGGTGCCGGCCGACGAACTCGGCCCAGGCGTCCTGCGCCGCGAGGTCGCCACCGCTGTTCGCGAACGTGAAGAACCAGACGATGTGCAGGACGCCGGCGAGAGCGGTGACGGACAGCACCGGATGCCGCAGCACCCAGGTTCGCACCGCGCGGACGGCGGCCCTGGGACGGGAGACCCGCGCGGGGGCGGGGACGGCGTCCGAGCCGGGTGCGGGTGCGGGGGCGGCGTCCGAGGCGGGTGCGGAGCCGCCCTCAGGGCCGGGTGCGCCGCCCGGCGGCCGGTCCGCCTCCGGCTCGGGTATTCGCGGGCCGGGCCCCGGGCCCGGATCGGCGTCGTCGGCGCGTGTCGGCTCCGCAGTGGCCACCTGAAGGCACTCCCCGTGTCCCGTCTTCTGTTCGCGTTCCGGTCGGCGGTCGCGGCCGTCCGCCGTGGTGCTGACATCCGCGCCCCGGTCACCGGCGACCTGCCCGTTTCGTGACGCTAGCACGCACCCCGCCGACCGGGGCCCAGGACGGGCTCCGGTCGGCGGGGTGCGATGCCCGCCGCTCGCCGGGGAGCGGGGTGGATCAGGCGATGCGCGTCAGCTTGTCCGAGAAGCCGGGCTCCACGAGGTCCTCCTGGAGAGCGACCGGCACCTTGACGGCGGCGCTGTCCTTGCCGTCACCGACGGTGAGCGTGCCCACCTTCGTGCCGGCCTTCTCGGTGTGCGGCAGGGCGTCGGCGGAGAGGTTCAGCTTCACCTTCAGGCCGGCCCAGCCGACCGCGGTGACGTCCTGGGTGACGACGACCGGGGTGCGACCGCCGAACCGGTCGTCGACGTACCCGACGACGTCGCCCTTCTTCAGGATCTTCTCCGAGGTCGGCACGTCCTGCGCGGCGAGCAGCGCGGTCTTGCTGACCGCGTTGACCAGGTCGAGGGTCGACGGTGCCTTGCGCTGACCGAGGATCGCGCCGACGACGGTCACCGTCTGGCCGTCGACCTTCTTGTGGGTGGCGAAGAGCAGGTTGCCGCCGGCCGCGGTGGTGTTGCCGGTCTTGAGCCCGATCGCGCCGATGGTGAAGGGCAGCTGGTTGTGGTTGCTCCAGTACTTGCCGGTCGGGTCCGTCCAGCTGGCCACACTGGTGATGGCCACCATGGCCGGGATCCTCATGGCCGCGCTGCCGAGCTTCACCTGGTCCTCGGCGGTGGAGACGGTGGTCTTGTCCAGACCGGACGGGTCGGTGTACGTCGTGTCGGTCATCCCGAGCTCCTTGGCGGTGGCGTTCATCTTCTCGACGAACGCCTCCTCGGAGCCCGCGTCCCAACGCGCCAGCAGGCGGGCGATGTTGTTCGCAGAGGGGATCATGACCGCGGACAGGGCCTGCTTCTGGGTGAGGAAGTCGCCGGCCTTGACGGTGTTGAGGGTGGACTCGCCCTGCTGGTCGTAGCCGCCCTCCTTCTCCGCCGTCGGGTCGATCTCGATCTTCGGGCCTTCCTCGCCCGGCTTCAGCGGGTGGTCGCGCAGGATGACGTACGCGGTCATGGTCTTGGCGACCGAGCCGATGGCGACCGGCTTCTGCTCACCGAAGTGGTCCATCGCGCCGATGCCGTCGACGCTCATCCAGCCCTGCCCCTCGTCGGGCCAGGGCAGCTTCACCTGGTCGCCGTCGAAGGTGTGGGTTTCCTCGGCGGTGAGTTCGAGCGTGGGGGCGGGAAGCGGGCGCATGTTCTGTACGACCGCGAAGACGATCACCAGCAGAATGGCCAGCGGCGTCCAGATCTTGACCCGCCGCACGGCCGTCCGCAGCGGGGTCTCCGGCGGCGGCGGGGTGTTGGTCAGCTCGGCCAGCAGATCCAACGGCGGCTTGGGCGGCAGCGGCTGCTGCCTGGTCAGCTCCGGCCCGACCTGCGGGACCGAACGGGTGGCGTCGGCGGGGGCGGTGACGGGCGACGCGGGGGCGGGCGACGCGGAGGGCGGCACCCGGAGCGCGGTGGTGACGGAGTCCCCGACCTTCGGGGCCTTGCGCACCTCGGGGTCGTCCAGGTCCTTGAGCGGCACGAACTTGCTGGTGCGCTCGGCCGCGGACTCGGGCTGGGGATCGGTGCCCGCAGCCTTGTCGGTGGCCTTGCCAGCGTCCTTGTCGGCCTTCTCACCGGCCTTCTTGGCAGCGTCGCCCAGCTTCAGCATGGTGGTGGGCTGGTCGACGGCGGGCGCGGAGGGGCGCGGGGCCTTGAAGACGGCGGTGGGCTGATCGGTGCGGGGCGCGCCGGGGGCAGCCTCGTCGGCGTCCTCGGCCTTCCCGGCGTCCTCGGCGTCGGTCTCGTCGGCCCCGGCGGTGGACTTGGCGTCGACGTCGTCGGTGCCGCTCGCCTTGTCCGCGCCGGCCTCGGGCGTGGCCTTGTCGGCCTTGTCGGCCTTCTTGGCGTCCTCGGGTGTCGCGCCCGGGTCGGTGCCGTCGCCGCCGTCGGCGGTGGGAGTGTCGTCCTCGGCGTCCGGGGCGTCGGCGGCGCGGGCGGCGGCGGGGGCCGCGTCGGCGTCGGCCTCCGGTGTCACCTCGGACTCGGACTCGGCCTCCGCGTCCGCGTCCGGTGCGTCGGTACCGTCGGCCCCGGAAGGCTTGCCTGAGCCCTCGTCAGGGCTCTCGCCGCCGCCCTGGGCGTCCTCCCGCTCGTCCTGACCGTTCCGCTCGTCCTGACCGTTCCGCTCGTCCGTGTCATCCCTGTCGGCGTTCTCGGCCTTCTGGGCGCCCTCCGTGCCCTTCCCCGGCCCGTCCTGCTCCGCCTCGTCCGCCGACCGCACCCACGAGGCGGCTACGGCCTGCAGCCGCCCGTCGCCGTCCGTAGCGGAATCGTCACGCCCGTCGGATGCGGCTTCCTTCGCCCCGGACTCCGGCTCGGCGGAATCCGAGGCGTCCTCGTCCATCCGGTCGGCCCGGTCGTCTTCGTCCTCCTGCTCGTCGGTCTGCGCGTCGCGCACCGACAGCACCCGGGTGGCCGTATCGACTCCCCCCACGGAGCCCTTGGCCGACGCGGACGACTCCGACGGCGTCGCGTCCCGGCTCACCGTCAACCGGGGGTCCCGCTTCTCCGTGGAACCCTCCGCCTCGCTCCTGGCCTCGGGAACCGGGCCCGCGCTCCCCGGCGTCGGTTCTGCCGACGACTCGCGCTGCTTCGACCTGTCGGGGGACTCGCCCGCCACCGATGCCTCCTCCGTGCGCCGCGCGTCCGCGCGTACGCCTACCGAACCGTGAATCCGCAATTCGCCCGCCCGGAACAACGCTCAGCGGCGCTGTCCGAACCATGTACCAGTGTCCTGTGTGCGGGCTTCCCCCACGTGGTAGACGAGAACGACATACCTACCGGTTCCCTCACGAACCGGTCACGCGCCCTCGACAGACCAATGTGAGAGGGGTCACCCTGTCATTCATCCACGCGGGGAGGCATGGATGGGCAGGAGCCGAAGAACACTTCCGGAAGAGCTTTTGCTGCTGGCATTGGACCCGACCACGGGTACCACTGCGCAGCCGCAGTCGCTCGACCTCGGTCTGGCCGGAGCACAGCTAGTGGAGCTGGCGCTGGCCGGACGGATAGCCCCAGACGGGGATCGTATCGCCGTGGTGGTGCCACGGCCGACTGGAGATCCGACTCTGGACAGCGCGTTGGAGTTGCTGCGTAGGCGCGGCGCTCCGGTTCGGGCTGTCCACTGGATAGGCGGGCCGCGTCTCGGGCTCCGCCAGACCTACCTCTCGCATCTGGAGCGGTGCGGCATGGTGCATGCCGTGGCGGGCCAGATGTGCGGGGTGTTGCCGACGACTCGCTACCAGGCGACGGACACCGAGATCAGCCGGGAGATCAGGGCCCGGCTGGACTCCGCGATCCGCACCGGCGTGCCGCCGGACCCGCGGACCGCGGCGCTCGCCGCACTGGCGCACGCGGTGGGCCTCGGCAAACACCTGTACCCGGGGAACGAGGGTCGCTCCTCGCGCTCCCGGTTGCGGGACCTGATCCGGCACGACCCGATGGGCGGCCTGGTGGCGCATGCCGTGATGGACGTGCAGAACGGTGCGGCGGCCCAGCCGCGCCGTGGCGCGGCCCCGGCAGGCGGCCGTCAGACCACCACCGGCGGCCGGGGCGGACCGGAACCCGCCCGAGGGGTACCGGCCCAGCCGCGCCACGGATCCATGGCGCGCGCCGCCGCCCACTAGGCCGACGGCCGGGCCCCGCGGGGCCCCTGGTCGGCCACGGCACCACAGACCCGGTCACGGGAGCCGCTGTTCGAGCGGGGCGGAGAGAGTTCACGGCTCTCTCCGCCCCGCTCGGCATGCCGCGAACCGGTGGACGCCGTGACCGCTCGCAACCGCTCGACACCGCAACCGACCGACGTTACCCGTCCGCACCGGTCCGTGGCGTCACCACACCGCGAACTGCCGGACAGCGGCCGCATAACCGCTGTTTCCCAGCGGTAGGAAGCACCTTGGTGGCAGTCTGCTCAACACCAGATACGCAAAGTGGCAAGTACGAGTAAGTACGAGGCACGCAGCCGGAGGTGCACGTCCCGTGGCGTCCAATGTCAATCCCACCGTCAGGCGACGCCGGCTGGGCCAGGAGCTCCGCAGGCTCCGCGAGCTCAAGGGCATGACGGCCGAGGAAGTGGCGGAACGACTGCTGGTGTCGCAGTCGAAGATCAGCCGGCTGGAGAACGGCCGGCGCAGCATCAGCCAGCGTGACGTCCGCGACCTCTGCGGCGTCTACGAGGTCGAGGACCAGCGGATCGTCGAGTCGCTGATGCAGATGGCCAAGGACTCCCGCCAGCAGGGCTGGTGGCACGCCTTCGGTGACATCCCGTACAGCGTCTACATCGGCCTGGAGACGGACGCGGAGTCGCTCAGGGTCTACGAACCGCAGATCATCACCGGCCTGTTGCAGACCCGTGCGTACGCCGAGGCGATCGTCCAGGGCGGTTCGCCCGAGTCGTCCGACCAGGAGAACGACAAGCGGGTCGAGGTGCGTCTGCGCCGACAGGGCCGGATCACCGCCGACAAGGACCCGCTGCGGCTGTGGGTGGTCCTGGACGAGGCGTCGCTGCGCCGGGTCGTCGGGAGCGGCCAGGTCATGCGTGAACAGCTGGAGCACGTGATGGAGCTGTCCCAGCTGCCGCACATCACCGTGCAGGTGCTGCCGTTCGAGGTCGGCGCGCACTCCGGCATCAACGGCCAGTACTCGATCCTGGAGTTCGCGGACGCGGCCGACTCGAGCGTCGTGTACATCGAGGGCGTGACCAGCGACCTGTACCTGGAGAAGCCGCACGACGTGCAGAAGTACACCGTGATGTACGAGCACTTGAGGGCGCAGTCCCTGAACGTGGAACAGTCCCGCCAGCTCGTGGAACGCGTGGCGAAGGAGTACGCGCGCTGACCTCCCGGAGGGGAGGGCGGGATGCTACACCGCTGCCGTGCCTGACTGGAAGTATCTCTTGGGATATGCCACCCGGTCGAGTGAATGGCTGCGCCGGAAAAGGATGCCGACCAGTAGCGTCGATCACGCCGGCCACGAACGAAGGTTGGCGCAATCCGTTCTGCGGGTCCCTGCCGGAATGCGCAGCCCGGTGACAGCAACTCAGCAACTGGCTACGGAGCGAACATGGCAATTCGTCTGGGCACCACGGAAACGTGGACGACGTCCTCCTACACCAACAACAACGGCGCGTGCGTGATGGTCAGGTCGACCACCGTGGAGGCACTGGAGCTCGGGGACACCAAGATCCCCGAGGGCCCGAAGCTGGCCTTCCCCACGGACGCGTGGACCGCTTTCGTGGCCTCGGTGAAGGTCTGAGGAGGCCGGAACCGGACAGAGCTCCACGGAGCCCTCTCGACGAGACCGCCGTCCTTGCCGAGAGGGCTCGGCCCATCCCGTCACCCTCTCGGCCCGGCGAACGCCTCCCCGCGACCCGCCTCACCTCGCCATGTCGGCTCGACGGCTCACCGCACCGGAAAAGCGACGTCACCTGATAGCCGGAGGATGCCCCGGCCTTCAGGCCGGGGAGGAATCCGGACCCCCGCGTAGCGGGGCAGGAGAAGCGGGATCGCCGTCAGGGCGATCGCGCGTACCGGAAGCGACGGCGGCGAGGCCGACCTCGATCAGGTGCAGGATCTCGGAGTTGATGGACCGCCGGTCCGCAGCCGCTTGCGCGCGGACGCGGGCATGCAAGTCGTCAGGAAAGCGCACATTAAAATTGACCATGCAGCCACGGTATAGCTAAAGTCCAGCCATGACGATGCGAGAGGAGGCGGCATGACCGAGCACGCCCGGTACGCCTACCGCCTCCGCGTGTCGTCGACCGCCCGCACGGGTCTCATGGCCGAGTGGGCACGGTGCCGGTGGGTGTGGAACGAGTGCGTGGCCATGTCGCGCAAGGTCCACGCCCTGAACCAGGATGCGGCCGAGAAGACGACGTGCGGCCCGGCCCAGCTCGACAAGATGCTGACCGAGGCCCGCACCGTCGTGGGGTGGCTGCGTGAAGGCAGTTCCGTGCCCCAGCAGCAGACCATCCGCGACTTTGCCAAGTCCAGGGCGAAGGCCGTGAAAGACATCAAGGCTCGACTGTCAATGCGGCAGCGCGCCGGGATGCCTCGGACCAAGCGCAAGCGTGACGCGCTGCCCACACTGAACTACACCCAGCGCGGGTTCCGGCTGAAGGACGGCCGCCTGCACTTGGCGGGCGGCATCGTGCTGACGGTGGTGTGGTCCCGGGAACTTTCGGCAGCCCCGTCCAGCGTGCGCGTCCACCAGGACTCCGTGGGGCACTGGTACGCCTCGTTCGTCGTCGCCACCGAGACCCAGTCGCTCCCGGAAACGGGCACGGTGATCGGCGTGGACTGGGGCGTCAAGGAGACCGCCACCACCACGAGCGACGCGCACGACTTGCCGCATGCCCAGCATGGTAAGAAAGTCGCGCAGCGCCTGTCGCGCTATCAGCGGATGATGGCCCGTCGTCGGCCGGAGCGCGGTCAGGCCGGGTCGAAGGGCTACCGGCAGGCGAAGAAGCAGGTCGCGAAGCTGCACAAGAAGGTCGCCCGGCAGCGGCAGGACACCGCCCGCAAGTGGGCGAAGAGGGTTGTCCGGGACCACGACGCCATCGCGGTGGAGGACTTCCGGCCGAAGTTCCTCTCCAGGACCACCATGGCACGCAAGGCCGCCGACGCGGCGATCGGCGCCACCAGGACGGCCCTGGTCGAGATGGGCCGCAAGCACGGCCGGGATGTGCGCCTGGTGCATCCCGCGCACACCACGATGGACTGCGCGCACTGCGGGGCGAGAGCCAAGCACCGCCTGCCGCTGTCGACACGAACGTATACCTGCACCGCGTGCGGAGCCGTGTCCCCCAGGGACAAGAACTCCGCACGCGTGATGCTGGTCCGGGCTGGTCTCAACCCGGCTGGTGCTGAGGGCACAAGACCTCCGGGAGCGCTGCTCCCGGAGGCGGCCTGAGCCAGGAATCCCCTTCCTTCAGGGAGGGGAGGATGTCAAACACCGGATCCTCCGCCCCGGCGGCCTCCCAGTCCGCGAAGTACACCTCCCTGCACGGACCCGCGGCCGTCAGCCCCTCGGCCGCCATCCACTGCTCCACCGCCTCGAACGCGGCCAGGATCTGCGGATGCGCCACCTGCGCCTTGGTGATCCGGGTGTGGGCCAGCCGCTGGGCCGGCTCCACCCGCACCGTCGTCTCCCACGCCCGGCCCCGTGCCTCGGCCCAGGCCCGTGCCGCCGCCTCGTCGGCGACCGGCACGCACGCCTCGGCAGGACCGTCGCTCTCCATCGACACCTCGGCGTGGTAGGCGACGAACGGCACCCCGGCCACACCTCCGCACTCCGCGGCGCCCCGCTCCAGCCGTTCCAGCGCCGCCCCGATCCACGCGGGCAACTCGTCCGCCAGCGTGTGCCGCGTCTCGGTGATCAGCACCTGCTGCGGCACGTCCACCGTCTCGACCGCGAACTTTCCGTACATCTCGGAACTCCTCCCAGAGAGCCGTCCACGGAGGAATGCGGCCAGTGTCCGCTGTCCGGCGATCCGGGCCTCGACGTCCGCCCAGTAGGCGGCGAGCCGGTCGGCCGCGGCCGCACCGTCGTCCGCGTCGAGAACCTCGGCGATCCGGGCGAGCGGCATGTCCAGCTGACGCAGCAGCGCCACCGTACGGGCCCGCTCGACCTGACCCGTCCGGTAGGACCGGTAACCGGTGACCTCGTCGACCCGCGCCGGCGCCAGCAGCCCCAGCCGGTCGTACAACCGCAACGCCTTGGCCGACAGCCGCGCCCGCGCCGCGAACGCGCCGATCCCGAGCAGTTCCCCGCTCTCCGGATCCACCTCTGGGTCCACCGCGCCATCCTCCGTCGTCGGGCGGCCCGTCCGCCCGACGACACGAACGCTGGACCCTGCCCCAGGGACAAGGTCAACGCGGCCCCCGAAACCGGACGCCGGGGCGTCAGCTCTTGAGGGGGCTGCTAACCGAGCGCGCCCTCGACCGCCGCCACGAGCTCCGCCGCCTCCGGCTCGGTCTGCGGCGAGAACCGGGCGACGACCTCGCCGTCCCGCCCGATCAGGAACTTCTCGAAGTTCCAGCGGATGTCCCCGCTGTGCCCCTCGGAGTCCGCGAAGCCGACCAGCCGCTCGTACAGCGGGTGCCGCCCCTCCCCGTTGACCTCGACCTTCTCGGTCATCGGGAAGGTCACCCCGTACGTCGCGGAGCAGAACTCGGCGATCTCCTCCGAGGTGCCCGGCTCCTGCCCCATGAACTGGTTGCAGGGCACCCCGAGCACCGTGAAGCCCCGCGCCGCGTACTTCTCGTGCAGCAGCTCCAGCCCGGCGTACTGCGGCGTCAGCCCGCACTTGGAGGCCACGTTCACCACCAGCACGACCTGCCCCGCATACCGCCCCAGCCCGGCGGACCCACCGCTCAGAGCACCGATCTCGACATCGAGGGGAGAAGAACCGTTGGTCTCTACAGTCGTCATACCCGGATGCTAACTCCGCCCGTCACGGGACATCCCCGTACCCGCCTCCAAGAGCACCTCACCGGCCGCCGACCGTACGTACAACACGGACCGCCCCGCCCGGCCTCACCGCTCCACCAGCCCCGCCTCCAGCAGCACCCGCAGATGGCGGCCTGGCCCTGCCCCGCCGCCGCCCGCGCGCCTTTGGCCGCCCCTCCGTACGAGCCACCTGGTGCGCGAACGCCGCCCTCTGGTCGTCCCCACCCCGCCGTCACGTCTACCTGGCGCTGTGGATCCCCAACGGCCTGATCGTCGGCTGCGAATCCCTCTACGTCCCCTACGCCCCCGAGGCCGCCGGCACCCTCTTCGCCTGCGCCGCCTTCGGCATGCTGGTCGGCGACATCATCATCGGCCGCCTGGTCCCGCCCAGCCGCAGAGCCCGCCTGGGCACCCCGCTCCTCCTGCTCCTGGCCACCCCGTACCTGCTCTTCGCCCTCCACCCGCCTCTCCCCGTGGCCGCCGTCCTGGTCGCCGTGGCCTCGGTCGGCTTCGGAGCGAGCCTGGTCCACCAGGAGCGCCTGACGACCCTCACCCCGCCCCACCTCTCCGGCCACGCCCTCGGCCTCCACTCCTCAGGCATGCTCACCCTCCAGGGCCTCTCCGCCACCCTGGCCGGCACCCTGGCTCAACTGACCACCCCGGCAATCACCATGACAGCCCTCGCGGCGACGTCCCTGACGGTGACGGCAGCACTGGCGGCAACGTCAAGCCGCCACAACAAACGACACGCATCGACGGAGAGGCCGGCACCCTCAACCCCCACCATCGGGTCGCGAACCCCAGCCGCCCACGAAACCAAAGACACCGATCACACCTGATCGCTGTGTTTCTCCTTCTCCTCCAGGCTCCTCGCCATCCAGGCCCGACAAGCCCAGCGGGCAAGGGCACCCACGGCCAGGGAGACGAGGATGGCGCCCCAGTCGATGACATGAGGCAACCCGGGGAAGAACGCGAAGAAGGCGAGAGCCGCGACAAGCCCCGCAACGAACGACACGATCCCGGCCCGGCGCCGACGCATTTCAGATCCCGGATCCGTGCCCGGCCCACGCTGCTCGGTCATGAATGACTCACTTCGTGATGTGGTGACACTGACTTACTCGCTGTACCCCGTTGACGTAGAGGTGGGCGCATGCCTTGCCGTAATGCGGCAGACGCTGTGGAGAGTTGTTGCGCACGGGGTCGATCTTGCATTCGCTGTGCGTTCTGCCGGGGGACGTCCGGTAGGCCCTGTTGTTCGTGTCGGCTTAGGTGAAGTCGATGCGCCAGTTGCAGAAGCCGCTGCTGAGTGCGCCCACGAAGGCGCAGTCGACATCGGCGTTCTGGTAGGTGATCTTCTTGCCGCTCCCGCGGACGGCGTGCGTGAACATGCACCCGGTCGGGATCTTCATCGTCACGCCACCGACGTTGTACTCGAAGGTGCGGACCGGCGCCGACCCGATCGCGCCGGCATGTGCCGCAGATGGCGTTGTGGCGACGAGGGCGCTCGCCGCAGCGAGTGCGGTGGCCAAGCGTACGACACGCGACCGCATCAAGATGATCTCCTTCTGGTTGTTCCTGGCGAACGTCGGGAACAACCAGGAATTGCCCTTTCGGGTTGTCTGTTGTCGGGCGGTTTCACCATGACAGGTGATCACGTGATTGCCGCGCTGACCTGCAGAAACGTTACCCGGGGTCGCCAGTGTCGGCCGTCGGCCCTGAGGCCAGGAAGCCTTGGTGCTCCAGCCGTAGTTGTGGATCTTGGTGGGTTGCCATCGGCAGGCAGCCGGGTGCGGGAGAAGCGGGCGGAGTGAGGGCTCACTCATTGACGGAGTGAGCCCTCACTCCGTACTCTCGCGGTCATGACAGCACCCAGGGAGAACCCGACCACCCGCCGCCGCGCCCCCGGCATGTCACCGGAGCAGCGCCGCGCGATGATCATCCAGACCGCGATCCCGCTGATCGCCGAGTACGGCGCCGCGGTGACGACCGCGAAGATCGCCCGCGCCGCGGGCATCGGCGAGGGCACGATCTTCCGGGTCTTCGCCGACAAGGACGAGCTGCTGCAGGCATGCATGGCCGAGGCGCTCTCTCCCGAGCACGCGGTCCGCGAACTCGACGCGATCGACGTGTCCCAGCCGCTGCCCGACCGGCTCGCGGAGGCGGCCGAGGCGCTGCAGGCGCACCTGTCCCGGATGGGCGCGATCGCCGGCTCGCTGGGGCATCGCGGCGGCAAGCACCCCGGCACGGTGCGCGGCGCGGGCCGCGAGGAGTCGACGACCCGTATCCGCGCGGCCCTCGCGGAGCTGCTGGAGCCCGACAGGGCCGCCCTGCGCCGGCCGCCGGAGCAGATCGCGGCCCTCTTCTTCGGGCTGCTCTTCACCCAACCGCGTACGGAGGACGAGCCCGACCTGACCCCGCAGGAGCTGGTGGAGGTCTTCCTGCACGGGGCGCTCTCGGGGGGCGCCAAGTGAGCACGCGGAAAAGGCGTCTGGGGGTGACGGCCCTGGCCGTCCTGGCCCCCGTCCTGGTGTGGCTGGTCGCGGACCCCCTGCTGGGGCACCGACTGCGGATCGCCGACGGCGAGCAGACACTCGACATCGGCGCCGTGCCCGTGGCGGTCGTCGCACTGCTCGCGTCGCTCTCCGGCTGGGGACTGCTGACCGCCCTGGAGCGGTTCGGGGCGCGGCGCGCCCGCGCCATCTGGACCGGGGTGGCCGGCACCGTACTGGCCGTGTCTTTCCTGCCGTTCATCGGCGACGGCATGGACGGCGGCACCCGGGTCTCCCTCGCTCTGATGCACCTGGCGGTGGCGGCGGTGCTGATCCCGGGGCTGGGCGGCAGGTCCCCCCGGGCGGGAGCCGGTGCCGCCAGGGGATGACCGTCGGCACCAAGTACGCCGCGAACAGCACCAGATGGAGGCAACCCTGCCAGAGCGTCGCGCGGCCGGGGATGACCATCAGAGTGCCCACCACGGTCGAGATGAAGAGCGGTACCTGGTGGGTCGGGCCGAGGCCCAGCAAGAGCGGACCCTCGCGCCGGATCGCTGCGATGCCACCGCCGGGATGGTCAGGCCGATGCCGGCGATGTCGGAGCCGTAGGCGAGGTCGGGGGAGGTCTGGGGGTGGGGTCGGAGACGGGTGCGGCCACCGGTGATCATCGGCGTGTGAAGACAGAAGATCAGGCGGTGGCCGCTGGTCACAGCGTAGCCCCGGGCCGTTGGGGCGATGACTTCGCAGGGCTGGTGCGGCGCATAGCCGGACGGTTCGCGCGTGCCGAACCCCGCCGTCGGGTGGGGAAGTTCGCCCGAGGGCGGGAGACCTATCTCGCCCATCGGGGATGGTGTCCCTGTGGGTGATGCAGGGGATCTCCGCGGTCCCGAGGCTGCGGGGCCGGAGACGGATGCCGTGCCGAAAACCGTGAGCAGTCGGCGGGCATGTGTCAGGTGAGCGCTCAAATGAGCGGCATCAGGACAGGTGTGGCCGAAGTGCTCACGGTTTTGGGGCGGTGTGTCCTCCCCGGGGCGCGGGCGCGCGTCCGGACATCGCACGCGTCGAGGCCGCCGTCCCACCGGGCGGTCGCGGGACATCGTCCGCACGAGCAGCCGACCGCCCCCGGCGAGGTCCGATGCGCCGTCACTCGATCTCACGTCCGCCGGGCGGCACCACCGTCTTCGAGCCGCGACGCCGCCTTCAGATCCCTTGCACCACCCGCAGGGACACCATCCCATCGGGCCGGTCGTATATGGGGGATGTCATCGGGTCGCCCTCTGCCTGCAGGCGCCTTCAGCGGCGCTGATCCGGTACTCCACGGTGCTGGTGCCGTGGCCGAGCAGGTACTGCGCACTGGAAGTGCTGGTCAACAGCTGCTAGTCGTCTTGCCTTTGGTGTTGCAGAGCTTGACGAGAACGGTCTGCGGTTTCTCCCCCAGGCTCCTCACCATCCACGCGACAGGCAGGGGGACGACCCGTGGTCGACCCCCTACCCGCCTGCCCGGCTACGCCTTGCGCCCCACCCCGCAGAAGGCGTCCACGTCCTTCGCTTCATCCTCGTCCGGCGCGCCGGCCTCCGGCCGCCATTCCGGGACCCGTACGACGCCCGGCTCCAGCAGCTCCAGGCCGTCGAAGAACCCGGCGATCTCCTCGACCTCGCGCACGTAGTACGGCACGGCGCCGCTCGCGTTGTAGGCGTTCGAGGCCGCGACCATGCCCTCGCTCGTGGCCGTACTGTCGCTGATCACCAGGTAACTCCCCGAGGGAAGCCCCGCCATGAGCCGGCGCACCAGATCACGCGCCTGCTCGTAGTCGGCGACGTGGCCGAGCGTGTTGAGGATCATCAGCGCGACGGGCTGGGACATGTCCAGCGTCCCGGCGGCGGCCCGCAGGACGGACTCCGGGTCGTAGAGATCGGCGTCCAGATAGTCCGTCCGGCCCTCGGGGGTGCTGGTCAGCAGGGCGTTGGCGTGGGTCAGCACGATCGGGTCGTTGTCGACGTACACGATCCGCGCGTCCGGAGCGACGCGCTGCGCCACCTGGTGCGTGTTGTCGGCGGTCGGCAGTCCCGTACCGATGTCCAGAAACTGCCGTATCCCCTGCTGCCCGGCCAGATGCCCGACGGCCCGCCCGAGGAACAGTCGACTGGTGTGGGCCACGTCGACCAGCCCGGGGAAGATGCCCTTGATCTGGTCCCCGATCTCCCGGTCGACCTTGTAGTTGTCCTTGCCCCCGACGAAGTAGTTCCAGAACCGCGCCGAGTGCGGCTTCGTCGTATCGATGCGGGCACGTGTCTCGAAACCGGCACTGTCCGGGGTGGTGTCCTCCGACACGGCTGAGCCTCCTGTGATGAGCGCGATCAGTGCGCCCAACGTAGGCGAACGTGACCGGATTTCACCCTGGTTGGCGTCAAACCCAGCGATCGAAGCACCTGTTCCGGCCACTTCGCTGCGTGGCAGAGAGCTTGTTGCTACACCAGAGGTCCCGGTTGGGCCTTCAAGCCGCCGACGAAGGCGGCGAAGACCGGAGCGGGTACGGAGAAAGCGGCACGGGCCGGGTACTTCGAGTCACGGATGGCTATGCGGGCGTCGTCAGCCTCCGAGATCTCCACGCAGTCGTTGCCTTCACCGCCCCCGGAGAAGGAGGACTTGCGCCAGCGAGTAGAGGGGTGGGCGGTCATTGGGTTCCTCACAACTCCTTGATCAACTCATGGATGAGGTCACGTGACTGATCTGGGGCGAGTGACCGTTCACTCACCCTATGGAAGAGCTTCCGGAAGTGTTCCAGCTGGGCTTCGGAATCGAGGAGTGCTGTGCCGTGAGGGGCGTCGCGTACCACGGTGTCCAGACGGGGGACCGGACCACCCAGGTGCACCATGGTGCTCCCGGCGCCCGCGAAGTCGTCCAGTGCGAAGGGGATGACCCTGACCGTGACATGGTCGGCATCGGACATCTCGAGGATGCGCGTCAGTTGAGCCCGAGTCGCAGCACGTCCGGCGACCTTGATCCGGAGCGCTGCTTCATGGATCACGGTGTCGTACGGGATCGGATCTGGGCATTCGATGACGATCTTCCGCCGCATCCTGTGTGACACTCGGTGTTCCACCTCCGAGTCCGGGAATTCCGGGTTCATGTAGGCGAACAGGGCCCGTGCGTAGTCCTCCGTCTGAAACAGCCCCGGCACGTGGATGACCGCCACGTCCTTCCGAAACTTCGCGTGGTGCTCCAACTCGGCGAGATCCAGGTACGCGGCGGGCAGAAGACCTCGGTAGTCCTCCCACCAGCCGCGGGCCCGCTCAGACGCCATGGAGACCAACGCGTCGATCAACTCGACGTTCGAACAGGAATAGTTGGCGGCAAGGCGACGTAGCCGTTCCTCGCTTACGCCGGCGAGGGCGGATTCGATGTGGCTGATCTGCACGGGGCTCACTCCGAGCAGCGCCGCCGCCTCCCGAGCGGCCAACCCCGCAGCGTCACGGAGGCGACGCAACTCGGTCGCCAATCTCAACTGACGCGCCGTCGGTTCACGCCTCAAGGCCATCGACTGCTCCCCAATCCAATGCGCCAGTGAACGCAACTCGTTCGGGGCCAGATTACGCGAACCGGCTTGCGTGACATGAAGAATTAGACCTACCTTCGGTGACGCGTTGAGTGCTCTGCGTGAGATGGGGCGTCGGAAGTGCACCGCTTCGTCCTGCCGTGACGTGGCGGCAGTGACACCGTCGCCCGTCCTCCTGCAGCGCTCCCAACTCCCTCACCCAACTGGAGTTCGCATGCCCGAAACCGAGCCGTGGGAGTACTCCCTGTACATCCCGAACGACCCGAGAGCCGTCACCATCTGCCGTCGCACCCTGCGCCTGATCCTCACCATGCACGGCCTGATTCGTCTGGTCGACGTCGCGGAGCTGATGGCTACGGAGTTGGTCTCCAACGCCGTGCGTCACACCAAGGGGCCGGCGGCACTGCGGGTGCGCTGGTCGGTCAACGGCGTCCTGCGGATCGGGGCGTGGGACGCGGACCCGTCCCCGCCGGAGCCGCCGAGGCCCTTCACCCCGGAGCTGGAGGGGGAGGACGGGCGGGGCCTGGCGCTGGTGCGGGCCTGCGCCGACGTGTGGGGCTGGCATCCGCTCTCCCGGTTCGGCAACCGGGGCAAGTACGTATGGTGCGAGCTGGGCGCTGCTGGGTGACCAAGTATCCTGCGCGCAGGCTCCGCCCTTCAAGGCAGGGTCGGTAGTCGGGGTGCCCGGGGCGACCCGAGTGCTGACCGGTCTCGGTATGCCCGGCGCCCCGCCGGAGCGCACTCGAGCAGGTGCGCGTGAAGCCCCGGGAGCGTGCTCTCGCGTCACGGCAACACGCGTGTGAGCCAGACCACTTCACCGTTGTCTTCCGTGGAAACGTGATCCCGCTCGAACCCGAGCTTCTCAAGGACACGGAGCGACGGTGTGTTCCATGCGCCGACGGTCGACCAGAGCCGTTTCCGCCCGGTCGCGACAGCGGCATCGAGCACCGCCCTGGCCGCCTCGGTGGCGTAGCCATGCCCATGCGCGCGCTGGAACAGCTCATACGCGATCTCGGGCTCCTCCAGGGTGGAGCGGCCGATGATCAGCCCGCAGTAGCCGATGAAGTCGCCTTCGTCACGGCGCTGGATGGGCAACAGGGCGATCCCCGTGGTCGCCGTCGCGGTGAGCAGCTCCGCGATGGACGTCCGGATGTGCTCAACGGTGGGGGTCCCCTTGCCGCGTTCGGAGAGGAGGGCGCAGAACTCGGCGGCGTCCGACTCGACCCACGGCCGCAGGATCAGCCGCTCGGTCTCAAGGTGGAACGGCATTTTTTTGTACGCAGTCATGCCCCCACTCTTCCCACGGAACATCACGGACGAGCCATGCTCGTGACCTGTGGATCGGCTCGGAGAGGTGCGCCCGGGCTGAGCGGCGTCCGGCCTGCGCCGACGGTCTATGCGGGCAAGGGCCGGTCGTCGACGACGTTCTTCATGACGAGGGTGGAGGTCAGGCGCTGCACTCCGGGCAGGCGGGCGAGTTGCTGGTCGTAGAGCTGCTGGTAGGCGGTGAGGTCGGTGGTGGCGACCCGCAGGAGGTAGTCGGGTTCGCCGAAGAGTCGTTGGGCCTGGAGGACGTGCGGGATGGCGCTCACCGCTTCTTCGAAGGAGGTGACGGTGTCGGGATCCTCCCAGCGCAGCGTGGCGAAGACGAGGGTTTCGAAGTGGAGGCCGACGGCGGCGGGGTCGACGACGGCGCGGTAGCCGCGGATCGCACCTTCGCGTTCGAGGTCGCGCAGGCGGCGGTGGCAGGGCGAGACGCTCAGCTGCACACGTGCGGCGAGTTCGGTGACCGTGAGACGGCCGTCCACCTGCAGTTCAGCAAGAATCTTCCGGTCTAGGGCGTCCATGAAGAAGATTCTCCTCCAATAGGCGAGATTCTGGGGTAAAGAAAGGAACACTTTCGGGCCGGTCCGGCCTAGCCTCCCTTGCGTAGCTGGGTACGTGAGAGGGACGGATTCATGGACGCGACCACGCTGGCGGCTTTTCTGGCGGTGGACCTCCTGCTGGTGTTCACCCCGGGGGCGGACTGGGCCTTCACGATCTCGGCGGGTCTGCGGGAGCGCTCGGTCCTCCCGGCCGTGACCGGGCTGATCGCCGGGTACGCGGGCTACACGATCCTGGCCGTCGCGGGCCTGGTCGTGATCGTGGCGAGCTCGCCGGTCGTGCTCACCGCGTTGACCGTTGCCGGAGCCGGCTACCTGGTCTGGCTGGGCTGGAACGTGCTGCGCCAGCCGGCAGCCCTGGCGGCCTCCGAGGAGACGGCCGGTGCCTCCCGGAGACAGGTGATGCTCAAGGGCGCCGGGATCAGCGGCCTGAACCCCAAGGCGCTGTTGCTGTACTTCTCGCTGTTCCCGCAGTTCATCGACACCACCGGCGGCTGGCCCGTCGCCGCGCAGACCGGCCTGTTCGGCACCCTGCACATGACCGCCTGCGCGCTGGTGTACCTCACGGTCGGCTTCCTCGCCCGCACCGTTCTGAAGACCCGGCCCTCCGCGGCCCGGGCGGTCACCCGCGCCTCGGGCGCCATCATGATCGTCATTGGTGTCGTCCTGCTCGCGGAACGCCTGGCCGCCTGACCGGACCCGCCCTGCTGCACACCGGCACGAAGGAGAACACGGACATGGAAGACCACACGCTGTTGGAGCAGGCGAGTCCCGCGGTCCGCAAGCGCGTCCAGGGCAGCTTCGACCGCCGGGGCCTGATGACCCACCTCGGCGCATCGATCGGTGGCGTTCTCACGGCAGGTCGGTGCGTCCCAGCCAGGCCGGCTTGACCGGTACCCCGTCTGCGTACCGCTCGATCTGCTGTTCCGCGGGCTCGGGCGCCGCGGCGACGGGCGTACTCGGCGCCTCCACCACAGGTTCCGGCGCAGGATCCGGCACGGTTTCCACCACCGGTTCCGGGGCGGGGGGTGCGGCGGAGTCCTCGATCAGTTCCGCCACCGTGAACCGGGTGACGAACGACTGCCACGCCCCGTCCACGACGAGCAGGAACCCGTCGTCCTGCCGCAGGAGCCGACGGCGCTTGGGGTTTCTGGGGTGCGGGGGCGAGTAGCTTCGCGCCCGTCGTTCCAGCTCCGCGAGTGCCTCCTCGCGCTCTCCGGTGACGTGAGCGAGCACGTATGCCTCGGTGTGCTTGCGTTCTCCGACCCCCATGGTGGTCTCGATGACCAGGCCCCAGGTCGTCATGTTCTTTGTCCCCCTCGTCCGCCCTGGCCCCGCCTCCGAACCGGCACGGCCGCTCGACGGCGGCACTATTCCACGTCGACGCCGTAGTCCCGGACCAGTTCCTCCAGGCCGCCCCGGTATCCCCTGCCGCCGGTGACGAAGTCCCAGTCGCCGTTCGCGCGGCGGCGGAAGGAGCCCAGTACGAGGGCGGTCTCGTCCGGGCGGCCGTCGGAGACGTGTAGTTGGCCGAGCGGGGTGCCCTCGGAGTCCAGCAGTCGGATGCCGGCGTCGGTGAACTCGGACAGGTCGGCCGCGGGGTTGGCGACGGGGTCGACCGCGGCGATGACGACGAGACGGTCGGCGTGTGCCGGCAGGGCGTCGAAGGAGACCTGGACGGCGGCCCTGTCGGGCGCGACGGGGACGAGCGTGCGCACCGTGCCGTCGGGTGTGCGGGGGTTGTTGTAGAAGACGAAGTGGTCGTCGTCCAGGACCCGGTTGCCGTGGCAGACGAGCGCGCACACGTCGAGGGCGACGTTGCCCGACCAGTACATGCCCAGCACGTTGTGGTCGTCCGCGCCGGTGTCACCGCCGGTTTTGCTGTCCGGTGCCGTCCGCTGAGCGGGCACCGGGCGTTCGCCGCCGCCGCCCAGGCGCCCGCGCAGCCCGTGGCGGTGCAGCAGGTCGACCAGTTCGGAGCCCGCCACCAGTTCCAGGGGTTTGCCGTTGGCGAAGGTGTGCGAGCCGGGGCCGAACGCGGAGGTGGTGACCAGGACCCCCTTGTTGGCGCCGGCGTCCTGGACGGTTCCGTACAGGTCGCGGACGGCGGTCGGGGGGACGGTGTTGCGGTAGCGCTTGACCTGCACGACGATCTTGCCGCCGCGGATCGGGGCCGGGTCCAGCGCGTCGACGTCGACACCGCCGTCGTTCGAGCGCTGGGTGGTCACGGCCTGCATGCCCATGGCCCGGAACAGGTCGGCGACCAGCGTTTCGAAGGCGACGGGGTCCATCTCGTACAGATCCGGCTCCTCGCCGTCCCCATGGGTGACGACGTTGTTGCCGACGTCCTCGGGAAGCCGGCCGGGCCGCACGGGCGTGTACTGGTCGGGGCGTGGGGACAACTGCCCCCGGAGGCCGTCCACCAGGCAGTTGACCGCGTTCACCTGTTCCAGGTGCAGCGCGGCGAACGTCGCACGCGGAGCCATGACGGTGGCGAGGAACATGGGCGCCCGTCTGCCGGTCACCGGGTCGTGATCGTCCACGAACCCGTTCAGCGCGACCGATTCCAGCGCGCCGAACTCGTCGGCCGCGAACAGGTCCCGCAGCACCAGCAGGAGGCACTGCGCGAGTACGTCCCGGTACAGGGTGCGGCGTTGGGTGACCGGTCGGGGCGACTCCTTCACCTGGTCGGCGTTGATCAGGTAGCGCGCCGACTTCGCCTCCGGGACGACGTCGTACCTGGGCAGCTCCCAGTTCAGCACCAGCTGGCGCGCCCCCGGGTCGTACGCCGCGGACAGCCTGCGGGGCAGGTCCTCCGGCCAGCCGGTCGAGGCGTAGAGGGCGGCGGAGAAGTACTCCACCGCGGCCTCCGGATCTCCGTTGCGGAGCCCCGTCGCCATCTCCGCGACGCCGGCGTTGTGCCGACGGATCTCGGCCGTCCGGGCCTCGGCCCACTGCTGGTACTGCGCCTGATAGGTGGCCAGTTGGTGCAGGCGCTGCGCTTCGGCGGCCTGTGCGGCGTGCCAGTCGCGCTCGAACCTGGAGCGGGCCTCCGCCTGCGCCTGCGCCCGGCGTGCGGCGGTCCAGCCGCTCTGCTGCGGCTGGTACTGATGCTGGTTCGGGTCCGGCATGGGGAGGGGGTGCGCGAGCTGTCCCGGGGCGAACGCCTCGATCTGCTCCGGCCGGGCGAGCGCGTCGGTCCGGAAGGCCGGAGCCCGGCATCCCGTCGTCAACAGGCCCTGCAACGCCTCGACCTGCGCGTCGAGTTCCTGCGTACGGCGCCGGGCCTCCGCCTCGCGTTGCTCCCGGTACGCCGCTTTCTGCTCACGGTAGCTGCGGGTGATCTCCCGCCGGTGGGCGCGCTGCTGCCGCTCCTGCTCCCGCTGGAACCTGGCTTGCGCCTCCTGTTGACGTTGCTGTTGGCGCTGCGCCTCGGCCCAGACGGCGACCAACCCATTGGAGCGACGGCTCATGCTCGACAGGCCCTCCCCACCGGTGACCCGGCATGCGTGCACCAGGCTCCGGCCCCATAACCAGCAGTGATGGAAAGACTCTAGTCGGCAACCGGTCGCGCACCCACACGCTTGCTTCAAGTGATCTTCACTTCATCGTCACCGACCTCGGGAGGCGCCGGGGCGGCCTCCGGGATGAGGGCCGGACGGGCCCGCGATGGTGCTCTGCCGCCCGCGCTCAGGGGCGTCAACTCGAACCTGTGTCAGAGGTCTTGTGCCCCCGTGTGGCGTGTGGCACAGTCCAGCGCCACCGAGTGTCAAAAAATGACATCCAGTGCCATACGCTCCGGGAGCCCCGTTGTGAACCAGCAGCGAACCGCGCAGGACGGCACCGACGCCCTGCACGCCACGGCGAGCCGCAAAGCGGCCTTCCGTCTCTTGCCGATCCTGTGCCTCACGTACTTCATGGCGTTCGTGGACCGCACCAACGTCGGTATGGCCAAGACGTCGCTCGAAGCCGACGTGGGCATCAGCGCCGCGGCGTACGGCGTCGGCGCGGGCATCTTCTTCCTGAGCTACGCGCTCCTGGAGGTGCCCAGCAACCTGATCATGTACCGGGTCGGGCCGCGGCGCTGGATCACCCGGATCGCCGTGACCTGGGGACTGCTCTGCTCCTGCATGATGTTCGTGCAGGACGAACTGTCCTTCTACATCGTCCGGTTCCTGCTCGGCGCGGCCGAGGCCGGCCTGTACCCGGCGCTCATGTACACCGTCACGATCTGGTTCTCGCAGAAGCAGCGGGTGACCGTGGTCGGGATCCTCTACCTCGCCGTGTGCGCCGGTTTCGCACTCGGGGCTCCCCTCGGCGGCGCTCTCATGGAGCTCCACGGAGCGGGCGGGCTGTACGGCTGGCAGTGGATGTTCCTCGTCGAGGGCCTGCTCACCGTGGTCGTCGCCTACTTCGTGTGGCGCCTCGTGCCCGACCGGCCACAGGACGCGAAGTGGCTGACGGCGCGGGAGGCCGCGGTGCTGAACGAGCGCGCGGTCGTGCGGACCGCCCCGGGGCACGGCACCCTGAAGGGCAACGCCAGGATCGCCTTCGCCCGGCCGTTCATCCTCGCGCTGTCCCTGATCTACTTCGCGAACCAGGTCAACAGCGTGGCGATCCAGTACAACTTCCCGTCCATCGTCGAAAGCCTCGACGTGGAAGGGTCCTTCCTGATCGGTGTGGTGAGCGGCAGCGCCGGCATCGCCTCGTTCATCGGCGTGCTCGTGATCCCGTGGATCCAGCGCCGTGTGCAGAGCGAGGTCCGGGTCCTGACGTACGTGACGCTCGCCACGGTCCCGGTGGCGGTCGCGTACAGCGTCTCCGACGGCGCGATCCTGCGCATTCTGCTGATCGACGCGGCGATGCTGCTGCTGGTCGGCATCCTCCCGCTCTACTGGTCGGTCGCGATGGCGAGGATGTCCGGGCTGATGGCCGCGGCCGGACTCGCGTTCATCAACACGGTCGGGCTGCTCGGCGGGTTCGTCGGCCCCTATCTGTACGGACTCGCCGAGGGCCGGGGGAGCGAGTCCGCCGGACACGCCGTGCTCGTGGGCGCCGCCGTCCTCGGCGTGCTGCTCCTGCCGGTGCTGCATCGAACGGTGCGTTCCGAGGACCGGCGGGCCGGCCAGGGCGCCGGCCCGGGCTCTCCGGCCGGTGGGGAAGCCGGTGCGGAAGCGGTGAAGTGACCCTGCGGAACCGTGTCGTCGCCGCCCGGACCGGCCCGTTCGGCGGGTGGGCGGCGTCGACCGTACGCGGGGGCGGCGGCCGACCCGGCCTCCCCCCGCGGCCGTGGTCATAGACTCACGGATTCACGGGTTCACCGACTCACGGGCGCACGGCGACTTCGTGCGGAGACGCCGAGGAGTCGGGGAGGGGGAGGGGAGGAGCCATGGCCGAACGAGGGCTGGAGACGAAGTACCGCATCGCGGAGACGGCGATGGCGCTGTTCCTGGAGCAGGGCTACGAGAGCGTCACCGTGGAGGCCGTCGCGGACGCGTCGCAGGTGTCACGGCGCACGGTGTTCCGGTACTTCGACGGCAAGGACGAGCTGGCGTTCCCCGATCACTCCGCGCGGCTGGAGCTGTTGGCGCGCCACCTGGTGAAGCCGACCGGGGGGCGGTCCCCGGTGGACGTCGTC
Source organism: Streptomyces cathayae (assembly GCF_029760955.1). Taxonomy (GTDB): domain Bacteria; phylum Actinomycetota; class Actinomycetes; order Streptomycetales; family Streptomycetaceae; genus Streptomyces; species Streptomyces cathayae. The sequence continues at coordinate 4,516,082 of NZ_CP121682.1, forward strand.
GTCGCGGCCACCGAGGTGGTGATGCTCGACTTCCTGAGCAGGCCCGAACTGGTGCTCCAGCGCTACCGGCTGACCCGGATCGTGCCCGAGTTGCGCAGGCGTGAGGTGCTCGAGAACGAACGCTACGTCGCCCTGACCCGGGCGTATCTGCGTGACCGACTGCCCCCGGACGGTCCGGCGTTCCTGCCGATGGCGCTCTCCGCGCTGATCGACGCGATGCATCGGTCGGCGCTCGGCAACTTCGCCCGCAGCGGCGGGACGGCGGACGCGTACGCCGAGCTCAAGGACGGCATGGAGTGGATCCGCCGGACCCTGGTCGAGGAACCGGCTGCCGGCAGTCCCCTGCTGTTCGCCGTGCTGCCGGACACGGCGGCCGCGCGGCACGCGTTGTCGACGCTGCGCGACGAGGCCCGGGACCTGCTCTGAACCCGGTGCGCCGGCCGCGGCCGATCCCGGGCGTGCAGGACCGAACGGTGCGGGGCACGGTGAGTCTGCCGACCGGGAGGGCCCGCGCAGGCGGCGCGGTCGCCGCTCTCGCCCCGTCGGCCGCCCTGACGGGCTGAGACCCCGGCACATCGGTGCCATGACATGGATGCACCGAAAAATGAACAGCGCCTCTCGGAGTGCCCCCGGCACTGACGTCGATGGCTAGCATCAATGCCGCTGACTGTGATGTGAGGAGGCCGAGGTGGCCGAGGTGGCCGAGGTGACCGAGACGACGCCGGTCGAGACGGCCGTGGCCGAGGTGATGGCCGAGCTGGCCGAGCTCGAGGACCCGAAGACACGCCGGGTGAACGAGAAGCACGGTGACGATCACGGTGTGAATCTCAGCAGGCTGCGCGCGCTCGCGAAGCGGCTGAAGACGCAGCAGGAACTCGCGCGCCGCCTCTGGGCGACGGATGACACCGCGGCGAGACTCCTGGCGATCCTGGTCTGCCGCCCGAAGGCGTTCGAGCGCGAGGAACTGGACGTCATGCTGCGCGAGGCACGCGCACCCAAGGTGCACGACTGGCTCGTGAACTACGTGGTGAAGAAGAACCCGCACTCCGAAGAGCTGCGCCTGGCCTGGTCCGCCGATCCGGATCCCGTGGTCGCGAGCGCCGGCTGGGCGCTGACCACCGAACGCGTGGCGAAGCGGCCTGGGGGTCTCGACCTGGCAGGACTGCTCGACGTCATCGAGGCGGAGATGAAGAACGCCCCGGATCGCTTGCAATGGGCGATGAACCACTGCCTGGCCCAGATCGGCATCGAGCACGCCGAGCACCGTACCCGCGCAGTCGACATCGGCGAGCGCCTGGAAGTGCTCAAGGACTACCCGACCTCCCCGGGCTGCACGTCCCCGTTCGCGCCCGTCTGGATCACCGAGATGGTGCGCCGACAGCACGACGGGTAGGAAGAGCCGCGCTCGCGCTCACGCTCGTGCCGCTACCGGGGCCCTTCGCCGTGCACGGCCCTGCAGGGCGGAAGCAAAGCGGCTCTTCGGGGCTCTTCGGCCTGCTTCGACACGCGCCGGCCGTGACCGCTGTCGGCCCCGGCGTGGCACCACGGCGGCCGTCCGTCGAGGCGGCTGCCGCTCCCACGCGTCATGCCCCGGCCGAAGCCGAGCGGTTGCGGCACTCGGGTGCCGGTGGATAACCCTTCACTCGCACGGACCGAAATCTGTGGTGGCTGATGTAGACATGTGCGCGCACCGAGGTTAGTGTGTCTGCTGTAGCCAGGAAGTCGGTGAGGCGTGGCAGACACGAACTGCCCGCGGGAACAGAGGTTCTGGCACGGCGGTGGAGTGGTGGGGCCGGAGTAGGCTTGGGGCCCCCTCGCTGACCGCCGGGCCTGGTGGCCGTACGAGGGCCGCCGGCAGTACGCAGGTCCGCAGGAGTGAGAAGTCAGACAGAAGGAAGAGAAGGAGGAGGACGCCATCAGGATCGCCCGGGCGAGAACGGTCTGCCCGGGTACCGCAGGCCCCGGAACGGAAGGTGGTCCCACGGTCACGCATCCGCGATCCCCGCACTCTCCGCCCCTCGTCAGGGGTCGGTGCGGAAACAGAAGGCCGGCCTCGCAGTAAGCCGGTCGATGGTGTTACAAATCCCTCGGGGCCTTGGTGCCGTACGGCACCAAGGCCCCTCGACGCATTCCCCCCTCAGAGGTGCAGATGACCACAGACACGCCGCTCGACCGAATCGACGACGACGACTACCCCGCTTACACCATGGGACGAGCAGCGGAGATGCTCGGCACCACGCCCGCCTTCCTACGGGCTCTCGGTGAAGCCCGGTTGATCACACCCCTGCGCTCCGAGGGCGGCCACCGTCGCTACTCCCGCTATCAGCTGCGCATCGCCGCCCGTGCCCGGGAGATGGTCGACCAGGGCACCGCCATCGAGGCGGCCTGCCGCATCATCATCCTGGAAGACCAACTGGAAGAGGCCCGGCGCATCAACGACGCACTGCGAGGCGGTGAGGTCGGGGCCGACCACAAGGCGGACGCCTGACCCGCACGCTCATGGCGGACGGTGGCACGCCAGGACCGCGGCCGGCAGCCGATCGGACCGGCGATCGAGTCCCCTTCGGGAGGGCCCGGGGCTGCGCTGCTCGGCCGACACCCCTGCTGTAAGCGGTCATTCCCGGCGTGTACGAACCGTTTTCCCCGTCGCTTGTCCCGCCGGGCCGCCGAACAGTTTCCGGCGGATGGCGCGACGCTGCGCGGCGGTGGTCGCACCCCAGATGCCGACGTCCTCCCCCTGCTCGACGGCCCACCGGCGGCAGGCGAGCAGGACGCGGCAGCGATGGCAGACCGCACGGGCGCGAGCGACCTGGGGCTCGCTTTCCCGTTCGATCAGAGGGAAGAAGAGCTCGGGATCCTCGCCCACGCACGCGGCATCGCGGATCCATCCGCGTGCGGCGGGGAACAGGTCGACGCTGAAGCGAGAAGGCCGACGGTCGTCCGGCACGGTGACACCTCCGCCAGATGCCGGCTGAGCCGGCAGGTGGCTGCGGCACAGGCGTGCCGCAGGCCCGGCAGGGGTCGTGCCCACCACTCTAAAAGCGTGCCTGTGGACTTGTCAGCCCGGACGGGGTCCGTGCGGGCCGTACTCGTCATGCCCTGCTCAGGGCCGGGGCGGTGGCCGCCCCTCCCGCAGGTCAGATGGACATGGGGGCGCCGAGCATCAGGGAAGCCCGCTGGAGCGGGTCGGCGATCCTCGCCTCTGCGACCTCTGCGGCCTCGGGGGCCTCGGGGGCGGTGCGGCAGGTGAAGCCGAGCCGGGTCATGGCCCTGAGGACTTCGCCGCCGCTGAAATCGCGGCGGTCCTGGCGGGTGACGACCTGGCCGACCTGCTTGGCGGGGTAGTGGCGGCGCCCGATGACGACGGAGTCGCCGGTGACCGGCTCGGGCTTGACGCCCTTCATCGATTCCAGCACGCCGTCCTTGGTGAGCTCGAACGGAAAGCGGGCGATGACACAACGCATGACGCCTCACAAGGAGAAGGGGAAAGGGGCCGGCTGTGATGTGGCGGTTCAGCGGGAGAGGGCGATGACGCCCGGGGCGTCATCGTGTTCGTCGACCACGGGCAAGGCCCCGAGCCGCCGGTGGCGCATCGCGTGCTCGGCCTCGGCCACCGTGGTCAGCGGCGGGGCGAAGGGCCCGCCGTCGTCGCGTCGGAGACGTCGCGCAGGCGGAGCCGGTCGGTGTAGCCGGAACTGTCCCGCACGGCGGTGAGCCGGGCCTGGGTGACCAGGTCGGTGTACTGGCCGTCCTCGTCGCAGACGACGAGGTGACCCGTGCGGGCGGCGGCCATGAGGGACAGCGCCACTTCGACGGTCATGTCGTCCCAGACCTGAGGCCCGGCCGAGTCCACGGCATCGGCAGCCGTCCTGTGCACGGCGTCGGTGCCGGTCGGGCGGGAATGCATCTGGACCAGCGTCAAGAGGTGCCTCCTGCAGAGATGGGTCAGCTTCCTGATCAGGACGGGTCTAGGCGGCGTCGGAGACGGACCGCCGTGCGGGCGCGCGCCGGGCCGCCGGCACGGCGCGGCGCCGGCCGCGTGAGGTGGCGCCGCGCCGGGGGCGTTCGGTCACCGGTGCGGTGATGACGACCGGGATGCCGGAGGGGGCCTGGGCGCCGGTGATGCGGTGCAGGGCCTCCGCGCCCGCGCGGACCTGGGTGGTCTGCGGGACGATGCCGGCCATTTCCATGAGGCGGGTCATGGCGCGGCGCTGGTTCGGGGTGACCAGGGTGACGACGCTGCCGGACTCGCCGGCGCGGGCCGTGCGGCCGCCGCGGTGGAGGTAGTCCTTGTGGTCGGTCGGAGGGTCGACGTTGACGACGAGGTCGAGACTGTCGACGTGGATGCCGCGCGCGGCGACGTTGGTCGCCACCAGCACGTTGACGTGCCCGTTCTTGAACTGCGTCAGCGTACGGGTGCGCTGCGGCTGCGACTTGCCCCCGTGCAGGGAGGCGGCCCGCACCCCGCTGTTCAGGAAGTGCTCGGTGAGGCGGTCCACGGCGTGCTTGGTGTCCAGGAACATGATCACACGGCCGTCGCGTGCGGCGATCTCGGTGACGGCCGCGTGCTTGTCGGCGCCGTGGACGTGGAGCACGTGGTGCTCCATCGTCGTGACCGCGCCGGCCGACGGATCGACGGAGTGCACGACGGGGTCGCTCAGGTAGCGGCGCACGAGGAGGTCGACGTTGCGGTCGAGCGTGGCGGAGAACAGCATGCGCTGCCCCTCGGGACGGACCTGGTCGAGCAGAGCGGTGACCTGCGGCATGAAGCCCATGTCGGCCATCTGGTCCGCTTCGTCGAGGACGGTGACGGACACCTGGTCCAGTCGGCAGTCGCCGCGTTCGATGAGGTCCTTGAGGCGTCCGGGGGTGGCGACGACGAGCTCGACGCCGCGGCGCAGCGCGCCGGCCTGCCTGCTGATCGGCATCCCTCCCACGACCGTCGCCAGGCGCAGCCTCACCGCGCGGGCGTACGGCGTGAGCGCGTCGGTGACCTGCTGCGCCAGCTCACGCGTCGGTACGAGGATCAGCCCCAGCGGCTGCCGGGCCTCGGCGCGCCGCCCGGCCGTACGGGCCAGCAGGGCCAGCCCGAAGGCGAGGGTCTTGCCGGAACCGGTGCGCCCCCGGCCGAGGACGTCACGGCCGGCGAGCGAGTTCGGCAGCGTCGCGGCCTGGATCGGGAACGGTACGGTCACGCCCTGCGCGCCGAGCGCGGTCAGCAGCTCCGCGGGCATGTCGAGATCGGCGAAGCCCGCCACGGCGGGCAGCGCCGGGGTGATCGTCTTCGGGAGGGCGAACTCCCCCTGGAACGCGGCGGGGCGGCGGCTGTGACCGTGGGAACGCACCGGTCCGCCGGAGCGGCTCAGGGACGACGAGCCGAACTGTCTGCCGTTCTTCCCGGGGACGGCGCTGCCGTTCCGGGTGCGGGCGAAGCGGTCGTTCGTGCGTGTGCGGTTCATGCGGAACCTTCCTTGATGCGGCACATATCAAGGAATTCCCGCAGCGGTGAGCGGCATGGAGAATTGCAAGAACGGGCCGAGTGGGGCGCGAAAATGAATCGTGCGCCAAAACATGATGCACGGGAGATGCTCTGGCATTCCCGAAAGGGAATCCTTTTGTGTAGGTCTGTGGATTCCCCGCGGTCGTCCCGCAGGCGAAACCACTGCGGGACGTGCATGCAGCTGGGGCCCGCACCCCGAAGGATGCGGGCCCCAGCTACGAAGTGTGCGCCGGTGTCAGGCGGGGACGATGTTCTCGGCCGTCGGGCCCTTCTGCCCCTGCGCGATGTCGAAGCTCACCTTCTGGCCCTCCTGGAGCTCGCGGAAGCCCTGGGCGGCGATGTTCGAGTAGTGGGCGAAGACGTCGGGGCCGCCGCCGTCCTGCTCGATGAAGCCGAAGCCCTTTTCCGCGTTGAACCACTTCACGGTGCCAGTAGCCATGTCTTGTCTCCTTCGGGGCAGTGAATCGGCATCCGCACTGCACGGGCGCCGTGTCGCCGCGATGATCGACCCGCCCGGAAAAAGACCGGTGCCAAAGATGTTTCCAGTGGCACGGAAGCCGCCTGAGAAGAACTTGGAATTCGGGAACCACAACTGCAACTGCGATTGACAGTAGCACGTTGTGGCGGCCTGTGCGCGGCGAATAATTCCGCTCTGTTCGCTGCTGTAAGGAAACTGTCCGCACGTTCCGTCAAACTCTCATCCCGTGGGTGCAGATATCATGGTGTCCGGACCTTGGCGATCCTTGAATTTCCACCTCCGCCGGCAGTCGGCCACGGACTGTTCCGCTGCACCCGCCCCCTCGGAGCAAGCGACCGGCCGCCGTACGAACCGCTCCAGAACTCTGGCGGTGCCGGCTCCCGGTCCGTGCCCGTCGGGGGCCCGGGAGGGGACGGAGGACCGGTTCCGCTCGGGGCGATCGCCCACCGGATCGACGTCCGGTCGGCGGGCGTGCGTCTCGCGTGCGACGGGACGGTCGCCGCGGCACTGCTCGGTGGGCCGGACGCGCACGCGGTGCCGCTGAGCCGGATGTCCGCCGAGGTGCACACGGACGCCCCCGGCCGCCACGTGGACGGAGGACCATGCCCAGCCGGGTCGGGGCCGGGGGGCGACGCACACCGCACGAGGGCGTCAGCGGGTCAGGAGGGCGGGCCTGCCTGCCCGGCACGCCCGGTCGGCGCACCGCCGCGCTCGGACCGGGCCGCGCGCCGGGCGCAACATCGGCCGGTGGCCGCGTACCCCTGGACAGCGAGAGCCGGCGCGAGGACGACTTCGACCGTGTCTTCGAGCAAGGCGCCGTCGACGTCCTCCGACTCGCTCCGCCGGACAGGCCCTGAGCCCCGGCCCGGTTCCCGGCGTCTTGCCGGAAGCGGGGAAACGACAGCGAGGCTCCGGGGCACACGGGGCGGTGTGGTCACCGGCATCGCTCACGCTCGGGCGGATGCGGTGAGCGGCCCGACCGCGTCCCACGTGTCCCGTGCGCGTGCGACGGCCCGGAAGGCATCGTGCCGTCGCACGCGCCGCGGTCCGCACGCGCCGCGGTCCGCACACACCCGGTGCGGTCCCCCGGTGCCGAGCGGATAGCATCGCGCTCGGCACGGCCCCCGGCAGAGGCGATGACCATAGGTTCGGACGCGGTACCTCCCCCCACAGCGAGCATCAGCCTGCGCGAGTTGCTGATGGCACTGGGTGATGCGCTGTTGGAGGTGCAGGCGGCTCCCGCCGGACTGGACGTCGAGATCCGCAGCGTCGCCCTGCTCGACCCCGAGGACCCGCCGGTCACCCGGCCGGGCGAACTGGTTCTCGTCATCGGTGCCCGCGGCCGGGCCGCCTATCCCGCGCTGCGGGCCGCCGGGCGCGACGGAGCCGCCGGCGTCGTGGTCAAACTGGACGGCCCCGGCCAGGCCGCGGCCCTCAGCGAGACCGCCGCCGAGGCCGGGGTCGCCCTGCTCTCGCTGCGCGGCGAAGCGCGCTGGGAACAGGTGAACACGCTGGCCCGCGCCGCCCTCGACGACGTGCCGCCGGGCCTCCCGGGCGAAGGGGCCGAGGAGGGCGACCTGTTCTCGCTCGCGCAGACCACCGCCATCCTCACCAACGGCATCGTCAGCATCGAGGACGCCGCCCACCGGGTGCTGGCGTACTCCCGCTCCACCGACTCCGACGAGATCGACGACCTGCGGCGGCGCTCCATCCTCGGCTGGCAGGGGCCGGAGCCGTACCTGGCGAAGCTGCGCGAGTGGGGCGTGTTCCAGAACCTGCACTCCAGCGACGAGGTGATCAGTATCGACAGCCACCCCGAGCTGGGGATCCGCCGTCGGCTCGCGGTGGCCGTGCGGTCCGGGGGCCGGCAACTGGGGACCATCTGGGTGCAGGAGGGCTCGACGCCCCTGTCCGAACACTCGGACCGGGCACTGCTGGGTGCGGCCCGGGTCGCCACGCTCCACCTGGTGCGCCGCCGCCGGGAGCTCTCGGAGGGACTGACGTTCACCCGGACCCTGCTGGCCGGACTGCTGGACGGGAACACCGGGCCCCAGCCGCTGGCCACCCACCTGGGATTCGACGCGGCCCGCCCGGCCGCCGTCCTGGGCTTCTCGTACGAGACCGCGGATGTCGTCGCCGCCCCGGAACTGACCCACGCCGAGGTCACCAGCCTGATCTCCGTGCACATGGCCGCCCGGCATCGCAGTGCGCTGGTCACGCAGGCCGACTCCCGCATCTATGTGCTCCTGCCCCAGTTGCCGCGCAGCATCGACGTGGACACGTTGCGCGGCTGGGGCCAGGAGATCACCGACGCCGCAGGCCGCCATCTGGACCTGCCCCTGCGCGGCTCGGTCGGTTGCGTGGTGTCCGGGCTCGGGGACGTCCCGGAGTCACGGCGGGAGGCCGACCGCATCCTCGACGCCATGCTGGGGACCGACGTCCCCACCGCGGTCGCCGCACTGCCGGACATCCAGGCGGAAGTGCTGGTCAGTGAGCTGCTGACGCTGCTCTCCGTCCATCCCGAGATACGGGATCCACGGCTGACCGCCCTCCTCGAGCACGACAGCCGCAACCAGGGCCGCCTGGCGGAGACCGTCCTGACCTATCTGAATTCCTTCGGCGACGTACGGGCCGCCGCCGCCCAGCTGTATGTGCACCCCAACACGCTGCGCTACCGCATTCGCCGGGCCGAGGAGCTGACCGGTCTCGAACTGAGCCGTCCTGACCAGCGTCTGCTCGCCATGCTCCAGCTGCGGCTGTCGCCGCCCACCGCCTGATCCCGCCTCCTTCCGCATTGGTCGGTCGTACAGCCGATCGGGGTCGGGTTCGTCGAGCCGTACAAACACATCGCCTCACGGCCCCCCATACGCTTGCGCGAATTCATCTCCGCGAGTGATGCGGACCGGCTCTCGCACCGCCTCTCACGAGGAGACGGAGCACAGCGCCGACGTGCGATGACGACCCCATCATCGACACCGCATCCGTATATCGAACACCACCCCCCACATAGTGAACGGTTTCGAGAACTTCCAGGGTCACGGCCGACCCGTTGCCGAACCGGCCTGCTCGTTCCCGAACCGGTCTGCTCGTTCCCGCCGATCACGGGGTATCCGGAGATCCGGATCGCCGGTGATCGGAGACCGGTGGCCCGGTGAACACGGCGGCCACTTCCGGCAAGACTCCCCAACCCCACTTTGGACGGATGTCGACATGACTGCACGCGCCCCTGACTCCCTGGCCACGGCCACCACTCCACCGGCCGGTGACCCGCCCCCGGAGCAGTCGGGTCTGAAGGCCGGTCTCAAGAACCGCCATCTGTCCATGATCGCCATCGGCGGTGTGATCGGCGCCGGCCTCTTCGTGGGCTCCGCCTCCGGTATCGCCGCCGCCGGGCCCGGCATTCTGCTGTCGTACGCGCTGGTCGGAGCCCTGGTCGTCCTGGTGATGCGGATGCTCGGCGAGATGGCTGCGGCCAACCCGAGCTCCGGCTCCTTCTCCGCCTACGCGGACCGGGCGCTGGGCCGCTGGGCCGGGTTCTCGATCGGCTGGCTGTACTGGTTCTTCTGGGTCGTCGTGCTCGCCGTGGAGGCGACCGCGGCCGCCGTGATCCTGGAAGGGTGGGTGCCGGCCGTACCGCAGTGGGCCTGGGCACTGATCGTGATGGTGGTCCTCACCGCCACGAACCTGCTCTCGGTCGGCTCCTTCGGCGAGTTCGAGTTCTGGTTCGCGGGCATCAAGGTCGTCGCCATCGCGGGCTTCATCGTCCTCGGCGGCCTGGCGGTCTTCGGTGTGCTGCCCGGCTCCGACCACGCCACCACGGGCTTCGCCAACCTCACCGCACACGGCGGCTTCCTGCCGCACGGGCCCGGAGCGATCCTCACCGGCATCCTGCTGGTCGTCTTCTCCTTCATGGGCAGCGAGATCGTCACCCTCGCCGCCGCCGAGTCCCCGGACGCGCAGCGGGCCGTCGCGAAGGCCACCAGGAGCGTGATCTGGCGGGTCGGCATCTTCTACGTCGGCTCGATCCTCGTGGTGGTCTCCCTGCTGCCCTGGAACGATCCCGCGATCCAGGAGAAGGGGTCGTACGTCGCGGCACTGAACTCCATCGGCATCCCGCACGCCGGCGAGATCATGAACTTCATCGTGCTGACCGCCGTGCTGTCCTGCCTCAACTCCGGCCTCTACACCGCCTCCCGGATGGCCTTCTCCCTGGGCCAACGCGGCGACGCCCCGCGGTCCTTCGTACGGACCAACGCACAAGGTGTCCCACAGGCCGCGATCCTGGCTTCCGTGGCCTTCGGCTTCGTGGCGGTCGCCTTCAACTACCTGTGGCCGGACACGGTGTTCCAGTTCCTGCTGAACTCCTCGGGCGCGGTCGCGCTCTTCGTGTGGCTGGTCATCTGCTTCTCGCAGCTGCGGATGCGGGGGATCATCCTGCGCGAGAGCCCGGAGAAGCTCGTCGTCCGGATGTGGCTGTTCCCGTACCTGACATGGGTGGCGATCGGGATGATCTCGTTCGTGCTCGTCTACATGCTCACCGACGGCAGGGAAGGCGGCGGACGGAGCCAGGTGCTGCTCTCCATGCTGGTGGCCGTGCTGGTGATCACGATCGCGTTGGTCCGGGAGCGGAGGCGCCCGAGAAGTACCGAGGACGCGGTCGCCCCCCGGTAGCCGCCCCGGACCTCCACCCGGCGGTCCGGGCTCCCCGCCGTCCTCGGCGGGGAGCCGCCACCGGGACCGGACGGCCCAGCGCCGACCGTGCCACGCGCGGCCAGTCGGCCGCCGCGCCGCTGCCCCGCCGTGCGTGCGGGCGGTCGCGCGGCACGCGGACCCGGAGCGCACCGGGCGCGCTGCGGCACACCACGGGTGACGGCAGGACGACGTGCTCTCCGTCGATGCCGACCGGGAGGGTGTCCGTGCCGGCCTCGACGACGACCTCTTCGGCGGACAGCCGGACGAGCCCCCCGGAGCGCGGACCGCGCACGATGCGCGCGGCCTCGGCGGTGCTGCCGACCCGCACGCACACCAGGCCGAGGAGCCCCGAGTCCAGCCGCTCCCTGCGCCCCGGACGGGCCGCGTCCACGGCACGTCCGTAGGGGTTGTTGCTGACGAGCAGGGCCTGGAGCCCGTCGACGCGGGTCCGGCCGGTCCGTACCCGCAGCCTGAGCGCCTCCTCGCCGGTGAGGAGGCCGGGAAGGGCGCGCAGGGTCGTACGGGCCTTGGCGTCCCGGTACGCGGGGTCGGTGACGACGGACGCGTACGTCCCGAACGAGGCGTTGTTGACGAAGACCCGGTCCGCGGCGTACCCGAGGTCGACGCGGAGTTCGACGCCGTCCCCCAGGGCCCGCAGGGCGGCGGCCGGATCGTCGCGGTCGAGGCCGAGATCGAGGGCGAAGTGGTTGCGGGTGCCCGCGGGGATCACCACGAACGGCAGGTCGTGGCGTGCCGCGACCTCGGCGACCAGGGCCTGGGTGCCGTCGCCGCCCGCCACCGCCAGCAGATCGGCTCCCTCGGCGACGGCCTGCCGGGCCAGCTCGACGACGTCCTGGCCCGCGTCGAGCAGGGCCACCCGGCAGCCCGCCGCCCGGGCCTTCTCCACCAGTTGGAAACGGCCCACCTTGCCGCCCCCGGAGTACGGGTTCATGAGCACCCAGGGGGTGTGGGGCGCCTCGATGACCGCCTGTTCGGAGGTGGGGTGATCCGGTGTCAGGGCCGTACGCGCCGTCGTGACGGCCAGCGCCCACAGGGCCAGGGACACCAGGGCCGGTCCCAGCAGGTCGAACGCGGCGTACAGGGCGAACACGGTGACCGGCGCGGCCACCGACAGGACCGCCCCGAGGACACGGAGCACACCCGTGTGGGCCAGGGCCCACCACACGCCGACGGCGGCGAGCGCGAGCCCCGCGACGCCGACCAGGACCCACAGCACGCTCCGCAGACCGGCGGCGACGAGCGGCACCAGGATGCTTCCCAGGAGGGCGAGCAGGGCGAGGCGGGCCCGTCCGGCCCCGCCTTCGAGTGCGGCCGGGGCCCTGGACCCGCCCGGTCCGCTCGTACCACCTCTGCGCCGTTCCACCTGTCGGCCCCTCTCCTCGTGCTCCCGGTCACCGGGCGGGTCCGGGGCCGTGGCCGGGTTCATGGGTGTTCCTCCGCGGCGGCCGTGGTGTCAGACCGCCGGGACGGGTGGGTGCGGCTCCGCGGAGTGCGTCCTTCGGAGCGCGGCCCGCCACGCGAAGGCGACCACCACCTCGGCCAGGCCGAGCAGGACGAGCCACAGGCCGAGCAACCGGGTCAGGGCGCGGGCCGATTCGACCGGCAGGGCGAGGACCACGATCCCCGCGACGACGGCGAGCACGGCCGTGCCCAGGACGACGCCGCGGTGCGGCAGGTCCGGGGTGGCGAGGGCCGTGTAGAGGGTGAGCACGCCGGAGACGAGCCAGACCACCCCGACGATCAGGGAGAGCGCGGCGATCGTCTGCAGCGGGTTCCGCAGGCACAGCACCCCGGTCAGGACGTACAGCACGGCCAGGAGCAGCCCCGGGAGCCGTTCGTGCCCCTCCCGGGCGAAGACGGCCACGAACCGGAACGCCCCGGTCACCAGGAGGTACAGGCCGAGGAGGACGGCCAGGACGTGCAGGGTCGCCTCCGGCCAGACCAGTACCAGGACGCCGGGCACCAGCGTCGTGACGGCCGAGCCCAGGAGCCAGGTCCAGGAACGGCCGAGCCGTGCGAGTGCGTGGGTGGGATCGCCCATCGGATCGAAGGGCACGCGGTCGGGACGGCGTTCCGGCCCGGTGTGCGATGCCGGACCACGCGGCATGGACATGGCTCCTCCTCCTCGCGTGGCGGTGTGCGAGGACCTGACGGATCCAGGGTCACGCCGGTCACCCGGTGCCGGATCACCCACCGGGGGTGATCCGGCACCCGGTGCAGGGGCCCTCCACCCGGTGGCCGACACCCCGGGCCCGCGTGTCCTCGGTGCGACCTCAGTGCTTCCTCAGTGCTTCAGGACGATCTTGAAGGAGACGATCAGCAGGCCGATCAGCAGATTGACCGACGCGGTGGCGGCCATCAGCCGCTGGGAAGCACCGGCGCGGTGCGCCGCGGCCACGGACCAGCCCACCTGCCCGGCCACGGCGACGGAGAGGGCCAGCCAGAGGGCGCCCCGCACGTCCAGGCCCAGCAGCGGGCTGACGGCCACCGCGGCGGCCGGCGGGAAGGCGGCCTTGACGATCGGCGACTCGTCACGGCACACGCGCAGCACCAGCCGGCGGTCCGGAGCCCGCTGCGCCAGCCGCGCCCCGAACAACTGGGCGTGCACGTGCGCGATCCAGAACACCACACCGGTGAGCACCAGCAGCAGCACCAGCTCGGCGCGGGGGAACGAGCCCAGCGAGCCGGCGCCGAGCACCACCGAGGCCGCGAGCATGGAGCCGTAGACGGCACCCGTGTAGTCCGCGTGGGCCCGGCGCTCGGCGCGGCGCACCCGCCGGTCCGTGGCCGGGCCGGCCCTGGTTCTGGCCCTGATTCTGGGCACGCCTGGCTCCCTCGGTGTCGGCCTCGGTCTCAGCGCGTCGGGCCGGTCGCCTCGGCCGGGGCACCGGTGTCCGGCTGCCGCGGACGGCGGCCCGGGGCGGTCGGCAGATGCGGTGTGACCAGGAAACCAGCGAGAGCGACGCCGCCGATGATCATGAACGCCGCCATGACCGGTGCGTACCACGTGATGACGGCCTGGAGGGCGGTGACCTCGGTGTCGACGTCCTCGACCAGCCGGCTGACGGACACGTTCATGACGGAGGTGACCAGGACCATCAGGAACCGGGCCGTACCGAGAACGATCAGGACCCGCCAGTGCTCCACACCGTCCACCTCACCGAGTCGGCCCGGGACACCGGTGGGGCTGGCCGGCCGGGCAGCGGCCGACGCCCGCCGCTCCGTCCATCGCACCCGAAGCGCGCGCCCCGTGCCTCACCCGCCACGGGGGAAGGAGCGGCGCTTTCCGGGGGGCCTTGCGCGCGGAGTGGGAACCGGCTTTCCCTCCGGCCCGGAGGTCCGGCCCGCCTCGGCCACGGGCTGGTCTCGCGCCGGGTGACCGAACCGGGCGCCGACCTGCTCGACCTGCTCGACCTGCCGCGCCTGCGTCGGGCGCTGTCCGTCCACTACGACGACCACACGGTTTTCCGTTCCCCGCTCGAGGACCTCCTCGCAGAAGCCGGACGCCGGGGCCACGACACGCGTCTGCTGCGGTGCGCCTTGGTTGCCGGGCTCCGGTCTTCGGTCACCGGTCACCGGTCGCCGAAGGCTCCGTGACCGGCGGAGCCGACCACCGGGTTCAGTCCTCGCGGACGCTGAGCAGGTCGCCGGGCTGGCAGTTCAGTTCGCGGCAGATCGCGGTGAGGGTGGAGAAGCGGATCGCCTTCGCCCGGTCGTTCTTCAGGACGGAGAGGTTGACCACCGTCACCCCGACCCTGGCCGCCAGTTCGGACAGGGTCATGCCGCGGTCGGCCAGCAGCCGGTCCAGGTGGACTCGGACCCGGTGTTCCTCCTCCGGCGGCATCAGACCAGCCCCTCGGTGTCGGCCCGCAGCTTCGTGCCGCGGCGGAAGACCTCGCTCAGGGCCAGGACGAGGAAGGCGAGCAGGACGTACTCGCCGGAGAAGGTGGCCGAGAAGGGGACCAGGTCGGCCAGGGGGGTGCCGCTCACCAGCGCCTGTGTGGTGAGCGACAGCAGCATCGGGGAGAAGACGCCCTGCACCAGCACCACGATCCCTATGACGCTCAGGCGTCGGGCGTTCCTCGGCACGAAGACGTCGCCGCCGTGCAGGGTCCTGGCGATCTGGAGGAGGAGGGCCAGGACGAGGAGCAGGAGCAGGCTGCCGACGAACTCCGGCAGGGCGAGCAGCAGGCGCCGGCCCAGGTCGGGGTCGGTGAAAACGAGGTCGGCCCGGTGGGTACCGGTGAGCGTCATGCCGTGGCCCGCCGCCGCCTCGGTCACAGCGCCCGAGACCGAGGCCGTGCTCCCGGTCTCGACCTCGCGGGTGTCCACCGGGTCGATGAGGCCGACCACCCCGAGGGCCGGGGCCAGCACCCCGAAGACGCCGACCAGCAGAGCGGCCAGCCCCAGGACCGCCCCCAGCAGCCGGTCGTCGGCCCGGCTCCACCAGAACTTCGTACGCATGCTTCCCCCGTCCGCCCGCCACCGGCATATCGATTTTCGATACTATCGACAATCGATAGGTGGGCTGTCAAGCCCGCGGGTCCACTCCCCGGGCGCAGCCGGCGATCGCCGAGACCGCAGCCCGCTCGTCCCGCTCGTCCCGCGCGCACCCGCGCCGCCCGGGCACCCAGGAACATGTGACCCAGCGCACACCGTGTGCGGCGATGGCTTCTCCTCGTGCCGTCGGTCATACGAGCGACCACGACCACACCGGCACGGGGAAGGCCCGACCATGACTCACACGCTCAGCGCGACCCGGCACCCCGCTTCCGTCACGTCCGCGGCACGACCGGCGGCACGGCGGGCTCTGACCGGCGGCGCGGCGGCGGGCCCCCTGTTCCTCGCGCTCGGCGTCGCCCAGGGCCTGGCACGGGACGGCTTCGACTTCACCCGCAACGCCATCAGCCAGCTCGCCCTCGGTGAGGCGGGCTGGATCCAGACGGTGAACTTCCTGCTCACCGGAGTGCTGCTGATCATGGGGGCGACCGGTCTGCGCCGGGCGCTGCGGGGCGGTACGGGCGGCACCTGGGGGCCGGTCCTGGTCGGGGTGTTCGGTGCCTCGTTCTGGGCCGCCGCGATCTTCCCGGCCGACGCGGGGGCCGGTTTCCCCGCCGGTGCGCCCGACACGGCCACGCTGAGCGGGCACGGTGCCGCGCACATGGTGGCCGGGACGGTCGGCTATCTCGCCCTGTGCGCGGCGTTCGTCGTTCTGGCCCGCCCGCTCGCCGCCAGGGGCCACCACGGCTGGGCCCGCGCCTCACGCCTCGTGCCGGTGGCCGTCCTGGCCGGCTTCACGGCCTCCGCCGCCTTCGTGCCGGCCTTCACCGCGGGGGCGGGCCTCGGCCTGCTGTGGCTGGCCGCGGTGACGGCCCGCCTGGCCGCCACCCCGACACCCCGTCTGGCCGTCACCCCGGCAAACCGCTAGCCGCCCGCCCTCCGGCGGACATCATCGAGACCACCCGGAGCATCCGGATCAGAAAGGAAACGGGCATCCCATGACCAGCGCAGTGAAGGGTCCCGCCGGCTACTTCCCCTCCATCGAGAAGAAGTACGGCCGCCCGGTCGCCGAGTGGAAGGACCTCATCCGCACCTCCCCGCTCACCCAGCACAT